>JABJCN010000204.1 GCA_018668635.1 Opitutia bacterium
CCTGCCATTTTTGCTGAAGCCTGGATGGCCATTCCTCGGGCGGTTGGAAGTCCGCTACCCATCCATCCCGGTTCGGTCCCAGCCAACCCGGCCAGTATTCGTCGGCAGCATTGCCGGCAATGGGAAGGGTCAGGATCAGGCAGGTATGGAGAATCGTGCGAATCATGATGTGATGGGATTACAATGATGGTGGGAGTGCAAAGTCAAGGATGTGCGCGCTCATCATTCATTGAATCATGGCATTTGACTAATGGAATGCTTTCCCCTTTTGATCAGCAAATGCCAACCCGATTCCTTTTTATGAACAAAATTCATTTCTTCCTGATGCTATCCCTTGCCTGCGTCCATTCCTTGGCTTTTGCAGCCAGCAAGCCAAACATGGTGGTGGTCCTCGTGGATGACCATGCATTTGAGGCCATATCCGCCTATGGAACCTACCTGAAGGACTTTGCAAGGACCCCCTCCATTGATCGCCTGGCGAAGGAGGGCATGCGGTTTGATAACTTTACCTGCGCAAATTCAATCTGTTCGCCCAGTCGGGCCTCGATACTGACCGGGCAGTACAGCCATAAGAATGGTGTCTTTGGATTGAATGGGTCCATCAATGATGATTCGCCACAATACCCGGTTGATCTCCAGGCGGCGGGGTACCAAACCTGGTTGGTGGGTAAGTGGCACCTCAAGAGCCAGCCCAAGGGGTATGACAAGCACATGGTCGTGAAGGGGCAGGGCAAATACTTCGACCCGACCTTCAGCGGGTCAGAGGGCACCTGGAAGCGCGAAGGGTACTCCACGGACGTCTACACCGACATCGCCATGGACTGGCTGAAGAAACGGGAGAGGAAGAAGCCTTTCCTGCTTAGCCTGCAGTTCAAGGCCCCCCATCATGAGTACGGCCATGCCGCTCGTTATGACAAGCTGCTTGCAGATGTCACAGTTGCCGAGCCACCCACCCTGTATGAGGATGTCCGCAACTCCGACTCCAACCTGAAGAAGGAGTTCCTGACACGGACGAAGTTCCACATGCTGCATTCGGGGGGTAACCCGAATCAGGCCAGTGAAGGGGATGCCTACTACTATCGGCACTTGAAGGACGACGCACCCAATGCGATGTGGAAGCATGACCCGAAAAGCGACCGTGACCGCATTCGCGTGGCGTACCAGCACATGATCCACAAGTACATCCGGTGCCTGACCGGCAATGATGACAACCTGAAGCGGGTGCTGGACTATTTGGATGAGCAGAAGTTGGCGGATGACACCGTTGTCATCTACACATCCGACCAGGGATACTGGCTTGGACAGCATGGTTTCTATGACAAGCGTTTGGTCCTTGAGACCTCGATACGCATGCCATTCCTGATTCGGTATCCAAGAATGATCAAGGCGGGCACGGTGAACCGGGATTTATGCATCAATGTGGACATCGCACCGACATTACTGGAACTGGCCGGGGTGGAGACCCCCGAGGCCATGCAGGGTCGAAGTATGGCCCCTTTACTCAATGGCAAAGCTGTCAGGGACTGGCGAAAATCCCAGTTCTACACCTACTGGGGTGCCCCAAATCATTATGGTATCCGGACCGACCGCCACACCTACCTGAAGATTGCCGGGCACCCGGATGAATTGTTTGACCGCAAGGTGGACCCGGATCAACTGCACAACGTTGCAGCGAACACGGAGAACAAGGCGGTGATTGCCCGACTGGAGAAGGAGTTGAAGAAACAGGTCCGCGATGTCGATATTGCCGCCAATGAACTCCCCGGAAAGTTCAAGCCCAAGCCAAAGCCAAGAGGAAACAGGAAGCCGAAGAACAAGAAGTGAGGTCCAGGATGAATACATATCTCAAGTCCATCTCGTTGGCCTTAATTGGCCTCCCTTGTGTTGCCTCTGCAGACAGGCCCAATATTGTCATCATGATGGTGGATGACATGGGTATTGGCGATACCAGTGCCTACCTTGGACGTTCATTGATGCCGGGGAGTCCACCAATCAAGTTGACCCAGCGCACACCCAGCCTGGATGATTTTGCAAAACGATCCATTGTCTTTACTGATGCCCATGCCGGGGCGTCGATGTGTTCGTCCTCCCGCTATTCGTTGTTGACCGGCCGGTTCGGTCATCGACCCTATCTCAAGCGGCAGGGCTGGTTGCCTCATGGCCCGAATCAACCCATGATTCAACCGGAGTTGGTTACCCTGCCGGAGATGCTGAAGGAGAAGGGGTATCGGACCGCTTGTGTGGGTAAATACCATGTCGGAATGGCTTTCGACAATGGTTCCGGCAAGCCTGCCACAGATTACTATCACAAGGATGTTGACTTCACAAAGCCCTTGCTCGACGGCCCGACTGATCATGGATTTGACGAGTTCCTTGGTGTGCCGGGCAATACGGAGGATGCACTGGATACGGAGCCCCGCATCTACATCCGCAACAATCGATGGACCTTCACGGAACGGGACAAAATGATTCCTGCGGGTCATGGTCGTCATGCAGGGAAGTTGGTGGCCGATCCGGCTTGGGACCTTTCGCAGATCGGCCCGGTGTATCTTGCTGAAGTGGAGGATTTTCTTGGCCGTGCAAGTCAGGAGAAGACCCCGTTTTTCCTCTATTATGTGCCCAACGCAAACCATCAGCAAATGGGGGAGACGGGGCGCTATGCGGTGCCGGAGTCCATTAACGGTCAACCGGTATCAGGTGCCGCCCGCCTGACCAATGGTGAACCTGCCGGACAGCGGGGTGATATGGTGCTGGAGAACGACATTGCATTTGGGCGAGTTGTTGAATTGCTGGAGACCCTTCCGGATCCGCGGAAGCCTGGCCGGAAGTTGATCGACAACACCCTTGTGATCTTCACCAGTGACAATGGACCCAACGAGGGGCAACAGGATGCGCCCAGTTACCAGTCCGGCGGATTACGGGGGAAGAAGGCCAAGATAATGGAGGGGGGACTGAGAATCCCTTTCCTGCTTTACTGGAAGGGGCATTTTGAGGGGGGCGCAGTGAACCGGACTCATTTTTCGCTGACCGACCTCTACGCAACCTTTGCCAGCCTGTTGGGGCGTCAACTGGGCAATGCAGATGCCCAGGACAGTTATAATGTACTGGACCATTGGTCTGGCGCTGCAAAGTCCGCCGATACCCGTCCACGGTTGAAGTTTTGCAACCTTGGACCTCCTTTTGTTAATGATGCCATGAGTATTCGCGAGAAGGAGAACAAGGTCATTGTGGAGGGTGGGGTTGCGGAACCCCATATTCGAAAGGGAAACCGGGGGGCAGTGACAGTGGTCCGTTACCACGACTTGTACAAGGACCCTGCGGAAACCCGCGAGACCTGGAGCACGGAGGATGATGACGTGGTCAGGCAACTGGGCGAAAAGTTGCTTGAGCTACATAATCGTGGGCATTCCAGGAAACTGGCTGCACCGCAAAAAAAGCAACTGGTTCTGGATGATGGCTGGCACAACCTGAGGAATGACTTGGATGGTGCCATTGGATTTGAGTTCCGGTTGGATGGACAGAAGGCCGTAACCATAACCCACCTGGGTATGTGGGATGACCACCGGGATGATGCCCCGGTTCGTCCGGCAACGGCCCCCCCGACTGACAATATAACAGAACGCCCATCGAGGGAAGGCAAGGCAAGGGGACTTGATTCTGCCCACAGGATTGAACTTTCCACCGGAGGCAGGGTCGTAGCGGGTGTGAACCTTGTTGCCGGTGACAGCGATATGATTGAGGGCGAGTACCGTTACGCGATCCTATCCCCACCAGTCAAGTTGACATCAGGGATAACCTATCGACTCACGATGAGCACCTCTGCAAATGATGGTGACTCCTTTCATAATCCTGCCAGTTATGACGGCCTTTCACCGATCACCCATTCCGGTTTCAAAATCCTAAGGAGTGTCCTTGTACGGGAGGGCAGGGAAGTCCCCATTGCCAGTTTCTTTGAGGCAACCAAGGACTACTGGAAACATCGCCTGCCGGTGGGTCCCACCTTGAAATTTCAATAACCATACCGTGAATGTGGTTTGGTTGATTAATATATTCCCCTGCAGATTACGTTGTTCAAATTGTCAATGTCAGGCAGATCCAGGGCTTTAGTCCTCCTGGATACCTTCGAGGACGTAGGCCTTGACCTTTTCGCTTTTGCCCTTGACCTCAATTTCCTGTAATTCGCCAACATGGACACAGTCCTGGACCAGTTCGTAGGTGGCAGCGGATAACATACATCCCTGCTGTGGAGCACTGCTCTCGAGGCGCTGACCAATGTTTACATTATCCCCAATCATTGCGTACTCCAGACGATGCTTTTGAGAACCAAGATTGCCGAGGATGACATTACCGCTGTTAATGCCGATCCGGCTCTTTACTTCCTCAAAGGAGTCGAGGTTGAATTCCTTGAGTTTTTCGTTCATGTGCCATGCGGCAAAAACGGCGTTTCGGGCATCCCTCTTGGAGTTTCCTGAATCAAATCTTGCCACGATCGCATCACCAATAAACTTGTCGACGATGGCGTCGTGGTCAAAAAGTACGCCGACCATGAGATCAAAATAGGTATTGAGTAGTCGAATTATCTTCCGGGCCGAATAGCGTTCGCATTTGCTGGAAAAAGCACAGATATCGGTAAAAAGGAGGGATATAAACTTATCCTCACCCTTGTCCGGACTGGTGCCGTTGACCATGTTGTTGACCGTGTTGAGTGTGTCGGCCGCTACAAATTTGGCAATTGTTTCCTGTTCCTTCTTTGCCTTGGCATTGGCGATGGCCTCCTCGACTACGAGCTTCAGTTTCTCCTGCTCGAAAGGTTTTGTCAGGTAGGCGGAGACACCGAGGATTTCACCCTTCTTCTTATCGAGGTCTGTCGCCCTCGTTGTGATCATGATGATGGGAATGTCCTTTGATTGTTTGTTGTCTCGGACTTCCGTGCAGAATTCCCAACCATTAAGGATGGGCATGTCATAATCAGATGTGATGATATCCGGTTGGAACCTCTGTACGGCCTTGTAGCCCTCAAACCCATTCTCTGCGACCTCAACCTCGTAGTCCAGTTCCTGGAACATACTTGATATGAGTGAACTTATGGTGGGGCTGTCGTCGACAACGAGTGCTCTGCGGCGTCTACCCTTTGGGGGCAGAGGGAAGCGATCCTGGATTTTCTTGAGATTTTTGGCCGAGGCGTATGGTGAGAGGAGGACATCAGCAACATCACTCTTTATGATTTCCTCTACGACTGTTGATTTCCTTCCATCGTAGGCTAGTATTATTGGGACTTTGCCCAGTTCATCGCTTTCTGTAGCCTTTTGTGCGAATTCAACACCGTTGATCCCTGGAAGGGAGTATTCTGAAATAATAAAGTCGGGGATTTCAGTTAACTCTCCGTCAAGTGCATCCTCCGCCTGAATCATGGTCTTGACGGAGTAACCCATTGTAGAGAGCGCAATACCAATCTCTGGATTGGGGTTTCGGGTGATCAGCAGAACCTGTTTGGGTAGGTTGAATGCCCTTTTAAAAAGCGTTCTTATGCGCGTATCACTGAAGGGTAGACGAATGAAAGTGTTGGCTCCTTCTGAAACACCAAGCCCCTGCTTGTCACCGCTTGGTGCATAGACTGCGATGAAGAGGGAGGAAAGTTCCTCATGCTTTCGGATTTCCTTTAGCAGGTTCCTGTGTTCGCCTTCAAGGAGACTGAACTCAATAAAAAGTGCATCAGGACGGGCCTTTAGTAATTCCTCCCGGATCGTGTAAATGTCCTGCATGTGCACGGGAGTGGCGCCGTTTTTCTCGCAAACTTTCACTATTTCCGCCGAGATGATCTCGATGCTGGAGGCAATGAAAACCTTGTGGCTCATGCGTCTTGAGGAGGTGTTGATGGGAAAAAAGGTCCTAGTCAATAGGTCGGACCACGTGTGCCGTCCATCCAAGGCCAGTATATTCACGATATCCCTGAGTCTTGGAAGATCCGATAATAAACTTGCGCCCCTTGTCTGTGAAGATCCCTGAAGCGGACTCACCATCCTCAAGTTTCAGGTTTTCTATCGGTATGTTTACTTCCTGGCCTATTGCAAAGTGATCCGAGTCTGTGGATGCAATGATTTCTCTTTCTCCATTCATATAGAAAGCAGCTCCTCCTTCCACCACCTCATTCTTTATTCGTGGCAGGCAGCCCTCGAGGATCGGGCCGGCCAGATTCTCCCAATCAAAGAAAATACCAAGCACGCCAAGGACCTTGCCTTCGCGCTGGCCATCTTCAAGGATACCCCCGCAATATATCAGGGAGGTCTCTTCATTCTCAAGGTCGCTGTTACACACGTCCTGAACACCAAACTGGACGGAACGCGAGATCTGCATTCCCTGCCTGAACCAGGATTGCTCGGAGACGTTCATTCGCTTAAGTTTATCGCGATTTTCTGATTTGGAGTTGGCCACAATTCGTCCGTTGGAGTCGGCGATCACCAGATCGCGGTACATCGTGTAGGAGGCATTGATTATGCCAAGGCGCTTGCTGGCTTCCTCGAAGTTTTCATCCTTGTTGTTCTGGAGTGCTTCCCAGAAGGCGTGGTCCGTTGACCACCAGCGAACATCTGCGGCACGCTCAAAGAGATTTCGATCGATTAGGTCAATGGCCTGCTTACTGAAGTTCTCAAGTGCCTTGAGGTTTTGCTGGAGCATATCCGAGGACATTTCCGACAGGAGTTCCTCCATCTTGCCGGTGGTTGAATTACCGGTTGTCGTGATCTGGTCGAAGATCGGAATGAAGCTGGTTCCAGCCTTACCAAGATCTGTGGCGAGGATGATTCCATTTATGGAAATCAGTTGAATATCACCCTTGTTGCGCTGGATTTCCTGATAGGTCTGTTTGTTTGTGTCTGGAATGAGACGCGAGTTCATCAATTCCTGTGGTGAAATACCATAGTCCTCATTTTCCTCGGACCGTTCAAACATTGCAGATTCAGGAAGGACAAGGTGACTTGTCCAACCGAGGCCACGATATTCGTCAAAACCTTCGCTCTTGTGGGAGACTACCAGCGACCGGTTGCCACATACTATCGCAGTGGAGACCAAGACATCACCGGGATTATCCAGTTTCCAGTGGCGCCTTGGAATGTCAGCAGCCTTTCCGCTTGGGATAAAGTATTCATCACTGGAACATATGACTCTGCCCTGGTCATTCGTGAAAAAGGAAAACCATCCATCGAGGGTCGCCGAATCATTGTCCCCGGGGAGGTAGTCATTGAGAATGATTTGTGACTCGCCCTGGAAGTCGAAAAGGACACCCATGGCCCCGATGACTTCTCCCTGCTCGTCGCCCCCTGCACGCAAGGCTGTGGAATAAATTAGGGATTCCACGTCTTCCAGTTTGGATCTGGAGATATCCTGAACGAAATATTCAGTTCCATCCTTGGTTTGGAGAGCCTTTTTGAACCATTCTTCCTCGGATACATTCATGCCGAGCACGGTGCTGCGTCGTTCCTCGTTGGAGTTGGCTATGACCGTGCCATCGAGGGTGACGATTACAAGATCCCGGTAAAGGGTGTAGGAATTACGGATGTCCTCCAATCGTGTACAGGCCAACTGTACTGCATTCTTGAGTTCGGAATTGACGGATGATGACTTGGTCGCTTTGCGGCTTGCGGTTTTCGATATCCTTGCCACTTCTTCGGGGTTTTCATCGGCGAGAATAATGCACTGCCAGAAGGCTTTTTCCAGTGCCCACCAGCGTACGTCGCAGGTACGTTCCAGAAGGTTGCGCTCGATCATGTCGATCTTGATCATCGCGGTGGACTGGGAAATTGACTGGGAAGAGGTCTGCTTGGCCCGGTAGAGTTGGTCAAAGAAGACCTTGGTGATTGTGATCAGGCTGTTTGAGAAGAATTCGACCTTCTCCATCAGGTCATTGATCTGCTTTTGTTTCTGTGGGTCGTCGCTTACTTCAAGGGCCTTGCATTTGCCCTGGTTGCAAATAGGGAAGATTTCCTGAAGGTGGCTGACGATCAGGTCGAATGCCGCCCTGTGCTCATAGGTGATCACCGGGTTGTAGATATTGAATTTGATGTCCTGTGTATCGCTCATGATAGAAGTTCTTGGTGTTCGTTTAAGTTGAGCATCTTCTGGGGTTCCAGGATGATGATAAATTCCTCACCCCTACGCACCACATGCTTGTAGAAGGGATGATTGATATTGGCAGGGACTGTTTGAAGGTCCTCGTTTTCCACACTGATTACATCCGCTATGCGGTCCACGTGTATACCTATGTTGTCTGGAGAGGTCTCAATGTCGAAATCAGCATCAGCGACTTCCCTTAATTCTGTATTATTCTTTAGGATATAAACCCGTGACTCATCAGTTGATTTTACTTTTTCAGCCTCGAAGGCCAAGCCGGTGTTGATGATGGTGACGACCTTGCCACGAAGGTTGATCAATCCGTCAATTATTTCAGGAGCGCCCCTGACCGGATGAAAATTAATGGATCGCCCGATTTCGAGGATGGCGGGGATTGGTAGTCCCATCTGGGTTTTGCCCAGGTAAAAAGTTGAATACAACATAATTTAATCCTCATCCAGAAATGCATTCACACTATGCAGGATTGTTTCCTTGTTTGTCTTGATCGCATAGTCATCAAATCCTGCAGCCAAAGCTTTCTCCCTATGTTCCTCTTCGGAGAAGGATGTTAGTGCAACAACCGGGATATGCGAAAGTTTATCGTCTGATTTTATAAGCTTTACCAGTTCATAGCCGTCCATGACCGGCATAACGATATCTGATACCACGATATTGAAGTAGTTGGGCTTTTCCTTAAGCATCTGGATGGCTTCCTGCCCGTTGTTTGCTACACTTACACGGAACCCAACTGACTCGAAGTAGGTTTTTTCCAGGTCCCTAAAGAATGGAGTGTCCTCAACGACCAGCAGTCGATCCTTGTCAGGATTGCAGATTTCGCGACTTGTCTTGAAGCGCTCAGGGCTAACCTGTTCAGCAAGTGTAAACAGGTCGATGACGTATGTGATTTGCTCACGGATCGTGGTTATGCCAAGGATGGCCTGCTGGGATATGGGTGGGGAGTCGAGATTGAGTCGGGTATGGACAGACTCCTCAATGGTTGAGGCCACTATGCCCACATTGAAGTCCTTGATTTTTGGAACGATAATGTAGTAGGTCTTGAGGTTTTCAGGAAGTGGTTTTAGTTCAAGATGGGCGTCAAGGAATAGAAGCAGGGTGTTTTTACCTTCCAGATTAATGAATTTGTTGTCGGCAATGGACTGGATGGTATTGATATCAATCTGTTCCACCTTAAAAACCAGTGACAGAGGGATTGCCATTTGTTCATCCGATGCATATTTGAATACGAGTAGGTCCTGTTTTTCCTGAATGTCGATCAGTTGGCTTTCGGCCAGGGATTGCTGGCTTTCTTTGTGGGATTCAAGGTCATGATTGTGGAGCTTGCGGCTTTGGCAGATGCCATTTGCGCTCAAGACCATGGCGACATCGCTATCTCCAAGAATCGAGCTTCCCGCATAATAAGAGAACTTGCTCAGAATCTGTGCCAAGGGCTTGACTACGATTTCTTCTGTGTGATCAATGGAGTCGATTCGGAGGCCAAACTGGTTGGTGCCTGAATGTAGTACAAGGAATAGGCACTCCTCATTTTCAGTATTGGAAGTTGATATGCTTTCTATATCCTCCGGTTTATCCACGCCCGAGATTTCGGCCAGGGTCAATATTGGGATCAGGCTACCACGTAGGCGATAGACCTCCTGTCCCCGAATCTGTTCGATTTGGAGTTCATCCTCGGGCCTCACAAGGATCACCTCTTTCAATTCGGAATGTGGAACTGCAAATCTATCACCCTCAATACGGATGATCAGTGAAGACATGATTGTCAGTGTGGTCGGTAAATGAATGATGATATGGGTGCCTTCATTCAGTTTGGTCTCGAGGTCGATTGCACCACCCAGTTTTTCAAGTGTTGACTTGACCACATCCATTCCAACACCCCGCCCGGACAGACTGGTTACTGCATCTGCTGTCGAGAGGCCGGGATGAAATATAAGTTTGGCCGCCTCCTTCTCACCCATGCTGTCAGCCTCGGCCTGAGTGATTACTTGGTTTGCCAGAGATTTTGCCTTTACCTTTTCTGCATCAATCCCCCGACCGTTATCCCTTACTGATATGGCTACTTGGCCTCCCTCGTGTTTGGCTTCAAGCCAGATTGAGCCCTCTCGGTCTTTTCCGTTGGCAAGTCGTTCATCGGGTGGTTCCAGTCCATGGTCTGCGCAGTTGCGGATCAAATGGGTAAGTGGATCGGAAAGAGATTCAATTATACTGCGGTCCAATTCGGTGTCCTCACCCTTGATGTTTAAACGGATTGGTTTATCAAGTTGCTTGGATAAATCCCTTACTATTCGATTGAATTTTGTGAAGGTACTCCCGATGGGTTGCATACGGGTCTGCAGAACCAACTGTTGCAGGTCCGAGATCATATGAGCCATCTCGTGAAGGGTGGATTTGTTACCCATTCTTGAGAACTGACGCAGAAGTTGGTTGCGTCCGAGAACTATTTCCCCGGTTAACTCCATCAATTTGTTAAGGAGATCAACCTTTACTCGTATGGTTTCGTTTTTTGACTGAGCGGAATCCTTGGTTGCTTTTTTACTTGCCGGAGTTGCTTTCAGGGCCTTTGTCGGTTTTGTATCCTGTTGTGCAGTGTCTAAGATAGGTTTCGGGGCGGCCTCCTGGATCGGTTGTGTTTCAGTTTCCAGTTCCTGATTCATTTCAGCTTCAACCGGGGTCGGTTGCGAGGCATCCTTTGGTGTCTGCGTTGGGAATTCCGAAAGCTCTTCGCCTCCCTGCAGCCCCTTGAGGCTTGAGCAGAGTTTACTTATATCGAGACTGGCACCCTGGTCACCTGCCTCGTGCATGTCTCTAAGTGAGTCGCATGCAGAGAAGAAAACCGGCAACATATTCTTGCTGAAGGGAAGCTCACCTTCCCGTACCTTCATGAGCAGGTCCTCAAACTCATGGGTCAGTTCAGCAATTTGTGTCAGCCCAAAAAAGCCACCACCACCCTTAATCGTGTGGACTGCCCGGAAGAGCTTATTTATTATATCGGGGTGGTAGGATTGATCAAGTTCATCAAGGCCTTCTTCCAGGTCTTGCAGGCGTTCGCCCATTTCGATTAGAAAGTTTTGGAAGATCTCGTTGTCTTTATCCACAGCGAAATTGCTTTTATCGTGTTTTAAGGGGCAGGGATACGGGATATGGAAAATATGAGAGGATCAGATCGATCATTTGTGATTCTCTCAAATGGGGGGGGGTAACAACATGCAATACACTCGATTTGTCAACTCATAAACCCAATCTAAGTTGTTCTTATAGAGGGTTCAATTTGCCCATGATTAAAGGTAGTCATCTTCACTCCTTTATAATCTTTTGGGGTAGAATCGCTCTCATGTGGATATTAAAGAATTTAATAAACTTTTGCATTTGATGCTTGTTAATAAATTTATTTGAAAGCTATATATCCACTTTCAATCCTCCCTGTCTCGTAATGCAACTTCCCAGTTACGACTCCAAAACACTTCTGGTTTTACTGGAAATGTTATTGTTTTAGAATGATGCTTCTAAAAATATCTAGGGTATTAAGCATCATTCCGATTGCTATTGCTGTCGTGGGTATCCCCTCGGTCCAGCTTGATGCTGCAGATGATCCTTTACTTGAGCAGTACTTTATAGCTAATGCAGCCTACAACCGGAAGCTTTATCCTGTTGCCATTGAGCAGTATAAACAATTTCTGCAAAAGAATGGGAGCCATGCAAAAGCGGACTTGGCCCGGCGGGGATTGGCCATCAGCCTCTACGCGCTTAAGCTTTACGACAAGGCCATGCCGGAATTCTCGACTCTTTTGGCCAAGCCAAACCTTGAGAAGTCGATCAATCGGGAACGGTTGATCATGCTTCAGAGCAAATGTATGCTCAACTCCGGCAAAAAGGACGAGGCACGGAAGCTTTTCATTGAGCAGTTGAAAAACCTACGAACTCCATCCTACAAGACCGCTGCCCTTGCCGCAGTTTGTGATGTCTCGTTTGGTAAATCGGAGTGGAGTGAGGTTGTTGAATGGACAGCCAAACTGTTGGCTTCCAAACCGAATCCTGATCAGGAGGCACGTGGTCTTTACCAGCGTGGTTTTGCGTATTATCAAACACAAAAACCCAAGGAGGCAGTTGATTCTCTTGTAAAGGTTTCCGCTCTCGATGCAAATCCACAATGGAAAACGATTGCGGCGTACCTGCGTGGAGAATGCCACTCGATCCTAAAAGATTACGTCAAGGCTGAACCAGCTTTTGCGGAAGCCCTACCTGGTTTGAATGGCAAAGATGCGGCGGACTGCCAGTATCAACTAGGTTTCATTCGTTTTCGTCTCAATAAGTTTGAGTTGGCAATACCTGACTTTGAAGCCTACCTGAAGCTGGCGAAACCAGACGCAAAGGGTAACCCTGCACTCTACGTCGATGATGCAAGGTTCTATATCGCGCGCAGCCTTCTTGAGATGGAGGAATACAAACAGGCTGACCGCAAGTTTTCAGAAATGGCCAAGGGGGAGACACCCAACACCGCGAAGGCCAACCTCTGGTGGGGCAGGGTTTATTCTCGACGCAAGGACAATTATGAGCGTTCAGCACAAATCCTAGGTGAATACATCAAGCGACTGGGCAATAAGGCACGCAATTTACCCATCATTGATGATATTCAGTTCGACTACGCCAATGCCCTGATTGGTAGCAAGAATCCGGAATGGAACCTTGCCCAGGCGGCACTTCAACAAATCGAGAGCAGAAATAAATTTGGTCAAATGGCCGAGGTTGTTGCCCAGCGTGCAACCTGCCTGCATAAAATAAAGGATTTCAAGAACAGCCTTGAGAGAACTGACAATTTCATTTCCGGATATGCGGATCACCCTCTTCTGGGCGATATTCAATTTCTGCGGGCCGAGAACCTTTACCTGCTCAATCGTGGTGAAGAGGCTGCCAAAGCTTTCGCATTGTTTATAAAGAGCCACAAGGATCACTCGAATATCTTTCCCGCCCAGATGCGTCTGGCGCAGATTCATCACCTTGCCAATAGGTGGGATCAGGCATTGTCCAGTGCAAGGCCGCTTCTTGCAAGAAAACCCGAGGGAAGGCTGTTCACCCAGTTATCATTTGTTGTTGGTGATTGCCTGTTTCGTCAGGATAAGTGGAAGGAATCAACAAAACCATTGGAGGATTTTGTGGGAGAGCGAGTCGAGATTACAAAGGGAGATCGAAGAAAGATTACAGTTGGGCCAAATCTTGATACAGCACTAATACAATTGGCCGTGGCTTATGATCGTTCAGGAGAGAAGGAGAAAGCCCTCGTCCATCTTCTTACCTTGGTTGACCATTATAAAAGTGAAAAAACCACACCCCACCTTCCGCTTGCCTTGTCTGAACAGGGAAGGTTGGCCTTCCAGGTCGGGGACCTGAAGCGAGCCCGGATTGCACTGGAGCGCTTCCTTCTCGAGGATAAGGGAAACAAGGAACCATTTAGGAACACATCACCTGCCCAGCGTCCCCGTGTTCGTTATTATCTTGGTTGGATCAATGCCAGTGAGAAAAAACATGAGGAAGCTGCTGAGCATTTCTCAAAGGTGCCACATGATGACCCTCTTGGACCTGACGCCGCCTTTCAGTATGGGTTATCTCTTATAAATTCGGAGGAGTTCAAGCTGGCTGCAAAGCACTTCCCTCAGATGATCAAACGCTTTAAGTCTCATGAGAAATTACCTTTATTGATCTATTACTCCGGACTTTCCACAGCGAAAGAAGAGGACTGGGTCAATGCTGCCAATTACTTTAAACAGGTCACCGACAATCACTCAAAGTCCGAGTTTGCTGACCAGGCACTCTATGAATGGGCCTGGGCTGAGCGTGCACGCAAGAAAAACAAGGAGGCCACCGCCCTCTACGAAAAGTTGTTGGCAACCCACCCCAAAAGTCCACTGGTTATCAAGGTGAAGAGCGAATTGGCCGAGCTCAATATCGACAGTGGTGCCCAGGAAAAGGTTATTGCTGAGCTTACGGTAACATTAGAGACGGTTGAAGATGAATCATTAAGGGAAACCATACTTATTCAATTGGCCAGTGCTCATTTTAAGAAGGGTGATCATGAAATCTCTGCCAAAAAGTTTGAGGAGTTGATTCTAAAGTATAAAGATTCAAAGCTAAGGGGATCCATGCTGTTTCAGGCAGGGGAGTCTCGTTTCCATTTAAAGGAAATGGTTGTTGCCCGTGACCATTTCGCCGCTGCTGCAAAAATTTCAGGATTGGATCCCATACTTGCCGAGACTGTGACCATGCGCCTCGGTGAAACCCAAGCTTTGACCGGGGAGTATAAAGACGCAGTCAATACCTACCGCGAATTTCTTAAGCGATTTGGGGAAAGCAAGTGGTTGCGCAACGCCCAGTTTGGTCTGGGGTTTGCCCTTGAGAACAATAATAAACACAAAGAAGCTATTACGGAGTACGCAAAACTCGTTGCAGACACTAAGCGTGTTGACCTGTGGACTGTTCGAGCCCGGTTTCAAACAGGTGAATGCTATTTTAATATGCAGAATTACGAGCAGGCTATTACCGAGTTTGTCAATATAGAGATTAATTTCAAAAAATACCCTGACTGGCAGGCCAAGTCCGTGCTTGAAATCGGTCGCGTCCTGCTGGCTCAGAAAAAACGTGAAGATGCCATACAGCGCTTCAAGGATGTAATCACTCGTTATGGCAAGGAGAAATCAGCCCTTGTTGCCCGTCAATACCTGAATCAACTTCGTTCAGGTTAAACAAACTTCAGACTCAATCACCATGAAACCAAATAACTGCAACCCAATACCATCCATGCGCTGGCGATACACATTCTATTTTGGAATCTCAATTTTTCTAGCATTTACCTCAATGGCCATGGCTGCCGAGGTGGGAACTGGTGCTGGGGAAGAAAAAGAAACAATGTTTGCCTTGGTCAAGAAGGGCGGGCCTGTCATGATACCGCTTGCAATTGCGTCGATTCTTGCGCTGGCCCTAGGCGTGGAGCGTTTTATATCTTTAACTAAAGAACGTCTTTTGCCGGAAGGGTTCACCAATGGATTTGGCGAAGCATGGGAAAAAGATCCCAGCGGCGAGACTGCTGAAAAGTTTTGTGACAATTCTGAAGGAACTGTCACTCATGTCTTTAAAGCCGGAATTCAGTGGCGGGACCAAGGTCATGAAGCCATCAGTAGGGCAATTGAAGATGCCGGAAGCAGGGAGGCTGAAAAGATCAAGCGCAGTGTGCGACCTCTATCAGTCATAGCCGGAGTTTGTCCCTTACTTGGGTTGCTTGGTACGGTTTACGGTATGATTGATGCATTTCAGAAAACAGCATCCAGTGGCGGGGCGGCGAAGACAGCGGATCTGGCCAATGGTATCTATCAGGCACTGGTCAGTACTGCTGCTGGCCTGACAATTGCTATACCAGTCCTGCTCCTTTTTCAGTGGCTTTCTACACGTGCCGACAGGGCCATTGACCATATTGACGAGGCTGGCTCAGATTTTATTGTCAATCATACGCTTCCCAATGGTACCATTAAGAAGTCGTCAAAAAAATCTGCCGCCAAGAATGAGGAAACAGGATCCGTCGACGATACACCCAGTGCCGAGGCATCATGAATTGTCGCAGAAACAGCTCTTCCAGTGACGGAGATATTATAAATATTTCCAGTATGATCGACGTGATGTTTATCCTGATCATTTTCTTCCTGGTCACCACCACATTCAAGGAGGAAGAGATCGATCACATGGTTAACTTGCCTGTTGATGCCAGAAATCAGTCGCTAACTCAGTCTACAGGAAATCTTGCCAAGATCAATATCCGTAAAAGTGGAGCTTATGTTCTCATGGGGAAACAGGTAACGGAAGAACAAATTTCAACGTGGATGGCTTCTGAATATGGCAAAAAGCCTGATCTCAAGGTTTTGATTCGAAGTGACCAGGATGCCAAGCATCTCTACCTGGCAAATGTAATGTCCATTTGCCGTCATGTTGGTATTGCTCGTGCCAATATTGCTGTTAAAACAGAAAAGTAGCATACCCAAGATGCCGGAGGAAGAAACAGATGTTGCAAAAACTGGTGATGGCTCGAAGGAGGAGAGTAAGACTCTTTTTGGCCTGAAGCGAAAAGTGCGATATAAAATCTATGCATGGCTGGCAATTGCCATTGTTCTTGTTGGCCTGATATGGAGCATCGTATATCTTCTTCCCTGGCGTTGGTATAAATATACTGACAAGATTGCGGTTGAGAAGGTTGCGCGTGACGTCGACTTGGGTTATGTGGTCTGGGAAAACTCAGAAGCAATCAGCGAGGGACTTCAGGAAGAAAACTACATTGACCAGACAGAGATATCATCGGATGGAACCCGCATGATATATGCAACAGGCGGAACAGAAGGTAACTCCAACCTTTTTCTGCGACGATGGGATGGCAACAATTGGGGGGATCCTCGTCCGATGCGTGCCCTCAATAGCAATTTTAACGAGACATCGCCTTCATTAAGTGGTAATGGAGACCTCCTGCTATTTGCCAGTGATCGCCCCGGCGGCCAGGGTGGCAATGATATCTGGATTTCCAAGTGGGACGGTGCCGAGTATGCCTGGCCTCTACCCCTTACATCCAGGGTCAACACTCCCTTTGATGAAACCGATCCTTCAATCACCCCGGATGGATTGACTGTCTTTTTTACGTCAAACCGTCCTCATCAGGCGGCTGACATCAGTGAAAAGGAAGCGGCGAAGGCTGCGGAGGCTGAACAACTGTCGAATGTCACCGATATCAAGGTCGATTATGACCTTTATTCCGCAGATGTTGCCGGGGACGCTCTTCCAGACCTGATCATTGAGCGTCAATTGAGTATGCTTTATTCCCTTCGCGAAGGTGCACTTGCTGATATTGAGGTAATGAAGAAGCTCGGTGGCTCAGAAGCATCGGAGGTCGCTATTGACAAGGCCCTGGAATATCTCGTGGCAAACCAGGAGGAGGATGGTCGTTGGGATATCTCCAAGGGTGGTGGTAAAAAGGGGCATGATGTGGCTGCAACCGCCTTCAGTCTCCTTGCATTCTATGGCCGGGGTGAGCGCCACGACCAGCAATGCAAGTATCAAGACAACGTTAGGCGTGGTCTTGACTGGCTCAAGGCTCAGGAGGTCGGCATCGGCGACATGCGTGGCAAGGGCAATATGTATGACCATGGCATCGCCGCCCTTGCGCTGGTCGAGGCCTATGGTGTAACAAAAGACCCGGACTTACGACCAACGGCGCAAGCCGTTATCGATTTTATTGTCGATTCTCAGCACGAGGAGGGCGGTTGGCGATACAAGCCGGGTGATCGGGGCGACCTATCGGTTAGTGGCTGGATGGTCATGGCGCTTGCAAGTGCGGAGATGTCCGGTCTTCCAATCCCGGGCAAGACAAAGGCCGGGGTAAAGAATTTCCTTCAAATCGTAAGTGGTGGCAAGGACGGAGGCTCGTACGGGTACACGGATTCGCCCGGAGCGGGTAAAGGGAACAATGCAATGAATGCAGTCGGGTTTTTCTGCGCCCAGCTAAATGGTGCCTCAGCCAATGCAGCCAGGGCCTTTGAATCCTCTTTGATCCTGGATGCTGCCGGTTTTCAATTAAATGATATATATTACGCCTACTATGGGACTTTGGCTGCTTATCAGCATCAGGGGCCGGTGTGGAAAAAATGGACCAAGAAGATGCATGGCGAATTCCTCAAGGCCCAGGCGGAAGATGGGTCCTGGCAGTTTGGTGGAGCTCATGCGGGTGCAATGGGTAAGTTTATCGGTACGGCTCTCGTCTCGCTTTGCCTTGAAGCTCATTATCGCTACACTCCCCTTTATGGTCTCGGGTTTGAGCCAGACCTCAGTACTGAACCGAATCCAGACATCATTGAGGGCGATGCACTGCCCCGCACCCCAATCTTTCGTCATGCCAAGCACCTTGCATTGATCAGTTCTCCAGCTGATGACAGTGCCCCGGTAGTCACGGATCACGGTGATTTCCTTTATTTTGCCTCCAGCCGAAAGGAGGGGAGAGGCGGATCAGATATTTACCGAGCGAGACTTGATAATAATGAACCAATGGAGGCTGAAAACCTTGGTGAAGAGATAAACACGAAGTTTAACGAAACCCATCCGTCAATCCGAATGGCCGGGTTTCACCTGCTTTTCAACTCTGATAGGGAAGGTAACCCATTTGGCTTGTATAATTCAAAAAGCAAACGGGTTGTCCGCCGTTATAACTATTCGAAACTGCCTTCATCTTCTTGGTTGGGCAGTAATGCAGTATGGTTGATTTCATTAATTGTTTCAGCTGGGTTACTTGTCTATTTTGCCATCCGTCTTTTTAAGAAGCCTCCGCGTATACAGGAAGCCCCCGACACAATCACGCAACCACCGGTCAGTTAAATTTTAATTTCTAATGGACTCCGACGAACCAGAAGAACCTATCAGGGAGAAACCTCGCTTCGGCTTGATTTCCCTCGCACTTGCTGCGTTGGTGATCTTCATCACAATGTCCGTGTTTGTCTGGGACAAGTTAAAGCAGGACGTCTGGGTGTATTACACCGATGATGCGGGGACCAGGGTGGGGATTGAAGAGAATAAAACCAGGAATGTTCTCTGGCAGGATCCGAAGCAGAATGTTTTTATTGAACAGGTTGACCCCTTGGCACCAGAGGAATTGGATCCTGTCAACCAAGACGGCAAACGTCTGGAGGCAACATTTTCCCCCAACGGAACCACGATGGTTCTTGTGCGTCAGGATAATGATGAGACAGGCATGGACCTGTATGTTTCTCTCTGGAACGGTCGTGTATGGTCTCCTCCAGAGGAGCTTAAAGCTCTCAATAGTAAAGCCAATGAGCGTGGTCCTGCGTTCTCTCGTGATGGCGAATACCTTTATTTTGCCTCAGACCGTGAAGATGGCAAAGGTGGCTACGACATATATGTTGCGCACAGCCAGGGCGATTCATGGAGCGAGGTCGATTCTGTCGGTGGTGCCGTGAATACTGCAAGTAATGAACTTGGCCCGGCGCCTTCCAATGATGGAAAACGACTTTTCTTCTCATCCGATCGAGCCGGGAAGAGTGATGACATCTTTGTTGCCGAAAGAATCCCTCCCGCTGCCAGCCTTGAACCCGGGGAACCTGATGATCCATCGCCAGAGGAGCAACCAGACAAGCCGGAGGAGGAACTGCTGGCATCCTTGCCACAATTCTCTGCAGCAATTGCAGTCAGCGACTTGAATTCAAAGGGTGAAGATGTTCAGGTTGCACTAACCCGACGTGGTGATCATGTTTTTCTCGCATCGGACCGTGACCGTGACGGCGATTCTGGTTTTGGCCTCTATATTAGTCGCGTTGTAGATGGAAAGGAATTACGCCCGGAAAAAGTCGACCTTTACATTGATGGGGGGGATGCGACTGACCCAGCTGTTAGAATGGAGGGTTTCGACCTCCTGTTCAGCGGAAAGTTGATTTCTGGAGAGGAAACCGAAACCAATGAGGCAAATGAAGGTTATCGCCTTTATCGTTCAACAACCCGGGAAGTTTTTGGTTACACAGACCTTTCTCGATGGGACCAGTTTAAAAACCTGCTTCGAAAAATCATCTGGTGGATTCTCCTTGGTTTATTCGCTCTAGCTGCCCTCATTTATATCCTGGAGCACTGGAGTGATTTAACCAGTCTTTATCACAAGTGTCTTGCCGGTTCTGCGGCTCTCCATCTGATCATTCTTTTGTTGCTAATGATCTGGATGGTCTCAAAGGAGTTGACCTCAGGTGGAGAACCTCAATCGCCCGAAATAGCGATCAGTATTGATGCACTTGCCCAGGAGGAACTTGCATTGGAGAGCACTCCAGAAGAAGCTCAGGTTTCTGAGACGCCAATTGCCTTGGTGACGGACAGGCTGGAAAGTGATTTTAAGATTCCGGTTCTTGAAGCGCAGGAGTACACCAAGACAAGTCCGATTGTCACAAGTACTAGCAAGACTTCATTGGTCAGCGATATCAGGCCATCCAAGGCTAATACTGAAACAGCAGATGAACCAGTCACAAAGCCTGAGAAAATCACCCAATTACTCACTTCATTACCAGAAACGTTTCTCCCTGAACTAGAGGAGCCTGTCCTTGATGAGCGTGCTGCTGGTGAACCTCAAAAAGCAGTCGAAAGGGCCAATCCAGAGGCTGATATCTTTAGGCCGACCGAAGCCGTGCCCCAGGTTGAGACCGAGAAGTCTGAGAAGGTGGCTGAAATTTCCAATACTGCTTCAGAAGCCACCACTGAAGCGGAACAAATCGAACCTGGTGATGCAGCAGCTGAAACAAAGGATACCGGAGGGGATGTAGTCGTTGCACATAGAGGACTTGAAGCCATTGGCGAATTGCCTGATTTTGACGGAAAAGGCACTTTGGCATCCATCAGTCTGAATCTACCCGGTGAGGATCCTGAAACGGACCCGTTGTTGCCTGGGGAATTACAGACCCCCAAGGATACCCTGGATCCTGTGGCTTTGACCAATTTACTCCGGAAGCAACGCGATAAGCCCTCTCTTGAGGTTATCGAGCAGCTCGGAGGATCGGATGCCACCGAACGTGCCATTGCTGCTGCACTGGAGTGGCTTTCACGCAATCAGGAAGCTGATGGGCACTGGGATACCAAAAAACACGAGGGGGGTGGTAATTACGATACAGCTAGCGCAGGTCTGGCACTTCTTTGCTATTACGGATGGGGTATCAGTCATAATAAGCCGGGCAAATTTCAAGGAAATGCAAAAAAAGCCATTGATTGGCTTGTATCACAGCAAAAGGAAGATGGCGACCTGCGTGGGGGCGGTCGCATGTATTGTCATGGCATCGCGGCCATTGCACTATGTGAAGCCTACGGGGTCAGCAAGGACCCCAAACTAAAGGAACCGGCTGAGAAGGCCATCAAGCTGATCCTTGCCTCCCAAGACCCAAACAAGGGCGGATGGCGCTATAATCCTACTCCCGGCGATTCAGATACCTCGGTCACTGGTTGGCAATACATGGCACTTCATAGTGCTAGGATGGCAGGTATTGAAGTGGATGAGAGTGTTTTTGTAAATGCTCGTAGATGGTTTGATCATGCAGGAGGAGGCAGGCACGGTGGCCTCTATGGATATACCGGTCCTGAAAAGAACAAGCATGCAATGATTGCAACAGGTATGTTTTGCAGGCAGCTCGATCTGGTCCCACCGACTGACCCAAGGATGCCGGAGAGTGCTCAAGCTCTTAAGATGCGCCCAATTAATGTCAAAAAACCAGATCTTTACTATCTCTATTATGGCACGCTTGCACTTTACCAGCATCAGGGGCCAATCTGGGTTGATTGGAATGAGCGGATAAAGGAAACCCTTACAACTCTTCAAAAGAAAACCGGTCCGCAGTCTGGTAGTTGGGACAAAAGTGCGGCCCATGCGGCATCAGGTGGTCGAGTTGTCTCGACCGCACTGGCGACCCTGAGCCTGGAGGTCTACTATCGTCTTTTGCCAATGTATGGTTTTCGAAATAAGGATGCAGCTGCGCCAGCGCTCCGGGTTAAAGGCAAATAGACGACTGGACACATTTTTTTATTCGTCGTTCCAATTGTGGAATCATTTCACGTACAAACCACTCGACAATTTCATATAAAGAGCATTTTGTGCACACCTTTATTTAGGTGATGAAACTTGAAATAGACGACCGCTATCCCAATATTGATGATCTCCGTGAACGTGCCCGTCAGCGGATTCCTCGCTTTGCATTCGAGTATCTTGATGGTGGATGTAACGAAGATGTAAACCTGCATCGCAACACGGCAGACATTCGAGATGTAGAGTTGATTCCCCAATATTTAACAAAACATACGGGCTCGGAAATGAAAACCGAGTTGTTTGGTCATACCTACGATGCACCGTTTGGTATTTCACCAATTGGATTACAGGGATTAATGTGGCCTCGTGCACCGGAGATTTTAGCAAAGGCTGCCTACGATCACAATGTGCCATTTATCTTAAGCACGGTTTCAACAAGCAGTATCGAAACCATTTCGGAGGTTTCAAATGGGCAGGCTTGGTTTCAGCTTTATCACCCGACGGAGGACCATGTTCGTGATGATGTTATTAAAAGGGCTGAAGCTGCAGGATGTCCCGCTCTTGTCATTCTTTGTGATGTACCCACTTTCGGATACCGACCGCGGGACATTCGCAATGGTCTGGCTATGCCACCCAAAATGACCCTTCGCAACATTCTTCAGATTATGGGTAAGCCCAACTGGGCGTTGCGGACCCTGTTTGCAGGTCAACCAACCTTTGAGACCCTTAAACCTTACACTCCCAAGGGTCTCAATCTTAAGCAACTCGGTCTCTTTATGGATAAGACCTTCTCAGGTCGTCTGAATGAAGAAAAAATTAAACCAATTCGTGATATGTGGCCTCGAAAGCTCGTTTTAAAGGGGGTTGCCAGTGAGGAGGATGCACAACGTGCAGTTGACCTTGGACTCGATGGAATCATTGTTTCCAATCATGGAGGTCGCCAACTGGATGCAGGGCAATCTGCCATCAAGCCACTCACCGATATCGCTGCAAAATTCAAGGATAAGATCAAGGTTATGATGGATAGTGGAATCCGATCAGGTCCCGACATAGCCAGAACCTTGGCATCTGGTGCAGATTTTACCTTTTTGGGTCGCACTTTCATGTACGGGGCGGCAGCCCTTGGGAGCAAGGGGGGGCATCATACGATTTCTATTCTCAAGCGGCAACTTCAGCAGGTAATGGAGCAGATTTGTTGTGAGAGAATTGAGGATTTCCAAAGTCATCTCGTGGATAACAAAAGTTAAGTCACATTTTTTTTGTCAGTTCCTGACCTTGGTCCTATTATTTTACTAATTAATGAATAACCAACCCAACTGTTCTCAATCATGAATTTACAATTTCTCAAATCAGTTGCTTTTTTTGCGCTATTTGCTGTGTCAACTGCAGCAGGCAAACCGCTCAAGGGACTAATTATTACCGGTGGATGTTGCCATGACTACAAAAACCAAAAGAATATCATCAGTGAGGGGGTAAGTAAGCGCCTTCCTGTGAAGTGGGATGTCTACTTCGAAATGAACCAGCAAAAGAGCAAGGAACACCTTTCTAAGAAGGGGTGGGCTGATGGCTGTGATTTCATCGTATGGAATCATTGTTTTGCTCACGAGAAAGATGCTGGCTTCATAGACTCACTTGTTGCCATCCACAAAGCGGGCAAACCAGCCATTGCTCTCCATTGCGCCATGCATTCTTATCACTGGAGCGTGAAGCCGGCAGAAGGCAAGAAGGAAAATAGCTGGCCGGAGTTTCTTGGCGCCTATTCCAAGGGACACGGTCCCAAACGGAAGATCACTGTAACCAAGGCTAAGGGGCAGGAGAAACACCCGGTTCTTAAAGATCTTCCGGATGGTTGGACCACTCCAGAGGGGGAGCTTTACAATGTGCAGCGCGTACTCGGTGCCACTGTCCTCGCGTATGGGAACAACGGGGTCGCCAAGGAACCGCAAGCCTGTATCTGGACAAATGAGTATGGTAAAGCCAGAGTATTCGCTACCACAATAGGCCACCATAATTCCACTATGTCTTCCAAGGAGTATCTGGATTTAATTGCCAACGGAGTTCGTTGGGTAACGAGATCCGAGTAACCTCTTGCGGATTTAATGCTATCTTAGATGGATGTTGCCATTAAGAAAGGACTACGTCCTCTTCGCACTCAGTAGTTAGCTATCCCCTTGAGCTTTTTGCTCGGATATTTTCTTTGATGGAGAAATCCCACCTTCCCGTACACGGGGGGCAGGAGTGATAATTTAGGGCGAAGTCGAGGTGGGTTCAGGGAGTAAATAAGCACACAGGTTTGACCTTTGGATTTTGTTGGTATTTCATCCGCCCACAATGCGATTCTTCATCCATGCATTTTATTGCATCACTCTAATCGTCAATGCTACGGACTGGCCGCAGGCATCTGGTCCTACAGGGAACTTTTCCAGCGAATCCAGAGCACCAGGTAAATGGAGCGTTGCACTGGACCAGAACATTGCCTGGAAACTGACTTTGCCAGAAACAGGGCAAAGTACGCCGGTAATTGCCAATGGGAAATTGTTTTTTACGACATTAAAGCCGGTGGAAAAAGATTCTGCCCTGGGGAAGGATATTGTGGCATGGTGCTGCGATGCAGCCACAGGGAAGGTATTGTGGCAACGGGAAATCATAGGAAAGCATCCACTCCGTCTTTCTGGATGCTTCAGTGATAGTTCCGCTCCACCTGCGGTGTGCGACGGAAAACGCGTGGTATTCCTGAATGCATCGGGCAGGATTACCTGTTTTGACCTTGATGGCAAAGAACTCTGGACCCAGCCATTCTTAAGTGTGGGTCGCGCGTTGCCATTTCTGCATGAAGGGAAATACGTGTTCACACGACAGATTTATCCCCCTGAGGCAAATGGAAACTTTCCGCACAAGTATGCGGATGCACCCAAGCAAATGTGGACTCAGTTGCAGGCGCTCAATATCCTTACGGGCGAGATTTTATGGACATCCAAATGCGGTGTAAACATGGGGATTTCAACTATGCCCCAGACGCGATTTGATGGTGTTAATGTTGCTGTTGTCGGACGTGGAGGGGGGCATGGTCCACCGGAAAGGCCTTTTGGTATTTCAATGATTGACCTGCAAAATGGCGAGACTTTGTGGACCTTGCCTCTGACGGGGTTCATGGCAACGATGAGTTATCGTTTGAATAAAGGACAGGTACATATCTTTCATGGAGGTGAACATTTGTCAGTGGATGAAATGACCGGGCAGATAGTAAAGAGGGTATCCATCATCGAGAATGTCTCTGTTTGCCGAATGAAAGATGGTCTTCGAGGCACACAAAAGGAAAACCTGGTTGCCTCAAAGAAGAAGCGCATGATTACTCAATGTTCGAATCTCCTAGTTGGAAAGCATCATTACTTCCGCAGTTATATTCGCCCGTGGTTGGGACGTGTTGATATCGATAAAGGTACAGTGGAGTATCTTGAATTGCCTCTTCAGATTTCTCGAGTCCCCGGAAAGGCGGATGAGTTGAGATGGTTTGTTTTGCCTTCAGGGAAGAAGTCACCCGGTCTTACTGCTCAAGCCTTTGCTCCCAATGACATGAAGAATTCACGCGGGTTCAAGGTCGTGGGGGACAAACGTTCCCACGGGAGTGGTTGGGGACACATTGCCTCGCCGACACCTTCCGTCGCCGGTAATCACCTTTACATCCCCGTAATGAATGGGACTGTCTTTGCCATCGACTTGAAAGCAGTTGAATTGAACGAGTCAGCAATTCTCTCAATCAATGATCTTGGTCCAGTCGGGAGGTCATTCACTCGATCCAGCATCTCGTTTGCGGATGGTCAAGCTTTTGCCCATACTATCCGCGAGTTGGTCTGTATAGGTGAGTAAGTTTTGTCCTCATCGAAAATGACAACCGTTTCCTACGGCATTAAAGCTAAGCGGCAAGTTTGGCCACAGCTTTCCTGTGTGCCTTGCAGTTTAGCATTTTTCTGGCATCTGTTGGTGATACCCACATTCTATTGCGACAATCCTTCTCGGGCCAATTGTTAAACTCTTCCCAGACCATCATCGGGTAGAAGTGGAAAATTAGTGAATCTCCTTGCTTGAATGATTCACCCTTGCCATCAATGTAACCAACAATGCCCGCCTCCTCATAGGCTTCTTGGGATGCAGTTCCCTTACCACCTATTTTTTTGATAAGATTTCCCTTGGGAAGTCCCCAGTTCTCATTTCTGGTGGTGATTATTAGAACCTCCACCTTGCCTTCTATTATACGATATGGGACTACGCCCCACTTTTTTTTTGCCATTAACAGTCCTCCATTGTCTCTCTTTTCAAGGTATGTAATATCTGAAGATGAGTGACAGGGAAGTCAAGCTAATGTAGGTTTGCATTTCCTGAAGCTTCGGGGAAGACTCATTGTTTCAATCATGACGTGTATATTTATTACTTTTCTTTCGTGCTTGGTTTCAGTGGCCGTGCTTGGCAAATCATCTCGTCCAAACATAATTTTTCTACTTACTGATGACCAGAGCAGTTACTCCCTGAGTTGTTACGGTAACAAGGATGTAAAAACGCCTCATATTGACAGCTTGGCTTCTGACGGCATGGCCTTTGATCATCATTATGATACCACCGCTATATGCATGGCAAGTCGGGCCAATGTAATGACGGGGCTCTATGAATACCGCCATGGGTGCAACTTCGATCATGGACCGCTGACCCAGAAACTCTGGGAAACCTCTTATCCTATCCGCCTGCGTCAGTCTGGTTACCTCACGGCATTTGCGGGCAAGTTCGGTTTCGAAGTTCGCAAAGGAACTGAAAAAGGCCACAAGTATTTGCCTGAGGATGACTTCGACAAGTGGGGTGGGGGGCCAGGGCAGACGAATTATGCTACTGTCAAAAACCGAAGCATGAAGGCATATGCCAAAAACTACCCCCATTCCTCACGCTCGTATGGAGCTTTCGGAAGCGATTTTGTCCGAGAGTCGGCTAAGTCTCATAAACCGTTCTGTCTATCGATCAGCTTCAAGGCTCCGCATAAACCGGATCAACCAGACCCTTTGTTTGATAAGGTGTATAAGGGCAAGAAGTTTACCAAGCCGCCCAACTACGGACGCGAGTATGGTAAGCACTTTTCGTTTCAGAGCAAACAAGGCCGGCAGTACGAACGCTTTGTCAGTTGGGGGTATCGTGATCGTTATGATGAGGTGATGGCTATCTATCACCAGATGGTGCACGGAGTGGACTCTGCTGTTGGCATGATACGGGCGGCGGTGAAGGAAGCCGGTGTGGCTGATAATACGGTGTTCATTTTTACTTCCGACAACGGGTTTATGTGTGGCTCCCATGGTTATGGGTCCAAGGTTTTGCCTTATGAGGAATCCACAAACGTTCCCTTGATTATTTATGATCCTCGTCACGCGATAAGTAGCGAGAACCTGCGTTCCAACGCCCTTACCGCCAACATTGACATGGCTCCAACCATCTTGGATTTGGCGGGGCTCGATGTGCCTACTGAGATGGATGGGGTGAGCTTGCTACCCCTTTTGACTAATCCCCATGTAATGGTTCGGGAATCAGCCGCCTTGATAAACGTATGGGGTCCCAAGGCGGCTCATTCTTACGGAGTCGTAACCAAAGACTACAAATATATTTACTGGCCTTATGAGGCAGGCGTTAATTTTGAGCCGACTGAAGAATTATACGACCTTGCCAAGGACCCTCACGAATTGACCAACTTGGCCTCGCTCAAAGGGGAGGGATTGAAGCAGATGCGGGCGGTTTACGATGAGGCAGTGGAGGCTTGGAAGCGTAAGGGAGTGGATTACAACGGTTACAAGCAATACGGAAAAATTTTCGACCGGACGGTTCCATGGAATCCCTAACAACGCACTGGCTTAACTGTTGTTGATATAGAATGGTTGCTGGTTACTTTCGATAGAGACAGAGTCTATCCAGATGCGGTGAATCAACTCGCTTGACTGGTGTCTCAGTAAGACTGAGTCCCTTGGGGTGTAGGTCGCTCTGGAAGCTTATAAAAAGGCCGTCTGCAGGTAGAATCCTGGTGATTTGTTTTTCTACTGCCTCGCGGTATTCCTTGCTTGGCAGGATACAGTCTTCGATTCCACAGGCAAGGATACAGGCGGTGCCATCAGGAAGGTTGTCGAGTGCAAGCTTCATGTCTTGAGGTATGACTGTTGATTTTGGGATGGGGTAGGTCTCACCATACTTTTCTTCGGCCGACTTGATCGAGATGGCCAACTTGTCCGCGTAGAAAGGTTCGATTCCAATATAAGCTGATGAATAACATGCTGAGGCAATCATCCAGCCGTAGTGGTAGCAACCCGCTCCGAGTTCCACAAGGGGTCGTCCTTTGAGCGCAGGGATGATGTCGGAGCCCTTGACGTTTTTCAAGAGAATTGCCTCATAAAAGCTTCTCGTAAAGAAACCTCCCGGTGCGGCAAATCCAACACCCTGTGCTCTGGATCCATGTAACCGCTCCCTCCATTCGTTTATCCCCGCAATGGAGTCGTTGAAGTTTTCAAGGGATTTCCCTTGGACGAGTCCACTGGATCCGACAAGTGTGTCGAGGTTCTCGAGGCTTTCAAATGCCATCGCAGAATCCTGATTAGCAGATTCAAGGAAATTGACTCGTTCAAGGAGCAATGGTGCTTCAGGGGGATCAGTCATCAAACCACTCATCATTAGGATCAAATGCAGGTATGGGTATATTTATTATTCGTAGCTGTCCCACTGCTCTATGCCGGCAACCGGGCTTGATCATAACAGATGTCATTGGCTTTAGTGGAAAAATTTTGCCATCAAGCTCGATATGGCCTTTACCTTCAAGGACCAGATAGATTTCCGTCATCTTCTTGTGGTAGTGAGTACGGCTGTCCTTGGCTATTTCGACCATGTGTAGTGTTGCGGTATCGTTTCCCGGGACAGCAAAGGCACGTCTGGCCAATCCGCATGGACAAGGGACTGGGGAGACCTCGTCAAGTTGTGCAACAAGGTAATTTGTGTCTTGGATATTAGCTACTTTGGGCACTTGTCTGTTCTACTCGGAGGCCTTGATTGCCTTTGCCACCTCAGTGAGGTCCTGGGTCGGGCTTACCTTGGAGTTCTTGTAAATGATCTTGCCTTTCTTGTTTATGACAAAGGTCCAGCGAGAAGCTGTGTTATCACGGACGAGCGTCACTTCCTTGCCTTGTACTGTGCGCTGAAGTTTGCCACCAGGTCGTGTCGGTACGCCAAAGGCCTTGGCAATCTCACCCTTTGCATCGGATAGGAGGGTAAAGTTTAGCTTTTCTGCGATTTTAAAATACTTGAGGGACTCGACCCGGTCACCGCTTACTCCGACCACAACGGCATCGAGTTGCTTCAATTGGTCTGCGCCATCGCGATAGGAACATGCCTGCTTGGTGCAACCGCCAGTCATTGCTGCGGGGTAGAAGTAGACGATAACGTTCTTTTTGTCCAGGAAGTCACAGGCGGACCAGTCCTTGCCCTTGTCATCCGGCGCTGAGAAACAGGGGGATTCATCCCCGACGTCCAGCGCGGAAAGGACTGGTCCGAAGGCAATGGTTGCAAAAAGTAGTTGGGCGATGGTTTTCATTGGGCTGCGTCGAGTTTTATGGTTCAGGATCAAGAAAAGTGTGGGATTGTTTTGTTAAAGTTTATAGCCGAAACGCTGGTTATTCGGCCTTTGGCGTCAATTTCATTTCAGCCCTCGGCTTATCCTGCCGCAGGAATCTCATCCCACATGGTGGTCCATCCCTGGCTTCGCTTGTCCCGTCGCATTTGCCATCCTCGCCGGATGCCTTGTGAGGCAAGGAAGACAGAATCACGCCCATGGGTGTCCATGACTTGATCGAGTGCATGATTCAGGGCTTCACGGTTTCTCGTCTTGTCCTCGGTAAAAAGATTGGTCTGTCGGAGACTATGGGACATCAGGTCCAGCAGGAGTAGCCCCGTCTTCTTATAGGCGTATCCATTCCGATATATCCTGCGGAGAAGACGCAGGGCTGCAGAGGTGATGGCAAGAAGGTCATCGGTGGGTTCGGGAAGTGATTCAGAAATGGAGTTGTGATATTGAGGGGTGTTCTCCTTGAAGGAATTTGTGGCAAGGAAAACTTGAATCCCATGAGCGAGCGAACCTTCACCCCGCATGCGTTGGACTGCGGTCATTACGTAACTGGAGAGTGCCTCCTCCATATCATGCAATTCCATGACTGGGCGACCGAAGGAACGGGATGAGCAGATATTTTGGCGGGGTTGGCGTTGTTCCATGCCGAGGCAGGACAGTCCATTGAGTTCTCGCAGGGTTCGTTCCAGGTTGACACCGCCAATGCGCCGAATCTTTGAAGGCGAAGCCTTTGCCAGGTCCCGTGCGGTAAGGATTCTGATTTGACGCAGGCGCCTACCTAGTTGCCGACCAACACCCCATACGTCTTCTATCTTTATTGATGCCAATGCATTGTCGCATTGATCTGCAAGTAGCTGTCTGCAACCGGTTCCATCTTTCTTGGCCAGCCTGTTTGCTGCCTTGGCCAGTGTCTTGCTGGATGCGATCCCGATAGATACTGGTATGCCGGTCCACTTGTACACGGTTTCACGCAGATCTTGGGCGAGGGAAGTCGGTTCATCAATACCCTCGAGATCCAGGAAGGACTCATCGATGGAATATACTTCCAGTTGCGGGGCAAACCGACGCAGGACTGATGTGACACGACGGGACATGTCCCCGTAGAGCTCATAATTGGAGGAGAAAACGCGGACACCTTGTCGGTGACACAGTTCCCTGATCTGGAAGAAGGGTGCACCCATACGGATACCAAGTTCCTTTGCCTCGTTTGAGCGGGCCACGGCACAACCGTCATTATTCGAAAGGACAATTACAGGAACGTGTTCAAGTGAAGGATTGAAGACACGTTCACAGGAGACATAGAAATTGTTGCAGTCAACGAGGGCAAGCATGCGGGACAGAAGTGGGGATGTCGAAGGGCTAGACTTGATGGATGACGTTTGTCACCACGCCCCAGAGGTGGATACTGTCCTCTTCATTGAATTCAATGGGTTCATAGGCGGGGTTTTCGGCTTTAAGCTGTGGGGTGCCTTTATTATTGGAGAGACGCTTGACTGTCAGTTCCCCGTTGAGGGCTGCGATAACAATTCGACCATTTACTGCTTCAATGCTTCGGTCTACTACCAGCAGGTCTCCATCATGGATGCCTGCTCCAGTCATTGAATCGCCCCGGGCTCGGACAAAAAAGGTGGCAGCCGGTTGCTTGATAAGATATTCATTGAGGTCGAGGACTCCCTCCATGTAATCATCTGCAGGGGAGGGGAATCCTGCGGATACTCCGCTTGCATAGAGGGGGATTGCTGTTTCCCCGTTTCGGACAAAACGCAGGACACGGTCAACCAAGCTGACAGGCAGTCGGACAGGACGGGTTGGCTCACCGTATGAACCTTTGCCTGGCGGCCGTCCCGCACCTTTTCGTTTTCCTCCACTCGGCATGATTTTCTGAAACTTTTGAATAAAGTACAGAAATCAAATCGATGATGTCAAGAATTGATAAAAGCTGAAAGTCAACCAGTTTTACTTAAATGGAATCCTCTTCCTGGTTGGGTTGTTCTGTAATATCCTTCAGTTTCCAATCCGAATAGGGATTCATCTGGTTCGATTGTACAAAATTTCCAAGATGGATTTCATGGATGTCCTCGAGTGGAATCCGGCAGTGCCCGAAGACAGGTGATTGACCATACAGGATATTGTCCTTAAACGACAGGGGTTCAACCGCAAGACTCCTGCTTTCGCCAAGGATAAGTCGTATGCCACCCAATGGTTCAGCGTGCTCATTGTTGTCTTGAAGCCATACAATTCCAGCAACCCGATTCCGGGGAATAGAGATGTCTCTGAACTTGGAACTAAATGTGGTGGTCTCCTCATCGAGAGAAATGAGTTTACCTCGGAGTAGATCACCATTTGGCGCCGCAATGACATGATGGGGAGGGTTTGATTTCAGTATGCGAGGGATTGTCAGCACTTTTTCCAGAATATCCTTTTTGGGATATATGGCAGGCTGATCCCCTCGCATGTCAGCAGAGAATTCGCTTATGCTTACATTTTTCTTCGAGCTCAAACTTGACATGGAAAATGCAATTCCAGTGCCGGGTCGTTCCTTGGTAATATCCTGTGTTAGAGCTTCCTCACCGTTGATGAGAATCTCAATTTGGTTCGTGCAGTTGATAGTGAAATGCGCCTTCTGTTTCTTTTTATTCTTGTAATCCAGACGAACGGAATGACGCCTCACCTGACCGGGAGCCTGTATTGAGATGGAGCTTGTGGAACTATAGATGGAGTAGTCCATTGCCGGGCTCCCTGAAACCTCGACATTATCTGCAAAAAGCCGGAGTTTCATCTGGAAGTAGGTGCCGGTTTTCCACTCAAGGGTAAAACGGATACTTGAACCTTGCAATGCCGTGGGATGAGTGAGTTGACCGCGCTTTGTAAATGTTGCGAGTTTTTCATCAAAAAACCAACTGGATTGCTTTCCCCCGAATCTCCATGCTTCATCTCCAAAGCCAATTATGGTCCCAGGGCGATTGAACTCGATCGCCTTGATGAGATCCTGACTCAGTTTTATTGGTTCACGATTGAAGGGGGTTTTAACCCGGGCTTCATTTTTATCAATCTGTAGGATTTTACAGGGAATCGCTGTCTGGTTGGTTAGAAAAAGAACATTGGGTGTATCTTCTTTATTCACTCCATTTATTGCATTGTGCCGCACGACCCGTATCTTGGCTGTTTTTACCAGGGGAACTGCCTCTGTGGTTCCCATCGGTTGCCAACCTATGGGGAAATCATCTCCCTGCATGGTTGTAATAGTGCCTTGATTACTGCCCCCTTCCCAGTGAAGCACATCAAGAATTTCTTCAGGCGACTGGGGTTCTGGTTCCCTGGAGGAATTCAACGCCTGCTCGAAACGCGGGTCTTCACGAAGATTGGTGAGGTCTCTGTCATTCTTTATGTGTGCTGTGTCCCTGAAACCCATCTTGATGGATTTTCCCAGAAGCGCAAAAGCTTCGTCAATTTGGCCTCCCAGGGCTTTGATACAGGCGAGATTGTAGGGGATGGTTGCATCACCCGGGAATTGTCCGGCCCATTTTTTCAGTAATTCCCCGGCTCGATCGTAATCTTTTTTCTCGCGAACAAGCATTTCGAATTGTTGCTGCAGATTCTCGGGTAGTTTTTGCGCGCGGGTTGATAACCGGATTTCCCGACAATCAACAAGCGTACAGGTCAGGGGGTTTTCGCTAATTGAATGCCGGATGGTTGCCTTGTCTGGAGTAAGTCCTGTCAGTGTGCCATGTAAAACCGTACCATCCAGAAATGAAATTTGCATCAAGTCTTTTGACGGGGAATTTCCAATTGGGCTCAGGTGAAGGGTGTCAAGTTGGTCGATTGGTAATTCTTGAAAATCATCCGGTTCACCCTCGATCAGCAGCATTTTTGATGCGGCATCATAGGATTTAACCAGGCCATAGATCAAACCGCCTTCCGTGGTGTGAAGGCGATTCCTTCCTTCGGTTGTAGGTTTGGGGATTTGATTTTTCCATTTAGCAACGCGCAGGGTTTCCAGTGTGAGATTTTGTCTCTTGTTAAACAGGAGTATTCCACGACGGCTTTTTTCATTGTCGGGTTCGCCCGATATACCGGCAAGCTTTCGGCCGTCATATGTGCAGACCGTGATCTCTCCACTTTTCCTGTTTATATAGATTCTCAGGTGAACCGATCCAGGTTGGTTTGGAATCTTTGATATGGATTCAAATTGCCTTCCCTTCATAATCACGAGTTCATCATCCCATGTTTCAAGGCTGAAGCCACCTGCCAGTGGTGTTCCATCTTCCCGCACAAACCGAAAGGTGAAACCAGGTTGCTGTTCCCATGAAAGAGCCACCTCCAACTCTCCGATTTCAGGGAAGTTCAAGGCTTTGAAAATTTTGGACCTTGCACGACTGGTCTGGATATGCCCACGGGTGCTTGAGCTCCAGTGACGAATATCCGTGTCCGAATTTAGCGGCTGCCACCCCTTTATGGTGCCAGGGACAATGAGGTTCGAACTCTCCACTCTGCTGATGAAGGCAATTTTATTCCTTTTAAGTTCAATCCTTCCGTGTCTTGCGCTTTCAATGGTCAGGGTGTCGATGTCCATTGCCTTTAGGTTTCCCATTATTCTGTCGCCGCCCAGGGTGACTATCCGGAAGGTTTCAGGGATACCAGCATGATCTTCAGTCGTTGGGAAAACAATGGACTCGAGCCCCTTTGCATTGATTGCCAGGTTGCGGGAGAACAACGGGGATGCCCATGTGAGTGTTTTATTGGTGAATGACTTGATTTGCCCGGGAAGAGAGTCTCCATTAACCCATTTCAGTCTCAGGTCATCATCGCCCTGTAAGCAATTGGACGCAAACAGGCCAATGACAGCTAAAATGAGTGATTTATGACCTCCCTTAGCGTTCATAAATCGGAAGAAAGCGGTAGTTGAGGGCAAGCGCCAGGAGTGACATTGAGGTGCCGTATGCCTTGCCGTAGGTCCCGTCAAAACTGCCATCATCGTTCTGCTTCCCCTTCACAAGAGCCACCTTGGTGTCGTTCCACTTTTTCCAGGCATCGTAATTCGACTGGAAGAGGGCTTGTGCCATATAGTAGGGGGTATACAGTTTCCAGCTGCCGGAGATGGGGCTGTTGAGGTTGTCCCGCAGATATTTTGCGGCCTGCTCATATTCCTTGGAATCCTTTCGTTTACCAATGGAAAGAATTAAAGTGGTTACAGAGGAACGCGCAATGGAATCGCCGAACATGCTGGGCCCTGAGTAGTTTACATATCCTGTTTTTGTCGTCATTCCCGTGAAATAATCAAAAGCCCTTTGAATGTTTTTGTCCGGCACCTCGATTCCTGCATTTTTTGCTGCAAGTAAACCCACTAGGACTGCGCCTGCTGCTGAGGTATCCGCATCCTTGGCTTCAGGGGAATAGCGCCAGGCGCCGTATGGGTTCTGGTCCTGTGAGGTCAGGGCGCATCGAACGGCAAGCTCCAGTGCCTTGCCAATGGAATGACCGCGTTTCTCCTTTGGGGTTTTTGACCACAGCAAGTCATCGTCAACTGCTCCATATAGCTCTGCTAGTGCGAGCATGGAAAACCCGTGATTGTACATGCTTGAACCAAAATATCCGGTATCCACATCTTGAGCCATAAGGAGCAACCTGGTCGCCCGTCCGACCTGAGCCTGGTACCGTCCATAATTCGGGTCTTCGCCACTTGCCACAAGGGCAAGCAGGCAGAGTGATATGATTCCGTTTTGATTGGAGGAGGAACGTTGTCCACCCCAGCTACCGGTCTCATCCTGATTCTGGGCAAGGTAATTCAAACCACGCTCATAGATGCGTTTAACATCAGCGGGGACCTTGGTCCCGATTCTAATTGCAGAAGGACGCTGCCCGACAAGAGATATGGCGAATACAAGAGCAGAGAAAAGGACAATTATTTTGATGCGGTCACTCATCCTTTGCCTTTTCTTTTTCCTCCCCTGCTTTTTTTACTTCCTTGGGAGGTGCATCGTTCTTGATATTGACCTCAACATTCACTCCATCAGGTGCGACAATAATGCCATTTTTGATTACATTGACTCCGTTGACCTCAATCTTGACACCCACACCGGCATCCAATTGGACCGCCTGCTTAACAATAGGCGCTTTCCCGACAACCTTTCTCTTCCATCCATAACGCTGTCCAAAGCTTACCCATTGCTTGAACTGTTCCTTGTTCAGGATTTCACGAAGAGTCTTTTCCGGTAATTGTGCAAATGTGCTATAGACGATTGATTGTACCGCCTGCATATCCAAATCCTTTTCAGGGATTTTTATTGAGGATTGGATTTGTTTCTTGATCATGTCTCGCTGCGAGGCGGACATTCGAGCCTTTTCATCCAACTGTTGCATCAGCCTGTAGATGGTGGTCTCTGCATAAAACATGGCACGTGCACTCATTTCCTGCTGGTAGGACTGGAGTTGATCCGGATTCAGTGTTTCCGTTATGATATCCTGCCAAATTTCCTGATGAGTCGGGTCGTACGTTTCCCGCTTAAGCACAATGCCTCCTCGATTATTACCCTCCCTTCGACGTCGCCAAGACTTCTCCTGATATTCCATATATGCATCGGAGGCCCGTTCAATTGCGCCCTTTGCCGCAAGTTCAAGTCGCTTCAACTGACCCTCTGAAAGTTCGCATATTGTGGTCAATTCCTTGACGCGTAATGCCATCTTCTGGCGATTTCTGTCATTGGTTCGTATTCGTGAACTCTCCATGCTTTTTTGCCATGCCTCAAACGCCTTGTCTTCCTTGAGATTCTTTTCCTTTGCTGGGAAGCAAGGGGTTGTGAGGCATATTGCAGCAAAACAGATGAAGCACTTCATGGCGAATTAGTTCAGTTGGGGTGTTTAGTTACGGAAATCTTTAAGGCGCGTTTTTTTCCAAGGCATTGAAGTAGGCGTCAAGGCCATTACGAAACTCTGCAGGCAGGGATAATCCACTTACACCCGTTGACTGGCCAGTCTGTCGTCCCTGGGCCTGTGCCCCCTCATCCTTGCCCAGACCGACAAGTGCCAGGGCTGATCGGTTTGTGGTTCCCTCACCACCCATACCCGGAGGTCCCATTCCGGAGCCTCCACCACCTCCCATGGAGCGCTTTGCCTGCAGCAGGAGTTCGATGGCCTCGGTCTCTGCAGCAATGGCCTTGGAACCGGTATCAGGTTCTGAAAG
>JABJCN010000133.1 GCA_018668635.1 Opitutia bacterium
AGGGTGGCACCATTGACCCCGAAGTTCCTCACGTCCACACCCTCGCCGAGCATGCGCCCAAGCTGGGCCGGGTAGCAATTGGCCTGGCGATCCTTGATGGCCGCGCCAAATGTGATGCTGTCACCCACGCAGGCAATGCGCGTCGGTTCCGCCGCAAAAGCGATTTGCCCGGCACTGAAAAGCAGGACAAGCAATAGATTAAGGGAAGGCATGATAAAAAAGGATTTTGTTTTCATAATTTATCTGTACGGATAACAAATTAAAGAGGGTTGGCAAAGCCCGCTTTTAAAAAATTGCAAACGACTGGCACGAAAATGTTTACCGGAGAAACTTGACCAAAGGCATACCTGTTTTAGGTTCAAGAAATGAAACCCGTTTGGCCAAGAATCATTCTACAATTATTAACGCTGGCATCCATACAGGCTACCTGCATGAAGCAGGCAGGTGGTGCAAAGATAAACAACCCGGAATCAATGAGGACACTTTTTGAGTTTGTAGAAGCCAAGGAGAGGGATTGCTGGATTACAGTAAATGACAATGTCATGGGGGGACGCTCAAAGGGGGGATTTTCCTTCAAGAAAAACAAGCTTGTTTTTTCCGGTGCCACCAACACCGATGGAGGAGGATTTTCATCGATCCGCATCAAGCCGACCGAACTGGACCTCGGTAATGCAGATGGTGTAGTCATCCGTTACAAGGCGGATGGACGCACCTACAAGTTCGATGTAAGAATGGGGCGAAGTTCAATTGCCCACAGAATTGATTTCAATACCGAAAAAGAGGCCAAGGGATGGAGAGAAGCGAAGATTCGCTTCGTAGACCTGACCGCAACTTGGCGAGGAATTCGACTACCGAAGGCACGTCAGGGACTGGACAAATCAAAAATACAGAGTCTGGGATTTATGATCTACGACAAGAAAGATGGCCCATTCAAATTACAAATCGACTGGATCAAGGCTTACTCAAAAAAAGTTGAGTGAAATGGGGACTCTGGATAACTTGAACAAAGAGAGAGGCGGCAGGATCGAAGGGATGAGGTTTCTGCTAATTATTGTAGCGTTGTTGGTCATCTGGCCGCATTTGCCTTTGCAGTCGGAACCTGCAGGTTCCTGGAACCAGTTTCGGGGTCCGAACGGCTCAGGGGTGGCTTTGGACAGCCGTCCGCCGTTGAAGCCTGGGACCGACTCCGTTGCATGGAAAATCCCCGTGCCACCGGGATTGTCCGCACCGGTCCTCTCGGAGAACCGCATTTTCCTGACGGGGTTTGAGGACGGGCGACTGGTTACTCTGGCCATCGACAAGGCCAGCGGCAAAAAATTGTGGCAGCAACAGGCGCCCAAGGTTCCAATCGAGAAATTGCATGAGGCCAACAGTCCGGCCTCGCCCAGTGCCCTTGTCGACCGTGACCGGGTTTTTGTCTACTTCGGATCCTACGGCATGATCTGCTACGACCACGACGGGAAGGAAATCTGGAAAAAAACGATCTCTAGCCCCAGGAGCCTCTACGGCTCATCCACCTCCCCTATTAGCCATGGGGACACGCTGATCCTTGTGCTGGACGATGATAACAACCTGCACAAAAGCCTGCTGAGCCGATCCCGGATCCTTGCACTGAAAAAGACCAACGGGGAAGTGGCGTGGGAAACACCACGCCCGTTTCAACGCAGCGGCTGGTCGACACCCATCATCTGGAAGCACGAAGGCGGCGAGGAGCTGGTCATCCTGGGGAATGGTCGACTCTGCGGATATGACCTACAATCCGGCGAGGAAAAATGGCATGTCACCGGTTTTTCAAGGGAAACCATATCGATGCCGGTGGCCGGGGACGGGGTTGTCCATGCCTCAGCCTCCAAGCGCGGCGGGGCTCCGGACGCGCACCCTGACCCACAGCCGTTCTGGGACGCAGTCATAAGGTTTGATACCAACGGCGACAAGAAACTGCAACGCAGGGAAATGACCGGTCATTTCACCTTTCCATTCCGCCCCGAGCTGCCCCTTGCCCATTCAGGCTACGGAATGCCATTGCCAAAGGATCCCAAACAACGTGGAAAACGACTCGATGGCATGTTCCACTGGATGGACAAGGACAAGGATGGATCATGGACAGAAAAGGAATTTATTTCCAATATCTCCATCGGGCACGGCAAGCCCATGCTGGTGGCCGTTCGCCCGGGAGGCCGGGGCAACATCACCGGCAGCCACGTGGCATGGGAGCTCAACAAGGCTATCCCTGAGATTCCCTCTCCCATTTTCCACGGGAAGCGCATTTACATGGTGTGCAACGGCGGGGTGCTGGCCGGGGTCGATGCCGGCACCGGCAAGCTAATTTATCGCAACCGCCTGGGCGGACTCGGCCAGTACAGCGCCTCCCCCGTCATTGCCAACAACCACCTCTACCTTTGCTCCGAACCGGGCCTGGTAACCGTGGCCAAAACGGGTGACACCTTTGGCGTCGTCCACCAGCACGATTTGAGTGAACCCATATTTACCACCCCGGCCCTCGATAAAAACACCCTCTACATCCGTGGCAAGGAACACCTCTGGGCCTTCAGGTCGAAGGATTGAGAAGTCCGCAGGACCGACGTGGCGCGTTTGTTAAACAGTGAAAATTGTGACGCGCAGAGAGTCAGGCTAAAAGCCTAACCCACGGAGAGACTCCTGGGCGACCCTACCCCTTCCCGATCGAATCGATCACGTCCTGCAAAAGGATCTCATCCATCTCGATTAGATTTGATGCCCCGGGAAACCCACCTTCCTGCACATCGGCAATGTACTCGCTGAAAGCCGCGATGCGTTCCTGCTGAAGGCGTTCGAATTCAGCTCGAAAGTTTCGGTAGGCCTTGGCATGCCTCGGGAGGCGTTCATCGTAATCCCCAAGGATATCATCGGAAAAGAGAAACTGGGTGTCGCACCCACTCCCGGAACCCAGTGACATGAGGATCATTGAGGTGCGCGAACAAAGGAATGTTGCCAGTTGGTGAGGTACCACCTCGAGCTCAGCGGCGTAGGCCCCTGCATTCTCCAGTTCCTTCATCCGGGCATGGAGCTCCCCTGCTTCCTCCACGGTCTTGCCGATGGCACGATAATTGGTCCAGGTGACATGGCGTGGAACCATGCCAAGGTGACCAACCACGGGGATGCGCTCGTTGGCCATTGCCTCGATGATGCGCGGACTGGACGAGCAGTAGACCGAGCTGGCCCCGATCTCCAATGCCTTGAATGAAACTCGAATGGCTTCTTCCGTAGTCGCCATCCCGTGAGGGGTCGCCGCGGAAAGAAAACTGTCCGGTGCAGCCGCAACGATCCTGGGCAATCTGGCCTCTGCCTCAGGGGAATCAAAGCTGCAGCTCATGAGGTCCACACCGGCGGACTCAGCGGCAGCAGCTTCCTCCGGGGATTTCACATGAATATGGGTCAGGCAACGTTCCCCCTTGAGTTTGCGGAGGTCGTACACGGTGTATTTTTTTCGTGGGCGAATCATGAGGTGGGATTGGGTACGCGATTAGGATCGGGAATCAATCCAAAAGAATCGGGCTGGATTCAGTGCAACCGGTATATTTGGGATGATACCGCCCCCCCCTGAAATCGACTTTCACAGGGTGATTTTCCAGTAGTTTAACTTATGGGTTTTGGGTTCGATCCAGATGCAGAAATGGTGATTTCAGTTTTGTAAATCTCACTCAATAAGATGATTGAGGAATAAACCACATTTCTAGATATATTATAAAAAAAAACACAGTCGCTTGATTAGAAAAAAGGGAATTGACTTTGAAACGTAAAAGGGAAATCAACTTGGGATTAACGAATAGGACTCATCCCCAGTCTCTTCATCCCCAGTCTCTTCATCCCCAGTCTCTTCATCCCCGAGTCTCTTCATCCCCGAGTTTATTCATCCCCAGTCTCAAACTATCGACGGGGCAATCATCCCCGCTAGATAAATCACTTTAAAAAACAAACCTTGAATTATACATTAATGAAA
>JABJCN010000240.1 GCA_018668635.1 Opitutia bacterium
ACCATGGCACTTCACACAGTTTTCCCGAAGGAACAAATTGACTATTTTCCCAGATAGGGAAACGCCCTGTCCCGCATTCAATGATGAAGAAAGCAGGACACAAAGGAACAGGGATGAGCACAAGGGTTTGATCATTCTATTCAAAGTGATTTCAAAACATCTTTTATAGCGGATTTCGTTTCGGGATTGAGTGCAAACCTCAGTAATCACTACCCGAAAATTTCTCGAGGTGAGTGATCAGGGCACTGTGGTCGAGGTCTGCCCCCCCGGACTCGACCATATCATTGAAAAGCCGGTGAAGAAGCTTCGTTATTGGAAGGTCCAGGTTCAGGCGCTCAGCGGCCTTAAGGGCATTAACAAGGTCCTTGACCTGAAACTTGGCAGGGCCGCCTGGCTCAAAGTTTCGCTCGACCATGCGCAGACCATGTTCACTCAGGATACGGCTGGAGGCAAAGCCCCCTTGCAGGGCGTCTCTTACACTGCCGCAGTCTGCGCCTCCGGCATTGGCAAGGATTAAGGCCTCCGAGACGGCCCCGATGGTTATGGCAACGATGACCTGGTTGGCCAGCTTCGAAAGCTGTCCGCAACCGACCGGGCCCACATGTGTTGGACGACCCATGACTTCAAAAACAGGAATCAAGGATTGGAAAGTATCAGCATCGCCTCCGACCATGATTGCAAGTTCCCCGGAAGTTGCCCCCTTCGTTCCGCCTGAAACCGGTGCATCCAGGTACCCGATACCCCGTTGAGCATGGCTTCTGCCATGCTCAACGGCCTCATCCAGACCAATGGAACTCATATCAATATGGATGGCCCCTGGACGAAGGGCCTCGGCTACACCCATTCCAAAGACAACCTCCTCCACCACAGGACCATCCTTGAGCATGGTGATGAGAATTTCAGCGTCCCGGACCGCATCAACCGGGGTTCCGGCTACGGTTGCCCCATCGGGTCCCAGTGCCCTCGCCTTCCCAACTGAACGATTCCAGACCGTAAGATTAAAGCCTGTCCTCAAGAGGCACTGGCACATCGGTGCCCCCATCAACCCCGTGCCCAGAAAAGCTATAGAGGGACGGGGATTCACTTCTTTTTTGATTTCCGGGACTTGGATGATGGATTGAAATCAGGATTGGGCACAGGCATCTTCGCCTTGAGCTGTTTTTGCCAGGTGGCCAGCTTGGTGCGAAGCTCGGCGGCCTTCCTGGGATTTGACTGGGCAAGGTCCTTCTGTTCACCCGGGTCATCAGCAAGGTTGTAGAGCTCAAAGTTCTTGTAATGATAAAACTCAATGAGTTTCCAGTCACCGTCACGGATGGAGGCCCCCGGCTTCCAGGTTGAACCGTGGTAGTGAGGATAATGCCAGTAGAGGGTGCGATGACCGGAATCATCCCCCTTCAACTGCTTCACAAGGCTCTGTCCGTCTGCATGCAGATTTGGCTGTGCAGGCAGGCCCGCAAGATCAAGCATGGTGGGAAAGAAATCCATGCTGACCATGGGCTTTTGTGAAACACTGCCGGGCTTGGAGACGCCGGGGGCGCGAATAAGGGTGGGTTCGCGGACCCCTCCCTCGTAAAGCCAACCCTTACCGGCGCGAAGTGGGAGGTTACAGCCCGGCCCGGGACGGCTCAGAGTACTCAATCCACCATTGTCGCTAAAGAAAATGACCACCGTGTTCTCGTCGAGCTTGAGCTCCGTCAGCTTGTTGAGCAGTGCCCCTACACTGTCGTCCACGGCGGCAACCATGGAGGCAAGGGCCGGGTTGTCCTGCCGCATCCGGGTTATGCCCTGATGCTCGGATCGGGTCGGCGTCTTGTCCGTGAATTTTTTGCCGGCCTTGGCGTTGTAGTGCGCAATACGTTTCTTATAAGGCTGGATGGGCGTGTGAATATTGTAGTAGGATAGGTAAAGCAGGAACGGTTTGTTCTTGTCGCGCTCCTCAAGGAATTTCAATGACTCCTCGGTCAAGCGCTCGGTCAGGTACTCCCCGGATTTTTTCTACTTGAGCGCAGGATTGCTCCATGGAGCATAGTAACCACCGGGAGGTGACCCTCTGTGGTGTCCGCCAATATTGATATCAAAACCCTGATCATTCGGCCAGTGCCCTTCGTTACCAAGGTGCCATTTGCCGGCAAAGAAGGTCTGGTAACCGTGCTTCTTTAATGCCTCGGCAATGGTAACCTCCTCATGAGCGAGGTTGTTCCGATCCTGCGGATGAAGCAAAGGATTGGACGATCGATTGCCCTGACCGGGAATCCAGTCGGTGATGTCAACCCGCACAGGGTGGCGACCAGTCATGATACTGGCACGGGTGGGACTACATACCGGGCAGGCGGCATATCCCTGTGTAAATCGCATTCCACTTTCAGCAAGCTTGTCAATGTTGGGAGTCTCATGGAACTTGCTGCCGTTGGCGCCGATATCCGCCCAACCCATGTCGTCGACAAGGAAGAAGACGAAGTTCCTCGACTTGGCCACAAGTATAGTTGGTAGAAGTATCAGGGTGAAAAAGAATGGGTGAAAAGATTTCATGGTAGTTGAATATCCCGGGGGGCGGTGTGTTGGATTAGGAATTGATCAAAATAAGCCTCGGAATCAATTTTCGGAGCCCAGCTTTTGCTGGAACCGCCAAAGAAAGTCGAGAAATAGAAAACATCCACCGGTGCCAGGTTTCCCTTGCGAAAACGAATGTCCCGACGGTCCAATTTGAGTTTCCCATCCACCCATACCTGTAAAACCCCATCGGCAGCAGAATCGTTGTTTACCCGGACCCGCTGGGTCAGGCGATACCATTTTCCTACAACCAGCGATTGACTCAGGGACAGGGCATCCCCGTTGGTACCCTTCTGACCCAGGTGATACAGGTAAACAACCAGCTTGCCGCTCCTCCACATGTAGCGTGCACTCCATCCGTCCCCAGTGGGTTTTTTACCCCCGGTGTTGGCGGCCCCACCGGCCAGTCCCGGTAACTTCCCTCCCCTGCCAAAATCCCATCGGTTCCTGTCTGCGTCCCCGAAACGAACCCGGTAGTCCAGGAAATACTCCGGCCGGGGTGTCAGTCCAACCTGAAACTGGCAGCCACTGCGAGCAGATCCCACCTGACCCTTGGGATAAAAAACCTTCAGGCTTCGCCCATTTCCGGCACCCAGGGCATTCGCACCAGCAACAATTGCAGTGCGATCGAAATGCCCCCAACGCAATCCCGGCCAGTCACCCCTGGCGCGGTCCTTGGTGTAGGCACCAGGCTGGGTGCCGTCAAAATCCACCAATAAGGACTTGGCCCCCGCATGAATGGAAAAGGCCGCACCGGCAAGGAGCAAAAGAACGGTTTGCGGAATGGAATTAAAAAAAAATCTCACAACAGCAGATAAGAATCCATCCGGTATGCAGTCCCCGCCATGAAAGGCAATTGCCAATGCCTTCTTTAAGGACTTCGTTGACAACCTGCACCACACACCCTCAATCGGCGCCTTCATAAAAAAGAATGCTTACAGACCAACACCTTCCGGATTCTACTACAATGCCGCCTCACCCTTCCATCATTGAGGGCTCCTTGACATGATACCCTGTATCCAAAAGGCATTTGTAATTCTCCTGATGGCCAGTGCTTTTGGCTTCCCCGCTTTGGCGGAGGATCGCCATGCGCTGGTCATCCCAAGGATTCAAAAGGCACCGACCATAGACGGAAAACTGGACGACGACTGCTGGGCCAAGGCTTCTGTAGCAAAAGACTTTCGCCAACGTCATCCGGAGGAAGGCGCTCCTGCCACCGAAAAAACGGAGGTCAAGATATGTCGCGACGACCGGGCCCTGTATATTGCAGCCCGGTGCTTCGATTCACAACCTGACAAGATACGAGCCGGTGTCATGCAGCGTGATGCTGCGGTCAAGGGAGATGATTACTTCTTCATCCTACTGGACCCGTTTCAAAGGAGTCGTGAGGGATATTATTTCCGAACCAATGCCAACGGGGCCAAGGGTGAGGCACTCATCAGTTCCGACATGCGAAAACCAAATATGGATTGGGATACAATATGGGAGGTACGATCTCAAAGGGATGAATTGGGATGGACTGCGGAATTCGCCATCCCATTCAGAAGCATACCATTCGATCCAAATTCTGATGAATGGAGAATTGATTTCGGTCGCTGGTTTGCCCGCAACCAGGAACGATCCCGATGGGTTGGGTTCAACCGTAGTCGACGATGGTTTTCCCTGGAGGAAGCCGGTCGCATGGAAGGTTTGCTGGGGGCGGAATCCGGCAAGGGAATTGATTTCAAGCCGTACGTTTCGAATAAGTGGGCTTCCGGGGATTCCAGCGACGGCAATGAGTTCGACACCGGTTTTGACCTTTTCTACAGGGTGACTCCCAGCCTGACCGCCACCCTGACCTACAACACGGACTTTGCCGAGACCGAGGTGGACCAGAGAAAGGTGAACCTTTCACGCTTCCCTCTTTTTTATCCCGAGAAACGCGACTTTTTCCTGGAAGGTGGGGAGCAGTTCACCTTCGGGGGTCTCTCAGAGAGTCCGCTCGCTTTTCATTCCCGGACCATTGGCCTTTCCCCTGAGGGCAAAAAGATCGACGTTGTCGGCGGGGCCAAGATCACCGGACGACAGGGACCGCTTGGCATCGGCATGCTGGGCATGGGTCTTGACGAGCGAGGGGA
>JABJCN010000209.1 GCA_018668635.1 Opitutia bacterium
TAATTTTCAACCTCTGCAACCAGGCAGTTCTGCCAAACAAGAAGGGCGTTAAAAGCAATTGTTAATACAAAGGGATGTTTCATATCAAAATTATATGTCTCGAGTATTCGATTTCTTATGTTTGGAAAGATTCCTCAGTTGGCGATTCAGTATAGATTTGTTCGCATCTGATTAGGGTTTCCTGACTAGCTTCTCCCCTGTCTTGGGCTGGGCCAAGGTGGGATCGCCCTTGAGGAAGCCAAGGTCGTGTAGAAACTTGTCCGCTGCGATGAGGGTAATATCAGCCCAAGGCTGTCTGTTGAAAAAACCGTGCCCCATCCCTTCGGCAATCCTTAGATCTGTCGACTTGATGCCTAGCAAATTCATTTTTTCAGAGGCGGGAACCCACCCTTTTTTCATCCAATTGTCCTCACTGCCAAAAAATACGATTGCCGGTGGGAAATCAGCCTTGAGGTGTTGCAAGAAGTCCACTTCCGGATCCTTGGCGTCACCTGCGCTAAGCGCCGGATTGAACAAGAGGTAGGACGCAACGGAGGTGCCGTACCCTTTCGGGTCGTCGGGGTCATTCAATCCGGGGTTGGTTGTTGCCAGCAAACTGATATGGCCTCCGGCCGAACCGCCACCCGCAATTATACGCTTGGGATCGATGCCGAGTTTATCCGCATTCTGCTTGTACCAACGAATGGCGCTTTTTGCGTCGGTGATGCAGACCCTTTTCCGAGATTCCGTACCTTTGGCCTTGTTAGCCTCGGCCTTCGTGGCGAGCTTGTAGGTCACCGTGGCGGCAACAAGGCCCCTTGTGGAAAAGTAGTGGCAAAGATATCGGAACTGTTTCCGGTGTCCTCCGCCCCAACCACCTCCATGAAACATAATGATTCCGGGAACGGTCTTCGTTGCCGGAGCATGATTCTTCGGGAAAAAGATTTCTATCTCGCGGTTGGTACCATCCACCTGTTTGTAGACATGCACTTTGCCCTCGGGTGCGTCCGTACCGTTGACCTGCTCGGCATCGAGTGAGCTTAAGGTCAGTAAAAAAATGATAGTCGAGGGAAGTTTTTTCATGTGAAGGCTTTAATTGCCGAACCGTCCGCATCACCCGCCGAGGCATGAGGTTGGGTGCGATGGTTCGCGTTTCTAATTAGTTAATGACGTACAGGAATTCGAGTAAATAAGCCACCCATCGAAGTTGATCACTATTTCCGAATAATCGGTTCCGGGATCATTTCCATTCTCGCCAGTCATTCTCGTCACTTCATCGCCTTTCATAATCATAACACCAAAAGTGTCCCCATCGCCAAAACCCCCATCGCCCCTCGGACCATCGACCTGATAAAGGGGAACACCGCTATTACCTTCCAGGATTGAAAGTTTCCTTAACGGATCGTCAAAAAAGAATCCAGCTAGTGTTAGTCCTGTGCCACCGACATGGAGGGGGATCTCCATATCCATGACGGGATTAAGATGACCGTCTTTTGCCTCGCTGTTTAGTCCTGTCACACGACCTTTCTCTGTCGCGATTTCGCCGCTGTTCTTCAGGTAGTTTGGATTCACCTTCGCTTTCGTGCTGTCGATAATCACGATGCCATACCCGGCATCCCTTGAACGCAGTGGAATCATGACATTACTGCCGTCATCTTTATCCCATATCTTGACCCATCCTTCAATCCTACAATCATCCGTACCAGCGAGGTCAATCAGCTTGAACCCCTGGTCCGTCATGTCGCTGCCCCCAAGTGTATTGTCCCCGTCCGGCCCACTACTCCCCCCCATCATGACGACTACGATATCTGAGGGTCTCGCATTGATTTCAATTTCAGAAGCTCGCTTTCGGATATAACCCACCTTGGTTTCCTTAATAATGTCTTCAATACTTGCAGGCTGAACCTCGGGCTCGTTAGTCGTAACGTGCTGGCACGAGGTCAAGAATATCAGCGACAGTAGTAGGGACGTCGCGCGCATTGCTCCACTCATCGCGAAATCTCCGTGGGTATCAAACTCTTCATGGTGGAAGCGAACGTCGAAGGTAGGCGCACCAAAGGCGTTGCCTATCCTGTCTTGATGGCCTTCTGCTTCTTGGCCTTGGATGCCTCAAGATGCTCTCCAATCCAAACTTTGATCAAGGACTGCCTGGGTACTCCAATACGGCTTGCTTCACGATCTAAGCGATCAATCATCCACACGGGGAAGTCGACATTCACACGTTTTTGTTCTTGGCCGGGCCGAAATGCAGATGACAAATCCAAGTAGTCGTTAATATCGACTTCTCCATCATCAAAAATTTTGTCTAAATCCTTAGCTTTCATAGAGTTTCCTTTCGTTGATTCGAGCCCTTCTGACTGAAATGATTCGTATTCTATTTTCTCTTGGAGTGTAAAATGCGACCCAAAGCTTTTTCTTCAAAGTCGCGATGATCGCAAAGCGATCTTCGTCATCCGATTTAGCGACAAAGCCAACACTGTCCGGATCAAACCAGAGTGCTTGGGCTTCTTCAAAATCGATACCATGCTTGTCCTTGTTTTTTTCACTTTTCGTGGGATCGTATCCAAACTCCATCTAGGTATAAAAAATATACCAAAATAGACCATGTCAACAAAGTTTCGTTTTCTGCCCAAACGTCACTCCTCAGGCGCGGTCTTTAGGATGTCGCCTACAGGAGATGGTTCGGTTCGTCCTTTGTACGCGGTGTTTGCCCTAGTTGAATGTTGCATACTTTTCATGGAGGTTGCTTGGTCCCGTTTCGCAGATGTCTGCTCCTTGCTCTCACCCGGGTTCACATACTACTCGCTGTCGATATGGGCTTCGGCAAAAAACTGCCTGAGTCTGTCGATGACCTCCGGATTGGTTTTTGCTAGATCATTCTTGCACGCAAGGTCCTCAGTGAGGTCATACAGCTGTATCGGTTTGGAAGGGTGATGCCGGTATGACCACCACTGATCCAAGCGAATACTTTGAGCATGCGGTGACATGGTTCCATTCTCCCAATAGAGATATCGATGTGTCTCTTGTTCATTCGGTTTGCCGCGCAGTATCGGGGCACGGCTGACCGGGAGAGCGCGCTTGATGCAGGACTGGGGCTGTGTTTCCGCTGAATCATTCGAAGTCGGGGCGGGTCAGCCGTTGATCTCCATGCGCTTGTTCGGCTTGTTCGAATCCTATTTTCGCTCCTCCTGTGCTCCAAGAAAACGCTGATGAAGCCGCCAGTTGTTTCGCAGCACCGTGGCTGCCAGTTCTTCATACGGAGTTCCATCAACCTGAAGCAGGCCCTGCTTGAGAATCTTCAGTTCGCCTTGATAGCGATCGATATACTGGCAGCGGTTGTATCCAATCAGGTAACGAGTAGAGAACCCGTCCTGCAAGAACCTAGCATGTGCTTCCCCCACACTGGCGATGTCAGGCAACGTCTTCCACATTACATTGGAGTGTTCAAGCGTGGTGAAACTTACTTGGTGGTCGCAGATCATCACCGGTTTCTTCGTCTCTCGATAAGCCCGCTCAAAGTCCGTTTCAGAGAACAAGGACCCACCAGGCTGAACTGATAGAACATCAATCCACGGTAGCGCTTCCTGGATGACCCGCCAAGGCATCGCAGTGCCAGAGTAGCGCTCTCCGAATACCAACGTATTCGGAGCCAGTTTCCGAGTGA
>JABJCN010000212.1 GCA_018668635.1 Opitutia bacterium
GGGTATTTCGAAAAAGGGGGATTTTCGAGGGGATTTATTTAAAGAGTGTGACTAATATTGGGAAATGATTTTCACTTTGCAAGTTTAAATTCAGGAACTTTGGAAATATATTTTTCCGGTTCCTTTTCAAACTTGGCCTTACAGTTCGCACAACAAAGGGCGATGACCTGACCCTTGTATGTAACTGTTTGGTTGAGGTTGATATCCCTGCCCGTCAACGGGCATTTCTTATTGATGGGCTCAGGAGCAGGTTTGGCCGCCGGTTTCTCACCTGCAGGAACCGCAACAACCTTTGCCGCAGGCTCATTCTCCCAACCGATGTTAATGTAAATCCCAGGTATGGATTTTTTTAACTCCTCGGCTTTTGCTGGCGTCGCCTTGGTTTTCCATAGATAAAGTTTTTTAAGGTTCTTAAGTCCTTTGAGATGAGCAAGACCTTCATCAGTCACCTCAGTGCCGTAGAGATTTAAATATTCAAGATGGGAAAATTTGGCTACGGTGGCAAGAGACTTGTCAGTAATCTTGGTGTTATCCAGATGAAGTCGGCGTAGTTCCTTAAATTTGGCTAGGTTGCCCACACCAACATCACTAATCTGGGTTTTGCCCAGGTTGAGCCAGAGAGTCTGGGCCGCAACAGAACCAAGTGCAGCGAGATCCTTGTCTCCAAATGTCTTTTGTACAGGGAGGGCATTCACTGAAATGGCATTGGTTCCCTTATGGATCGGCAGATGAAGAACTCCTGTTTTTGCAGCAGTGGCAAGGGCACCAGCTGATGCAGCGGGGACCTCGGGCAACTTGATAATTTTCATGACAGCCTTAGGTCCTACCTTGGCCTTGGGTGGTGTCGTGAGAATCTTCTTCATTTCCTCCTGTACATTGGCTGGAGCCTGAGCCACGGTTTTGTCGAGACTGGCTCCGTCCTTGACCCACCAGTTCAGGATTGCCTGCTGGGCCTTCGTGAAGGGATCAAATGTATCTGGCCCCTCAAAAGGAGGCATAACATCATCATCATCCTTGGGAAGACTGACACGGTAGGTCAGTTCGCTATCATCAATATTGCCTTTAACAATGATATCCGCCTTGGCTCCCTTGCCCCCCTTGAAAGTATGTTCAGCCGTGTCAAGGCGAAGCTTGCCCTTCTGCTTGGTCTCACCGTGACAGGATACACACTTGGCGTTCAGTAAAGGTTGAATTACATCGGCGTAAACCTTGGCCTCTTCAGGACTCTTTGCAGCGAATGATATAGAAGTAACTAGGATGGAGGCTAAAATAGAGCAAACTGTTTTCATGGTATGGGTTTCGGGAGAAGTAAGCTGTAAAAGTTGTCAGTAGTAAATAGAGTGGGCAAGCGTTTTTTACGATGAGAAATAAAAGGCTTTACCTTGAGACACCCTTTTCAATGCTAAAATTGTCTCGAATCTGGCCCCGATGGTCAAGTAGACGAACATCCATACGATTGCCATCGGTATCAATAATTACAGAACCAAGTTCACTCAGGGAAAAAAACATGGCCGGGTGATTAAGCTTTCCACCTGACACCTTTCCGCCATTACCGGCCACGATGTAGACAGCACCCTCATTGGCTCCTTTGGGGGAGCTAACCTTTTTGTAGGCTCCATCGCCACCTTGGGGTTTACCATCTCCCTTGTCGAGAATCATGGACGCCTTCAGGGAGTCAGACTTACCATAGTGACCGTTAAGCAGGTAGGATCGCTCATAACAATGGCTGTGACCGGATAACACAAGGTCAACGCCACCTTTTTCCAATAGTGGAAGAAAATTTTCACGCATCTGGCTCATGCGACCTTCACTATCCTTGAGGTTGTCAGAGTCATGACTGCCCTTTGTGTAAGGAGGGTGATGCCAAAATGCGACAATGAAGGGTTGCTTTGTGGCCTCAAGGTCTGCCTGGAGCCACTTGTGCATATCACCCCCAACAGTCCGGTCGGTGTCATAAGAGTCGAGGCATATGAAATGAATGTTGCCATAATCAAATGAATAGTAAGCCTCGGACCCGGATGCAATCCCTCCAGCCTCGGCTTTGGTCGCCATGGTAAAAATACCATAGTAGACCTCGGCGCTACGTTCGTGATTACCGCGTGTGGTCCAAAGAGGGGTTTGGGGTAGAAGTTTCTTGTAGAGATCGAAGACGGCGCGCTGATATTCCTTATCTTTACCAGATCCATAGGCGTTGTCTCCAAGCATCAACCAGAGATCTGTGTAGCGATCGCCTTTTTCCTTTAGGTAGGCGTTGTAAACAGCCCGGGCATTTTGGTTGGCAGTGCCACTGTCTCCTATGATCCAAGCGTGAACCGGGGAATCAAGACCAGCCTTGGGAGAAGTGAAAAAGAAATGACCAATATCTCCTCCAGCAAGAATTTCAGCTCCATCGCTGATGCTGTAAAAATATTTGGTGTGTGGTTTCAGTCCGGTTAATCTAACCTCATGCTCCTTAGTATTACCTTTGCCTTCCACAGAATTATCAAGTGAATCAAGGGTACATCCATATTTCACAATGCTGGGAGAAGGAATCTGTGTACGCCAACGGATTGTCATGGATGTTGGCGTACCAACCTGTAAGTAGGGACCGCGAGTAAGGATGGTATTGTCAACGTTCGCATCCGAACCCATGAGCTTCAGGTCAAGGCGAATATCACTGCTACGACCATTTTCCTGATGGACTTCCACCGCTAGCACGTTCCGCCCCTGGAGCAAGGATGTTCCAAATATCTTATGCTCAACAAAGGTGGTTTCGCTCGAGCCGCCAACTTTGTCAGATGCAGGCGTTTTAAAACCAATTTTGCCGGAAGGCATATTGTCCCGAATGATTTCTGAACCGTTTAAATAGACAACGGCACCGTCGTCCCGCATCAAATTAACCATAAGGGAGTTGAATACCTCTGGATTCTCAACGGAAAAGCTGAGGCGAAAATAAGTAGTAATATACTTTTTTTTCTGGTTCTTACCAAAACCAATCGATGTACCAAGCCCTTTGTCTCCATAACCAATCGGTGCCACACCAGATTTCCATTGAGAATCGTCAAATCCAGGTTGTTGCCACTTGGCACCGAGATCATGGCCTTCATCGAAGTATCTCCACTCTGAACCGGATGGTACAAGCAAGTTTTCTTTAGCAACCAAGCAGTAAGCGAATAAGAATAGATTAAAGAGCGAAAAAATGTAGACTTTCAAAAAATTCATGGCCTACGTTGAATGTCTTTGACAGCGTAATATTCAAGGCCCTTTTTTTTTTAAATTCCCTTGCGAGGCATAGACTACAGGGTAGAAATCCCAATCGATTTCCTATTTTAATAGTAGAAGCAAAAAGCATTTCAAAAAACACATGAATATTAAATCAATAAAAAATCCATTCACAATCTGTGCACTAACAGCTTTGATAGCCGGACCATTCGTAAACCTATCCGGCAAGGCACCCAGTGAACAGGACATTGCCAAGATTAAGGAAGCCCTTCCAGAAAAGGCACCTGCCAAGCCCCAGAAAGCTCGGAAAATCCTGATCTTCTCCAAGACCAATGGGTTTCGCCACGGATCGATTGAGACTGGAGCAAAGTCACTGACACTTCTTGGAGAAAAAACCGGTGCATGGACAGCAGTCCACAGTGAGGACGACAAGATGTTTGAACCAGATACTCTCAAGCAGTTTGATGCTGTTGTCATGGTCAACACGACCGGGGATCTTTTTCGCCCGCGAAAACTCCCCGGTGATGCCGCACAAAAAAAAGCGACCCTGGAGAGGGAGGAACGTCTCAAGAAAAGCTTGGTTGACTTTGTCAAAAGTGGCAAGGGACTGGCTGGCACCCACTCTGCAACCGATACCTATAAGAACTGGAAGGAATATAACAAGATGATGGGAGGAGCCTTTGCCGGACACCCCTGGCACAAGAAGGTTCCCGTACAAATTCTCGCAGCGGCCCATCCGTTGACCAAGCCATTTGCCGGCAGTGAATTTGAGGTAACGGATGAAATTTATCAGTTTCGCAATGACACCGCACTCTCAACCGATCGGAAAATGCTGCTGGCTCTCGACAATGAAAAGTTCGGCGAGAACGAAATCAAACGGGGTAGACGTGAGGATAAATTCTATCCAATCAGCTGGGTTGCCAATTATGGGAAAGGTCGCACCTTCTATTGCTCACTTGGTCACCGAAATGAAATCTATTGGAACCCCAAGGTGCTCAAGCATTACCTTGCAGGGATACAGTATGCGTTGGGTGACCTTGAGGCAGATGCCACGCCAACCAAGAAATAAATCTATTCGATTTTTAAACGGAAGAAGCCCATTGCCTCCTTCGACAGGACGGAATGGGTTTTTTCTGTGCCATCGCCATTAACCACAGCAGCTTGAGTCCAGATTTCCAAGTCACTGGAAGACTCGATGGTGTAGATGCGACCGGGGACCGATTTCCAGCGAAGTTGATACTCATACTCACCATCTGTAGGATTAAATGCAGTGGTTGATGAGACACTAACAACAAAATGATCCTGTGGGTCCTGAGGATCGGTACCGAGGAAAAATTCCTGCTCGTCCGTCCAACCATCACCGTCAGTATCGGTATCTGGGTTACCACCACCATCCACAATTATGGTAAAGGGTATTGTCACTGTTCCTGCGCTATTTGAAGTTGTGAGTTGATAGGTAGTGGTTACGGATGGAGCAACGGAGAATTCAGTTTTTCCTGTGACGTCCCCCACCCCATTATCGATAGTTATGCTGGTCGCATCCTCGATGCCCCATGAAAGCATTGCTTGCGCGCCGGGGGAAACCTTGGGCGTCCCCGATGAAAAGGATGATATGACCGGACCAGTTGCCTTGTTCATTCCACTATTTAAACTGGCCTGCACCTCGACCTCACCGAGGGCCCGCTTGTAAATGCGAAATTCATGGAAGGTACCCTTGAAATACGGAACCCTGCCAGCATACTGCGATCTACCGAGCCAATTATTGATGTCATTAAGGGAGGACAGGTTGGCTGTTGTAGTTCGACTCCCCGCCAACTCACCATTTATATATAGATAGGCTTTGTCGCTCGTGTCAGCAAAGACAACAGTCATATGCGTTGTTGTATTACCGTCTGACGGAATGGTATAGGCGGCATTGACGCGCTTCTCTCCACTGTTGAGTGCAAAGGCGTAACGGACAGGAGATGTACTGCTACTGGACTTGGGAGTAAGGTACAGGTAGTTGAACTGGTCATCTCCAAACTCAAATACCCGCTGCCACTGTGAAGTGGAAGGCCCCTTCCAGTTGATCCACATCTCGAAGGAGGCATCCTCAAGTGAGGATATAATGCCGTCCGGAAGATCCACATAATCATTGAGGCCATCTAAATCAAGGAAACCGGTACCGGAAAGCTTGGCGCCTCCGAGAATCGTGGCATCGCCAGAACCGACAAGGTTCGGAACGATCTTCCCTTCGCCATCAAAGCTGTAGCGATGGGCGATGAAGGAAGGTTGAGAAACGAGGGGGATGACGTTGACTGCACGGGATTTCCGAGACTCATTTCCATCCTTGTCTGTAACAGAATACCAGACCTTAAACGTTCCAATGCGAGAGGTATCAGCAGCAGAAACGTCCACCGTGATCCCGGATGAAACATCACCATCCACGTCATCGACAGCAGTTGCTCCCTGATCCTGATAAACGGTTCCTACTGAGACCTCGATGGATCGACCACCGACCACCTTGATGACGGGTTCAGGTGGCGGAAGAAAGCTCTTGCCCGGAGTACCACCAACATCATCACTTGCCTTCCAGTGAGCTGGATCAGTGCCAAAACGATCCACATTCTGCCGGACAATGGTGAAACCGTAACCATCTGCCTCAGCAGGCCAGGGTGCCTTGTCATTGTACCGTACCGCATCAACCTCAACGTAAGGCGGCGTTGTATCTCCCTGATTGGGATTATCAGGGCGTTCAATGGTGATACGTTCACCGCTATCCTGAAGATTTCCGGTGAAAGGACCAAATATGAGAACCTCCTCCTCAATACCATGCTTTAAGCGAAAAGCATCAGGATCCCCATTGACAAGAACGAAGATGCCACGCTTCTCCATGGTGACATTCTTCGGAAAGCTGAAATCAATGCCTGAAAGGCGCCAGGTATTGTCCGGGTGTGTCGGGTTGAAGAGTTGTACGTCACCATCTGAAATGTTCTGTAGCTCGATCCACTCCATATTGCCAGACTCAGGATGGTACATAATTTCGCTTATAACAATGGGACCAATCTTTGGACCAGGATTGACGCTACCAAGAGTGGACGATTGCTGAGCCGTAAAGAAAACTTCATTCAAGCTGTTGGTATGTCGACCAAAAGAGACACCGTTTAGGGATGCCCCGAACCCTGCCTTATCCACAAAACGAAGAAGCGTCCCGGATGCATTGGCCTCAACGAGCCATGTACTGTCACCGGTGGAGCCCAAGGTAAATTCATTAGCGCCCCGGTTGTCGGGATTGGGGTTCCACAGGCCATTGGGATTGAAGTCCTTTTCATCAAACTTTGTGTAGGCACCTGCCGCCAGGGACGTACCTTCAGGAATCTGGAATTTCTTCCAGTTGTCACTGGAATCAGTGATCCACCAGTTGCTGATGTCGACACTCTGGCTTGTGGAGTTGAAGAGCTCAATTGTATCCAAAACCGGCACATCGGTATGGGCAAGGACTTCATTGATAAGGATGGTTGTTACCGGACCGGAACCGACCGTTCCCGGTGTTCCCCCATATTCTGAACTGGACCGCCAGTTCTCCGGATTCTCCAAATCAGAAGCGGGATCAATAATCTCGAGTGTACTCCCCTTCCCCGCTGCCCGACCTGGCCAACCACTTTTATCATCATAGTTGAAGGAAAGAACAAGATTTCCATCCCCATCAACAATTGTGATATTTTCGCCACCATTACTCAGCTTTCCACCGCCCCACTCACCGGCAATATCAGGCGCTATCGATTGACCATAATAATTGAGGAACGCGGTACGATTCCTGACGACAACAAGATGCTCACCGGCACCAAGGGTATTCTGGCTAAATATAAATTCATCTGCAGGAGCACCATCCAGTAATTTAACACCCTCAAGGTTAATGGATTCCCCTGAAATGTTTACAAACTCAATGAATTCATGATCACTCCCGCCGACAGGGTCATATGAAATCTCACTAACTCGCAGTTTTCCTCGTAAAGGAGAAACAAGAGCAGGATCGATTAACATCGCATAATCAAAGGCAATGCCGACAGACTCCGATGCACTGGAGGTCGACAAATGTAAACCTGTCCGCAGTGTCTCAGGATTGCCAGAAAGAGTGACACTGTGGAGAGTCTTCCATTCTCCATTTTCCTTCCACTCAAAAAGGAGAACCCCGGAGAGGTGCTTGACCCGTAACACAACCTCAGGAAGCTGAAAGGTGCTGGATTTGAGGTTCTGGGCACTACCCACACCTATACGCTGCACTGAAAGTTTGCGCCCGCCATCCAATCCGAAGAAATAGCGACGAAACTGCCCGGATTCCTCGGTCTCGACCCAAAGCCCTGTATGAAAGGAACCAAATTGAAGCGTGCGCAAGCCCACTTTTGTCTGGAAATACCAGTCAGTCTTTGAAGGCACTTCGCGAGAAAGGGCAGCATAACCGGGATCATTTCCTGTCAAAAGGCGGGCCTTACCTCGAATAAGTTGCAGGCGTAGAGCCCCCGGTTCCTCATCCAGTGAATACCAGGCTTCACCGATATCATTGGCTCGTGGACCGACTCTCTCTGTGGTCCAGAAGTGATCAAGCGCTGAATCGCCAAAGGAGCTAAAGCCATCCCTTCCATAAGCAGAAACCTCGCGGATCACAGTGACCTCGTTCCCAGCCAAGTCCTTGGCCTTAAGCGTAAACGGGTAGATGCCGGGTTTATGAAACTGGGCCTTGATCAGTTGACCTTGACCGCCATCCAGAATTTCAACGTTTTCCTGTGAATGGATCCATGTGAAATCAATGCGCCCACCCTCGGGGTCAGTCGTATTGGAGGCATCCAGTTCAATGGGTTGGACTATCGGAACTTTCCATGAGGCACCATTGGAATCAATCGCAGCAACGGGTGGGGCATCCTTGTCAAGGGTGATGGTTATGGACTTCTCCTCCACCACGTTCCCAAGGTAATCGACGCCCTGGACCTTCAGCACATTGGCACCGGAACGAAGCTGGATTCCATCAAGTGACCATGTGGTGATACCGTCCCAGGATGCCTTTGCATGATGAAGACCCTCCACTCGAACGTCAAAGAACTTAACCGGAGCAGTACCTGTAAAGGATGCGGATGCACTGGATGTATTGAAATTCTGTCCATTCTGCGTGGTAATCGTGAAAGGGAGGGTGCGATTGGCCCCCATCAGGTTATGGGCCCGCCACTCCCGGTTACGAAAGAAATTGTTATAAAAGTTGATGTCGGGATTGTATTGGCCGGAGGCATCACGTTCGCACTCAAGCCAAGCCTGGACGCGTTTGGAATCCTTGGTATATTTGGCGACCATGTTCTCAAGGAAATGGTAAAAAAGGCGAATATTGTATGGCTTCTCAATCCAGTTCTTGAAATCACGACGACCATTGTAGAACTCATTGTTCTCGCGAAAACCGAGATCACTGTCCCAATGGAGAAACTGGAACTTCCCATCCGTTGAACGCCGATACATGTAGGAGTTCTTGCCTCGCCCAAGGGTGAAGGAGTCCCAGTCGCCAATGTAACCACGTATGGCGGCATGCTTTGTAATCTCAACGTTGTCCACTACCCTGTTCATTTCCTGCTCGGTATAGTTATTTTGGGTGGCAAGTTTGAAGAGCTGGATCAAGGGTGCAAAGTCGTAGTCCTGCTCCCGGGATCGCATCATCCACTCGGAATGGTAGCGAATGGGATTCTCTGTATCCTTGTAGTGCCACTCGGAATTTCGATTACCCCGATTCCAATCATCCTGGAACCACCACTCGTCATCAATACGGATGAGTTGTCCATCAGCCCCGTTCTTGAATTGACGATCAAGCAGGTCATTCCCATTGGGCTCAACGTCTTCACGCACCCCGAGACGGGAACCGTTAACATACATCAGCATAAACTCGGCCTCCGAGAAGGCATGGCCATATAGATAAAGCCAATACCAAACCAAACGATTGTGATACTGAGCGCTTCCATTGGAATCCCATGTAGACTTAACTCGATTACGAAACAACCGGTCCTTGGGAAGCTTCCATTTACCGCGTGCGTGTAGGTCGGCAGTATTCCTTCGGTGCCAGGGGCTGCCTCCAGCGCGAACCTCACCACCATAGAAAACCTCCTGCTCATTAAAGATGAAAGTCAGGTTCTTGTACTGGTTGGATATGGTGGGGAATTTGTAATTAAACTTGGCGCCATCGCCTCGACGAATGGCTTCACGGTCGAACTCAGATAGAATAAACCGATGTACTGCGATGTCGGAAGTTACTGTATCATTGTCGAACATGTACATGGCCGGCCAGGCTTCAGCCTGCTTGGGAAGTGTATGAATACTGCCTTGATTGTCTGTGGCACGGACATAGAATTGAATAACCTGATGGTCATTTCGATGCTTATCGATGAAGACTGTATAGGTTCCGTCGCCAGCGATGTCATCGGGGGCAACACCATCATCCTTCATGATCTGGGCCTCCCATTGTCCACTGGCATTATTGTTGTCGGGGCGAAAGACAGCCTCGACCCTAGCCAATAAATTAACCGAGTCTACCTTGGCAGTGATTTTAACTTTTTCCGATGTCTTGGGAACAGGAGGACTGTGCAGAATATGGTTTACCTGTGGAAGCGGTTTCACTGAGTCACGGGAATTCCTCGCCCCGGGGGTTCCGAGGTTCTCAGGTATGGGGACCAGAAAGGCATCTCCCACACTATGGTCCCATGTTTGCACAATCAGGCGGGACTTCCCCTCCACCCACTGGGCATCAAAGCTTAAGGTCACATTATCACCCTGTGAAATATTGGGTATATCGATTTCAATACGATTGGCCTTGTTGTCTCCATGACCGGTCGAAATAATATGAAGTCTGCCCTGGGCATCAACATAGCTCTTGTGATGAGTGCCCTGGCAGAGCCAACCATCGTTGGCACTCCCTCCCGTGGACTCCTTTGCCACATTGGTAATGATATTGGGACCGTTTCCGTTCTTTTTCAGGGTGAGGTTATCAATAATAATCTCTCCATCTCCGGTAAGAAACATGTGGAGTTCCTTATAGTCGGATGTGCCCCCCCGTGAGTCCCATTGCTGATAAGTCGAGGTATGGGAAAAACTATGTGTGATCCGTTTTGATGACTCGTCACTGTCACGCCATGCGGAACCAACAGAGTTATCCATGTCTGGATGAACCAGTTCCATGCTGGTACCACCGCCGTTCACCAAGTCGGGCCAGTTCCCCTGAACCTGATAATGTAAACCATCAACAAAATTGCCCCGCAAATCAACCAATCGAAGGACCTCCCCTGAATTTGAGAGTGAACCGGAATAGGGACCAACGACCGGGATCTCACCATGGATCGACTTAAGTTGGTCGGGATTCTGCGCCACAACCATGTAACCACCGGCAGCAAGAGTCGTTCCAGCGGGAAAAGTAAAGTTGACACCATCCGTGAAACGCCACCCTGAAAGATTAACAGGGGAACCGCCTTTATTGTGGAGTTCAATAAATTCTCCGTGCCGCTGATCTGAAGGCGGATCAATCATCAGTTCATTGATGACAATGTTGGTCTCCCGTGCAGGATTGTTTGCCGCCCCCCGTGAAGACGAGTCCACATTAAACCATTCACCTGACCCATGGGGAAATTCCTGAAATCCGATCTCCAGGCCCTCGCGTTTCAGGGCCAAGGCGTCTACAACTGTGCCATCAGTCCGCGATATAAAAAGTGAGAATCCCCCATTTTCAGTCAAAGGGAAGGTGGTATCAAAGACCAGGTGTCCACCAACAGACAGGTTTCCCTGAAGTGCAATCTTGTCGGAGAAATCATTCCGGGATGAAAGTTGTAGGCCGGTCAGGTTTATCGATGTTCGTCCGCCATTGTAAATCTCCACCCATGCTACTTTGCTCGAGTCGACTTGAACCTCGGAAAGCTGAACCCCCCCCTCAAGGGTATCCCGGATGGATGACTCCGGTTGACCGGGAGTTCCACCCGACCGGGCACTGAAAGTCCAATTGCGGTAGTCATCGATGAAGCGATTGGGGTTTCTGAGTGACAGACTGTGACCTGAACCATCCGCTTCCTTTGGCCAGCGCCCATTGTCGTCCCAGTCCAACTCACAAATAACCGTGCCCGAATTGTTCTCTAACTGGATACTCTCGCCTCCATTACCCAGGCTTCCATTCCATGGCCCGAAGACACGAATTCCCTCCGGAATGGTGGGATAAGCCAGTCGTAGATTCACCTCGCTGACTGGTGAAAGCAATATACGCTCGAACGACTTCAGGAAACTGGCCTTGGGGTTGGCTTCGTTGTAATCCGGAAATTTGTATTCGACCCCGCCCTTCAGATCCCAATTGGCAATATCAAAGATTGTGGCGGTGTTATTGTAGACCTCAATGAATTCAGGCTTCCCTGCAGGTGGATTGTAGTGAATCTCCGTGAATACAACCTGTTCAGCCATTGCACGGGCGCACAAAAAAAACACCGACCACTGCAGAAATACAAATGGGGCTTTCCAGCGTCCAGAGGCGGGGCAGACCTTCACGCAGGTGGATTTAGCAATAGAACTGGGCATGCAAAGGCGAGTGTGCGTAACTTCGATATAAATATACGCACAGACACGTAGTGTTGGCAAGTGAAAATGAGAGACTTTGAAGCTTGTCTCCAGCGAAATAGAACCAAGTATAAATCACCATAACCAAGCCCATTATGTGTGGAAGATTTGCCTTTGCAACCAAGCGCGAGACGCTGAAAAGACAGTTCAAGGTGGACAACCTGCTGGATGATCCACCCATCAACTACAACGTTGCCCCAACACAGCAGATTCCAATTATAAGGAAAGAAGCGGATACTAAACGACTCATCAGTACCGCACACTGGGGACTTATCCCTTTCTGGGCAAAGAACCGAAAAATGGCACACCAGACAATCAATGCACGTGCCGAGACCATCCGTGAGAAACCGTCCTTCCGTCACTGCTTCCGGCGAAAACGTTGTATCATCCCTGCCTCAGGATTCTTCGAGTGGCATACCCTTGGTGAACTGAAGCAACCCCACTATATCTCACTGCGCGACAAATCATTGCTGGGCCTGGCCGGCCTCTGGGATACATGGGAGAATGATGGTGAAATCATGGAGTCCTGCACCATCGTCACCACGACGGCCAACAGCTTCATGGAGCCCATTCATGAACGAATGCCCGTGATCCTTATGGATGAGGATCACCTCGATTGGCTTGATGCATCCAATGAGGACCCGAAGCACCTCATCAAGCAGTTCCCGTCTGAAAAAATGCAGTCATGGGCTGTACCCAGCAAGGTTGGAAACCCGCGTAACAACCTTCCGGAATTGATTGAACCCGTTGCCTGATTTCACATCTTCCCAAACCCCACATGCAACATTCCATAAAAAAAGAGAAGCTCGGGCCAATGGGCGATCTAATGTCCGAGGCCGTGCAGTCCTGCGTGCACTGCGGTTTTTGCCTCTCCGCTTGCCCAACGTACAAGGTCAAGAGACAGGAAATGGACACTCCACGCGGTCGAATCATTCTTATGAAGGATGTGCTTGAGGAAAGCCTTTCCCTTGAAAAAGCGCTCCCGCACATTGATGGATGCCTTGGTTGCCTTGCCTGTGAAACCTCCTGCCCTTCCGGCGTCGAGTACAAACACCTGTTGGCACCCTTTCGCGAACGCGCTGAAAAAGAACGTGCTCCCGACCTCTTTAGAACGCTTCGCCGCAAACTCCTTTTGCACACGCTCCCCCACCCGGGACGTTTCCGTCTTGGAGCAAGGCTCGGGCGACTCTTCAAACCGTTTATCGGGATCCTACCCAAGACACTTCGGCCCATGCTGAAACTCCTCCCCGACAAGGTTCCTACAAAGGATACCCTTCCACCCGTTTGCCCCGCCATTGGTGAACGGCGTGCCCGCGTTGCCCTTCTCACCGGTTGTGCCCAGCAGGTTTTGGCACCCGGGATCAACCGCGCCACCATCAATGTCCTCAATCGCAATGGGGTTGAGGTGGTCATCCCACAGGATCAGGAATGCTGCGGAGCCCTCGCCTGGCATGTCGGCGAGGCAAAAGCCGCCCGCGCCAATGCCCGCAACAACCTCCGTGCCTTCCCCGCGGACGTCGATGCCATCATTACCAATGCGGCAGGTTGTGGCTCGGGACTCCACGAATACACCCTCATGTTAAAGGGTGAAGCCGAGGAGGAACAGGCACAGGCCTTTGTCAAACGCGTGCAGGATATCACGGTCTTTTTGGACCAGCTCGGAATCGAACCACCGCCGCCACCATCCCGATCCATAAAGCTTGCCTATCAGGATGCCTGCCACCTTCTCCATGCCCAACGTGTCTCGGATCCGCCCCGATGTATCCTCAAGAAAATTCCAAATATCGAGATCGTGGAGATGGAGGATGCCGAAATCTGTTGCGGTTCCGCAGGCACCTATAACATCGACCAACCGGAGACCGCTGATGAGCTTGGACAACGCAAGATCCAGAACATCCTCAATACCGGGGCCGAGCTGGTCGCCTCGGGCAACATCGGTTGCCTCACCCAGCTCCGCACCCAGCTCAACAAAAGAGCCGGACCCCGTATTCTGCATACCATTGAGATTCTTGACCTCGCCTATCAGGAGAAGCTTTAACCCGATACTGTAATGCACCATCGACAAAGAATCCTCCTCCCAATCATTTTTATTTTCCAGTTAGCATTTAACCTGTCCATCTCCGCGGGCAATTGGCCAACCTGGCGTGGTCCCTCCGGCAATGGTATTGCACAGGAAGAAACCGCTCCCCTGCACTGGTCCACAGAGAAAAACGTCCAATGGAAAACCGCCCTTCCCGGACCAGGCAACTCCTCTCCTGTCGTATGGGGGGACCGGGTTTTCATCACCTCCTCACAGGACAAGGGAAAAAGGCGCTCACTGGTCTGCTTTCACCGAAAGAATGGAAAACTCCTCTGGCAAAAGGATGTGCGATATGAAAGGACGGAAACCACCCACAAGACCAACCCGCAGTGCTCCGCCTCACCAACAATCAACGGCGATGTTGTGGCCGTCCATTATGGTTCGGCAGGATCCCATGCCTACGATCTCAACGGCAAACTCCTCTGGAAACGTACGGACCTCGGCACTATTGATCATATCTGGGGCTACTCCTCCAGTCCTGTCCCCTACCGCAACACCTTCATACAGTATGTTGGTCCCGGCACAAAAGTCTCCATCGTCGCACTCGACAGCAAGACGGGGAAAACCATTTGGCAAAGGCAACTTCCGGATGCTGAAGCAAAAAAGCCTGATCAATTCCTGGGTGCATGGGGAACCCCCCTTCTCAGAAAAAACAGAACCCGTGATGAGCTAATCCTGGGGTTACCAAAAAAAATCCTCTCCATTGACCCGGCAACCGGGGAAGA
>JABJCN010000214.1 GCA_018668635.1 Opitutia bacterium
AGGCTTGTCATCCAGGGGGGTGATGGCGGTGACCTCTGCCGGTTCTCCCGGGAACTGCATCCATGTAACCAGCACCCGACTCTGGAGTTCAATCTCGTCAACGCTTTGGGCCAGTTCCTCCGGGACCAGGAAGTGCATGGCGATGTCCGCCTCAACAATCAGGTCAACCGATTGGTTGTCCTCACCCTTGGCAATGAGGATTCCCTTGGTGACTCCTGCCTCGGGTTCTACGGGAACGAGTCCTTCGGTCGGTTCTTGAACAGCGCCCGAAGGTTTGTCATTATTATCATTTGCATCGGGGGTTTCCTGAGCAACTGCTATACCCATCAAATAGGCAGTTATTACAGGGACAATACAAATTCGGGCAAAGGATTTTAGTGTGTGTATTTTCATTTAGAGGCCAAAGGTCTTATCTGCACAAATTAAGTTTTTAACTGCCTTTAAATTGTCAAAGTATATAGGAATTGAAAAATATTTACTATTGGGAGTAAAAGAAGGGCTTTTTTTCTGGGTTTTCTATTATCAGTTTATCATCTTTCCACAGACCTCGGTCAACTTGCCCGTCCGGGTGGTATAGCACTCCCTTTCCATGTCTTTTTCCTGCAACAAAATCGCCCTTGTAGCGTTTGCCATTTGGTAGATCAAACTGGCCTTTCCCTTCACGTGCACCGGATTTGTACTCCCCCTTGTAGATGGCTCCGTTAGGCCATTTGTAAGTGCCTTTCCCGTGACGTTTTCCTTCATTGTATCGACCTAAATATTGACTGCCACTCTTCCATTCGAATGTCCCTTTCCCATGCATGTATCCGTTTTTAAAATGTCCACGATAGATACTCCCGTTTTTATGTTTCAGAATCCCATTGCCATTGGGTAACCCGTTTTTAACAGATCCATGATACAAACCCTCCGGCAATTCCACCCATTGCTTCCCTTGTTGAATAGAGATGCAACCCGGCAAGAGAAAGGCAGATAAGCCCAGAATTAGCAGGTGAAGAATATGCATTGTAAGAAATTAGGGATAAATGGCGGTTTATGAAAAAAGTACCTGACCATAATTTGTTGGGTTTTATAATTCTGCCAAGCGAAAACCCAGTATTGAATTAGGGTTGAAATTTGTTGACCAACTTAGATAGTGAACTTCAAATTTAATTCATACACTAGTGTAACTTCATGTAGCATCGCAATGCAGACAATTAGTCAGGAAGAACGACTTAAACAAGATCTTCGGTTATATTCTGTTGGGATTTGTGATAACATTCGTGCAGAGCACCTTGAATTACTCAAGGATACGGGCGAATGGTTGTCCGCAGAGGATGAAATCATCGTAGCGGATGACACCGAACAGAAATATCTTTATATTATTGTTGAGGGTGAGATGGAAATATTCAAGTTCCGTGAAGGTGCAGAACCAGACAGTCCCAATGAACGACAAGTTTTTTCGACACTAGATGCCGGAAACTGTTTTGGAGAGATGGCTTTTCTCTCCGCGGGCATTGCTTCTGCCAATGTCTGGGCCAAGGGTAGAGCTATCCTGTGGCGTATGTCACACGAAATTCTTCTTAACTACGTGGAGGAGTGCAAGGGAGGGAGTCAACTTGTCTTGAATATTGCTGCCACCCTTTCCAAGCGTGTTCAGGAGGGGAACCGCAGACTTCTTGATGTCACCAGTCGCATAGGGAATCACCTCGACCGCCTTAAAAATTCCGGTAGTGAAAATACCAAGGAACTTGAGGCTGAACTTTCCTCCCTGATGAATGCCTATCAAGGAATGGAGGCCAGTCGGCATGAGGAGGATTTTAAGCCCCTGTTATTAGCTGCAGGACTTGGAGTTGCCGGGGTTCTTTTTGGTGCCTGGAAGTTTTTTGATAATCCTCCTGTCGTGGATAAGCACAATTCTCCAGCCAAGATTGCCCCTGCAGCTATCAAATAAAAAACTGCAATCTGTTCCTGACCTCTTAAGTTAGGCTAATTCGCAAAAGGATCCCCTGAGTTAGGGCTCTTCGTCTGGGCGGGGGGCGGTTTCTCAACCATTTGAGGTGGGGGAGGAAATGTCCCTGTAGGATTTGGAGGTGTTGTTGCTCCAAACGGATTATTGGTCTGTGTTGAAGTTGCTCCGGGAAAAGGCATGGGTTTGCCGTTGGGGGGGGAACTATTGTTCTCTTGTATTGACACATTGCTTGGACCGCCGAAATCAGATCCTTCAGTTTCAGCGCCAGATATATTCATTAACCCTTTGGTCAGGTTTTTGATGTCATCCTGACTTATCTGGATTGAGGCAGAAACCATATTATCCTGTGGAGTAATGGTAAGTGTGTTAAGAAACGCTGGGGTTTTTGAAGTCTCTGCGGGATTTTTTGCCATCTTTGCCATGGTCACAATACCGTTTATGGCACTGGATATTTGATTGGCTGATTGTGCATCTTTACATTGAGCAAAAAGATTGATCTTTGCAGACTCTTCAAGATCCACTGCTAAGCCTATGGCTTCAAATTTCTGAATCATAGCTGCAAACATTGCTGCTTGTGGATTTTCCTTGTCTGCCGTGGCCTCCTTGGAGATTTTACTAGTCAATTCAGGAGGGAGGGCGACGGTTAACCACATATCCCGTTCGGAAGGAAGGTTGGCAAAAACACGAGCATCACCTGTTACATTCTTCGCCTGACCGTTGTTCAATGTAGATTCAATTATGTTCCTTGATCCTATTAGAACAATTGAAGAATTCCCTTGATTTTTTAATGCTAAGCAAAGGTTTTGTGGCACTCCAGTATCACCTGGCTTGGGAGTGGCCAATATCGCACCTGCGAAGTCTGAAAATTCAGGTTTCGAACCTTCATCTTTCAGCATCTCCTCTTTGGCTACCTGCATGTCCATATTTTTACTGAATGTAATCGCGGCTGCAAACTGCATAGATTCAGGGACCTTGGATGGGTCGCCGGAAAAGATGTCCATGTTGAAATCATCCAGGCTTTTCATGGAGAATGCAATTCCTGTAATATCGGTCATTGCCATTCCCAATATCTTTTCTCCCTGACCATCTTCATTAGATGGTATCATCGATTTATTTGCCTCAAAAAATGCACTTTCTTGCATTTTTGCGAAGTCGATGGATCCAATAATTGCCGCACTTTCCTGCAGGACCGCTGTTAGATCTACCCTTCCGCCGCTATTTACCGGCGGGGGTGTCTGTGTAAAGGCTGGTGGCGGTGCTCCAACCGGTAGGCCTGTACCGGAGATTGGCGGGGCCAATGAGGTTGTCGGAGGGGTGAATGTCGTTGTGGTTGACGGAGGAGAATTTGTTACACTTGGCAAATTACCAAAAGGATTTGGTGCCGGTAGGCTTGTCGGTGGGGGAGTCGCTACAGGCGGTGGCGGGGGAGGTTTGCCAAAATTACGTAGCTTGGTCTGGCTTGCCGCTGAAAAGTTTGAGACTTCCGTTTTGATTTTGCGTCCGTTGCGGAGTTCCAGGAAGACCTCGTTGCCGACTACTTTCCATATGTGAGCCTCGATTGTATTTCCTGCAGGGTTTGTCAGCGTCTGGTAGTCAAGGCCATTGAGACTTTGGTTGGTGACAAAAAGCAGTGAACATAGCAGGAGGCACCAATTGTGGGTGCGGGGAGTATTTTTCATGACGGGAAGTAAAATATTTATTTTTCTCAAGAGGCCAAGCTTTATTTGGACAGTTCACGCCTGACCTTTTTTTGCCGAATCGAATTTACTTTCAAAGAAAACAGGGATTGGATACGCATCAAGTCTACAAAATATGAACGATAACATAAATCCAAAACGAGGTTCGAGAGGCATATTTGCTCTATTGTGCTTGGTTGGAATTACAGTAGTCGCTTATTTTCTAAGCAGGCCCGACAGCAACCTTGATTCGATACCCGATGAAGGTGTGTCGGATGGCACTGTGGGCAATGATACCGGTGAAGCTTCTGCACCGGTTAAGATGAGACAAGTTCCAGCCCCTGCTCCTGTTGCCAGCGATTCCAAAAGTGAGCCTGCGGTATCCAATTTACCCTTGCCCAAACCCGAACGGAAGCTGGAGGATTATCCAAAGGAACTGAAATTGTCGAAGATCGGGTTGGAGTTGCTTCGTATTGAGCCTGGAATGTTCATGATGGGTAGTCCGGAGGGGGAATCCCACAGGCGTTCCTGGGAGAATCAACACAAGGTGACCATCTCAGAGGGATTCTGGCTGGGGAAGTACGAGGTCACGCAAAAAGAGTGGCAAGCTCTGGGGATGAAGAACCAAAGTTATTTCAAGGGTCCTCGAAACCCCGCTGAAAACTTGTCATGGTTTCAGGCTGTTGAGTTTTGTCGCAAGCTCACAACTCATGCGAAGGAGTCCGGAGAACTACCTGCCGGTCATGTTTTTCGATTACCCACTGAAGCAGAATGGGAGTATGCCTGCCGAGCTGGAGTTGATTCAGCAACTGCGTTTGGTGATTCCATGAGTAGCCGACAGGCGAATTTCGATGGACAATATCCTTGTGGAAAGGCTCGTAAAGGTCCTTCCCAGCAGAGGACTATGCCTGTGGGTTTCTATGCCCCGAATCCTTGGGGGCTCCATGATATGCATGGTAACATATGGGAGTGGTGTCATGACTTTTTCACCAACCTACCGAAAGTGGAGCAGGTAAACCCATGGGGTCCCAGAAGTGGTCGTTATCGGGTCGCAAAGGGTGGCGGTTGGCTTTATCATGGTTGGGAGTGTCGCTCAACCAGTCGATCCGCAATGATGCCCTCTGTGAACTACAATATTGGCATTGGACTTCGTGTCACACTGGGCCGTTCACGTGCCTTCTTTAGGGATAATTAATCAGCCGACAACTAATCTTTAGTAAGGTTGCACAACATTGCCAAGATATGCCCTGAGATTTGATTTGGGGATATATTATTCCTCGGGTTCAGCAATGACAGGCAAAATACTAGGTTTTGGCGCAGTTTTTTTCGAATCCGCCGAATCAGTTTTTTCCACTATTGCAGGTCCAGTTGATTCGTTCTTTTGGATGAGATTCTTGGGGATTACAGGAGTTGAAGGCGCAAATGGATTTGATGTTGTTGTTGCTTTGGGTGCAGCTGGTGCAAATGGGTTGCTTCCAGGGGCAAAGGGACTTGCGGCAGGTTTTGGAGGCTCTGCAGCCGGAGTCGCCGGAGCAAACGGGGAAGGTGCCGGAGTTGTTGGAGCAGCCGGAGTCGCCGGAGCAAACGGGGAAGGTGCCGGAGTTGTCGGAGCAGCTGGAGTCGCCGGAGCAAACGGGGAAGGTGCCGGAGTTGTTGGAGCAGCTGGAGTCGCCGGAGCAAACGGGGAAGGTGTTGATGCAGTCGGTGCAACTGGAGGAGTAAATGGTGATGCAATGGGATTCGCAACTGATGTAGCAGGTGGACTGAATGGTGAGGTAGGTGGCGGTGGGGTTGGTGCCACAGCAGGAGCAGGTACTATTGTTGGAGAAACGGGCGGAGAAACGGGAGTAGGAAGCGTAATCGGTGCCGGTGAACGTGTTGGAGCTGGCGTAACCGGAACTGGCGGATTCACTTTAGGAATTGTTGTAGTGAATGGGACCGTGGATGGCTGTGGTTGCACTACAGGTGCTGGTGTTGGAAATGCTGGTGGTGGCAATGAGGGAGAAGTTGGACTCGGGACAGTTACTGGATTTGTAATTGGCTGTGGAGCAACAGGTATAGCAGAAGATGGGAGGACCGCAGTCGTGGAACTCGTTCCTCCGCCACCAATGAGTGTTATCTTGGGTGCGGTTGTATCTTTGACTCGCACGGTGCGAGTTACAGGGTCTGCCTGATTACCTGAACCATCACTCACAGTATATACCACCGTGTAGAGCCCGAGTTTGTTGACATTAATTGGTTCCCCGATTGCCTGAACATTGCTAGATATGTCTCCATCAAGGTTGTCGCTTGCCTTGGCGCCGGGATCGTTGAAGGCACTCCCTGCTTCAATTTCAATCGAAGCACCACCCTGTAGGGTGATTGTCGGTTTAAGTGAGTCTTGCACAACAACCGTACGAATAATTTGGGGAGAACGGTTTCCTGCGCTGTCCACTACATTATATGTGATCTTGTAGATGCCTGGTTTATACGGGTCAACCGTATCGCCACCAACAATTACGCGAGTCGAGAGATCTCCATCGACATTGTCAGCCGCCTGGACTCCCGGGTCAGTGAAAGGCATACCTGCCTGATGAATAATTTCAGTAGGATTGTTCACCACTGGTTCGGCAGTTGGTGAAAGGGTTGTCGATCCGCTTGGTAATAACGTTTCTAGGGCGATGTTAATGTTTTGCGGAAATACTCCTCCTGTTCTGGCAACATCTGAAATCTTGACTGGAAATCCCTGCTTTTCGGCCCGAACAACTAGGCTGTAGGGCCTGTTCTTGATTTTGTATAGTGTAGGCGACAAACCCACATATTCACCATTTACAGAAATAGAAGCACCTGCCGGATCCGTACTAATCGTTAGGCTTTTGGCTTCAGGTATGATCTTGGGGACCGATATACAACCTCCCAGAATCCAGAAAAGGATCAAAAAAATAATCGTGATCGGTTTGGCAAGATATGGATTGTAGGGTTTTCCCTTGTTCATGGCAGTTCAGAGTTCGTTTTTTTCAGAAAGGCTTATTTTGAGCTTGGGTAACTTAACTGTGGGTCTCAAGAGTTTGTAAGTCCCATTGAATGATGTAAAAACCATGATGACTGTCAAAATCATTTTTGCCCTTCAAATATTTGTCATTGTATGGTTTAAAAGCGTTCATGCCGGGATAATTCGCCGAAAGCATTCCACTCAATCAAACTGCGGGCATTTCCGTTCCAGTAAGTAGTTTCTCCTGCAATGTGACCGTTATCATGCCATTTAACATGCTTCCCAATCGGTTTGCCGCGAGTCCACCATGATCTGGATTCTTTTTTGCCGGAGAGGTGAAATGTTTCCATTTGCCCGTCCTTTTGCCCCTCAACGTGGAATACTCGACTTTGCATTTTGCCATTAGGATGCCAGTAGACGGCTATTCCATGAAGGCGACCCTGCGCAAACTGCATTTCCGCAGATCTCCTTCCTTTCGAACCAAAGTATGTGCAGACTCCATGGAATTGTCCATTATGGCATGATAATTTAGCTGTGATCTGACCCTTCTCGTCATGCACTAAAATCCTTCCGCTATATGGTTGTCCATTTTGAACATGATGGAAACGCTGATTCTTCAGGGCCAATTGGCTACTATCAACTAATTGGGCAGGTACAGGAGGAGCTTTTAATTTACGAGCCTCCTTTAGGATTTTATCTTTTACAGTTTTTGGGAAGTTCTCAATGGAGATCGTATATATTTGTCCAATTTTTGATTCGAGATGAACCCAGGATGATTCCCTTCCCAATATTCTGCCATCCACTTTCCAACCACGGAGGTCTGTGAAGCTTTTTACAGGTTTTTTGGATGGAAATGGTAATGATATTGAACGGCAACCACCAAATCCTATCACCACAATAATTACGTGAATGAAGGATAAGAATTTCATGACCCGATTATTATCCTGTATTTCTCAGTCTTTAATCAATGGATATCCAGCCTTTTTCCAAGCCAGGATACCACCATCTAGATGTAATACATTTTGAAAGCCTAATTTTTCAAAAACATCCAGAGAATCACTGCTTCTGCCTCCAGACCTGCAATGTACCATTATGAGCTTTGTCTTGTCTAGTTGGCCAAGTGCCCCTTTGAAGTCCTTGTCGTAATAGTTAACCAGTTTTGCGCCCTTGATTCTTCCTCCATCATATTCAAACGGCGTTCGTATGTCGAGAACCATTGGAGGATCTTTTTTTTTCAGGTATAAGAATGCCTCATCGACGTTAATATGATGAAGCCACTCTGGTATTTTCTTTTGTTCGGCACTGGTCTGAATTTGGGGATTATTGGCTGATATGGAGCCGGAACTACAAGAAAAACCGACTGCAAATGGAAGCAATGCAGATATTAATAATATGGATTTCATTGGGATTTGTAAATGGCTTATCTGGCCAGCCTTGACTGCAGTGATTTTAATGAAAAATGTTTTCCTGGACACACTGTGTGGTTCTTGTGTTTTAGTCGGTGAGTTGTTACTTCGGAGGAAGGGATATCACAGTGCTTAATCAAATGCCGAACCAGACCTTCAAGGCTATTGATTTGTCTCTGGCTTGGATGATGAATCTGGAAGTTTCCGATTAGGCAAATACCGATATTTTCTTTGTTCCATTTCTCTAGTTTTAAATGTCCGCCATCAAGTTGATTTTTCCATCGATTACCGATGTATATTTCACCATCTCGCATTCCCTTCCCATTCCCAATCACAAAATGATAGGCCAATCCATTTTGCATTTTCCGTTGTTCCTTGTGGTATCTATCAAGTCCCTTTGCGCTACCTACTGTTGTGGCGCTATGGTGAATAACAATTCCTTTCCATCTCGCATTCTTTACACGAATGTTCTTCAACTCTTTGAGAAGACTGGTCGAAAGTAAGGACTCTTCCCTTGGTTTGCTTGTTCCCGATGATCCCGTTAATGGAATTTTTAATTTTTGGCCGATACGGATGGAGTTGGCATCCCGTAAATTATTTAACTGGCTCAGTTTAGAGATCGTCGTCCTATAATGTGTTGCGATTTCACCAAGTGAATCTCCCTTTCTCACAACGTAATTTAGATAGTTGGAACCTTTCTCGGGGATAATCAATTTTTTTCCAATACGAATGAGATTAGGGTTTCTAATGTCGTTTGCCCGAATAATTGCTTCACGTGATACACCGTTCTTTATCGCAATGTAACTTAAATTTTCACCCTTGCGAACGATGTGATATCGGGTTCCCTGCAAGTCGTTCATGGGAAGTAATGCACAACCCAAGATAAGAATTACAATCACCGCTGGTCGGCTCATCATTGGTTTCATCAAGTAAAATTTCTCTGTCACAAGCTTATTTGATAATCAAGGAAAAATGAAGTGACGCCAACCTGTGGCGGCAGATTTGCATATAATTTTTTTTTTTGAACGTTTCATGGGAAAGGTGCGTCTTACCCGACTTAAACAACTTTATTTCATCGAGTTTGTTGTTTTTATTGTTCAATAAGAGCGTCACCACAAGGTGGCGCTCTTTTTTATTCAGTTGGCTTAAAATTAAATTTTTCAATTTACAGCAAGCCTGTCATTTCCAACATGGATAAAGAAACCTCCATTCAAGCAACCTTTCTATAATTAATTTAAAACATGAGTGAAAATAAACTTTTAAAACTGCACAATGCAATGTGGCCTGGTCTCGTCGGTAAAGGGGACGAAGAAGGTCAGGAAGCACCAATTAGCCTTGAGCGTATGCTAGACTTAACGGCCGCATCTGAAGTTGATGGCCAAAAATTTGATGGAATTGATTACTTTCTATTCCTACCGCATACGAATCCTGAGGCTAGCGACGATGAAATTAAACGTATTGCCGACCTTATTGTCAGTAAGGGGTTTGACATCGGTTCACTCGTAGCGCCTGTCTGGCCAGGAACCGTAGGTGATTCTGCAATGGGTAATTCTGAGCAACGTGGAAAATTCTTGGATGCAGTCAGAATGGCTTGTCGAATTGCCAGGATTTTCAATGAACATGGTGCCCGTAAAGGAGGCGTTATACGTATTGACTCAGCGGAATTTGGGGTCGAAAAATGGAAGGAAGATTCTCAAGCAAACACCTCTATAATAGTCGATACCTTTAAGCAGGCTGCAAATATTGCTTCCGATCATGGAGAGCGTCTTGCTGCTGAAGGAGAGATTTGCTGGGCTGGCATGCACAGTTGGAAGGATATGTTGGATATTCTTGAAGGTGTAGGTATGCCTGAATCCCTTGGGTTTCAAGCCGATCTGGCACATACCTACCTCTACGTATTAGGTTACAATGCGCCAGAGCATGCATTGATCAACAAAGATTACTCTGAGGAGGAATTTTGGGCTGCTTATGAGCAGATGACCGATAAACTTCGCCCTTGGACAATCGATTTCCATGTAGCCCAAAATGACGGAGAGGTTCATGGTGCGGGAAGCCATGATAAGACAGGTAAGCATTGTCCTGCTGATGATCCCAATGGTAAACTTGATATCACTCGATGTGCCGGATACTGGCTGAAGGATGCAGCAGATCGGGGAATCCAACATATCTGCTGGGATGGCTGCATGTTTCCAAACGCTACACTTGAAAATCCGAATACTTGGAACACAATTCTCAAATCCATGATCGATGTGCGTGATGCACACGGTTCAATTTGAATTATATAGCTCTACCTTAAGAATTTCTAAACCCGGGGCTTTACCGCCCCGGGTTTTTTGCGGACTTTTTAGATTTTATACACACCAAACAGGCCAATTCTTAAACTTGAATATTTACCGCCAGGTCTTCGGGCTTAATTAAATATGTGAGTTATTTGGCCTTTATTCTTGTTTGGAATTACAATCTCAAACAATATAATTTTACTGGTTTTATGAAGCGAATATTAGTCACAGGCAGTACAGGGTGTATCGGTAGTGCTACCGTTAAATATCTTCTGGATAAAGGAACTGAAAGGGTTTACGGCTTGAGCCGATCTGGTTATAATGGAGTTTTGCCTGTAGGATATGAGCATATTCCCTGTGATATTTCAGATCAGCTTCGCATGCATGAAATACTTGATGAGGTTCAACCGGATGCTATTATTCATCTGGCTGGGTTTCAAACACCAGAATGCCAAGCCAACCCATTGTTGGGAATGGATGTCAATCTTGTTGCTACAGCCAATCTGTTTAAGGCAGTAGCAGAAAATTGCAAAGAGTTGGAGCGCTTTGTCTTTGCTAGTTCTGTCGCGGTTCATGGACCACGGTCAATACATCCTGATGGGCAGATTGGTCCTGATGCATTTTATTACCCTCCCAATCTATATGGATTTTGGAAGACAGCAGGGGAGGGTATGGCACAGGCATTCCATCTTGATACTGGTATATCCACTGTTTCACTTCGACTTGCTACCACTTATGGCCCCGGCCGGGATCGAGGACTCACATCTGCGCCAACCACAGCCATGAAAGCATGTGTAATGGGTCTTGATTATGAAATTCCCTACAGTGGGCGTGAGCATTATCACTTTGTAGATGATGTTGGAGCAGGATTTGCCCAATCAGCTATTTACCCTTTTGAAGGATATGGCGCATTTCACCTAACCGGTAAAACCATCGAAATCAGTGAATTTTGTAACATGGTAAAACAAGCTGCAGATAGAATAGGTATTGAGAAACCAGGTAATCCAACCGTTAAATCATCTGCTCCTGCCATGCCATTTACGTCAGATCTTGATCACGGTCCCACTTTGATGAAATTTCCGGATATGCCTTTGACTTCACTTGCATCGGGAATCATTCAATCAATGAGCCTATTTAACTCTAAAGCATTAAATGGCAGTATTTTCAGCATAAATCTTGATTCCTAGATTATTTTTGCATCAAGCAAAAAACAAAACAAAACAAAACAAAAAAAAACAAAAAGATACGAAAATATCTCTATGCTAATTATAGAGCAAAAAATATATTACAAAACAAACAGACAAAATGAATAGGGTTTACGTAACAGGAATGGGTTTCATTACAAGTATTGGTAACTCTTTCTCCGAAATCGTTAAATCATTGCTGGATATGAAAAGCGGTATCGCGATTCATCCAGAGCTTGAACGTGAAGATTGTCCAGTCAAGGTTGCTGGAACAATAAAAGGATTCGAAACATCGGAAATCGATTCTGAAGATTGGACTTATCCCCGGGAATACAAAATCCGCCGGGAAATTCTACGCAGTTTTTCTCCACATGTTCTTTACGCCTGGTGTGCCATGCAACAGGCCATAAAGTCTGCAGGTCTACAACCTGAAGATATTTCTAATCCTGATACCGGAATTTATACTGCTTCAGGTGGATCCATGGGACGTATTCATCACCATTTAGAAAAAATGCAAAATCATGGGGTTATGTCCTGTAACCCGATGGGTATTGTTGCTTCAATTGCAGGTACTCTTTCCTTTAATTTAGTCTCAGCCCTAAAAATTCGTGGTTTTTCCTGCGGTCAGGTATCTGCTTGTGCCTCTTCCGGACATTCACTGGGTTTTGCCTTCGATGAAATTCGCCGAAATCGCCAAAAACGTATGTTTGTTGTTGGAGCAGAAGATTGTGACTTTTCCAGTATTGCTCCCTTTTGTGGCATGCGTGCTTTATCCCTTAATACCAATCCAGCAGAAGCCTCCAAACCCTTCGATGTGAACCGTCAGGGTTTTGTAAGCACAGGTGGAGGTACTGTTCTTGTCCTGGAAAGCGAGGAAGAGGTTGAACGTCGTGGGGTTCAACCTTACGCTGAAATATCCGGATGGGGTCAAGGTTCAGATGGTCATAATGTTGCCATCTCGCATCCTGAAGGTGCAGGACTGATTGATTCCATCCGAAGAGCTATCCAAGATTCAGACACAAGGTTAGAAGATATTGGATATATTAATGCACATGCGACCGGAACCCCTATTGGTGATATATCAGAGATCAAAGCTATCCGTAGTGTATTTGGGAATCTTGTGCGGACGATTCCTGTCAGTAGTACCAAAGCCATAACTGGTCACGGATTATCGCTATCCAGTGTGATGGAAGCAGGATTTTGTTGTGCCAGCCTAAGGGAAGGAATTCTTCCAGGGTCAGCCAATATCGATAAGATTGATCCGGAGGCTGAAAACTTTAATATAATTCGAGAAACTGTTAAGAATTCTCCTGATTACATTTTATCAAATAGTAGTGGATTTGGCGGTGCAAACGTTTCTATTGTTTTGAAGCGAGCTAATTGACATATTCACTTTATTAATAATGGGTTCATTTCTTTTATTCCACAAAGTGTAGGTAGTTACTATCTACATTTGCCAAAATACCTGTCCGTATACCAGAATCTTAACATTCCAGAATGGGCTTCATTACCTCCTGAGTTTCCGCATCTTCAAAGGCTTGCAGACCGTTTTTTAAGTCGTAATATCGTACAAGCTGATCAATGGGGACGACGCTTTTTTCGAGAAGCCCCATTGCGCGCTCGTAGCTGGCAACTGCGGAACCATAGCTCGTCCGAATATCGATTTGCTTACGGACAAATTGGGTGACATCGAGGGTCACTTCCCGTCCGTAGAGGGCAACAACCGTGACGGTCCCATCCGTGTGTATCGCCTTCCACGAATCTGTCAGCGCAGGTCCAGCCCCTGATGCTTCCACCAAGGCATCTGCCTCGGTTCCAAAATGATGAGTTGCCTGTTCATGCAGAGGCGATAAATCCGGACCGACCGTAACCGTTTCAAATCCAATATTCCTGGCTGCAGATAGTCGCACTTTTTCATCTGCTTGAGTACCGGAGACGAGGACCCTTGCTCCCTGATGGCGTGCGACGATGGCGCATAGAATTCCGATGATGCCGGGACCTGAAACAATCACTTTATCATTCTCCCCAATTTCAGACCGGTTGACGATGCAGTGGTCCGCAACGGAAAGGGGTTCTGTAAGGGCAGCTGAACGAAGGTCCAGGGTTTCCGGGATGCGGATGAGAAACTGTTGTTCAATGATGATGTATTCGGCCATGCCACCATCGAGATGTAACCCTTGGACTCGCCGGGAAGGGGAGAGCTGGGGTCTACCTGACTGTACATAGGGGCAGTCGGAATCCGTGGGTTGAATGGCGATCAGGATGGCTCTTTCCCCGGGTTTCCAGTCCTGGACATCTGTTCCGGTTGATTCTATGACACCGGATACCTCGTGCCCAAATGTCACCTGCTCCAGAACCGTCTCGTATCCTGCGTGATTCAGGTAGGCGTGTAGGTCAGACCCACACACACCACAGTAGTGGACCTTGAGGAGAACCTGATTGAGACCCGGTTTCGGGACCGCTACATCTTCAATGCGTGCGGCTCGAGGTGCTTTATGGAAACGGCGTAAGGATTTCATTTGTTGAAAATTCTAAGCTGAATTACCTGACCGGTAGGTTAATTTGTGAATAACTTTTTGAAATAAAATGAACGAAGTGTCTTGGCAAAGTTCTATATGCCTATACCTAAAGGTCTTTCATCCTCCAATTGTCAATTGAATCCCATTTCCCCTTCTTGATGCGAAGAAATTTCTGTATTGTTACCCGACTCATCTTGTTTCTCCTTGGAGTTGCTTTGTTTGCGTGCCATTCAGGCTCTGCCCAGGATGAAAAAAAGAAAGACCCTGCTTTGGACCTATATTTTAGCGCCAATGGGCTTTATAATCGCCAACTCTACGAATTGGCAGTCGACCAATACCGCAAGTTCCTGGCCAAGTATTCAACCCACGGCAAGGCGACGGATGCACGCCTTGGACTTGCTCTTAGCTTGTTTAGTAGTAATCAGCGTAAGGAAGCTGAGCCTGAATTTCGCAAGCTTTCAACAAATAACCGCATCGCCAAGCTCGCGCCAATCCATAATTTTTGGGGGCATTGCCTACTGGACCAGAAAAACTTTCTGGAGGCGGAAAAAGCCTTTAATTGGTCCGTGCAGAACAGGCCTGAGGCCAGTGTCAAGGCAGATGCCCTTGCCGGACTTTCCGAGGCACTCTATCGTCAGCAAAAATGGACGGATCTTGGTAAGGCAGCCACTCAGTTACGCCAGGTATCTCCCAAGTCACCCCATGTCGCCCGTGTTAGTTACCAGGGAGCATTGGGGCTGTTCGAGTCAAAGGACTATGATGCTGCACTTGTTTTGCTGAATCCACTTGCTTCCCAAGCATTAAAAATCCCTCTTGGTCAGCACATAATCTACTTATTGGCTGAGTGTAAACGTGGGAAGAAAGACTACACTGGGGCTGTTCAAGCCTACCAGACAGCTGCCAAGGGCAAGTTTACTGAATTGCCATCCAAGGAAGGACCTTACAGGGAAGAATCCAGTTACCGTCTGGGCTATGTCTATTTTCTTCAGGAAAATTATTCAAATTCCGCCAAGGAGTTGGCTGCCTTCCGCAAGAGCTTTAAGTCCAGTAAACTTGTTCCACAGGCAACCCTCTATCTGGGGCGATCATATTTTGAGATCAAGGATTACAATAATGCCCGCAAGGAACTCTCTGCAATTGTTCAGGATGCTACTGTGGGTGCCGAGTCGACACTCTGGCTAAGCCGCAGTTACCTTGCGGAGAAAAATTTCAAGGGTACGGAACAGGCACTTGCTGGAACCATCGCCCGTTTCGTCAAGAGCCCCCTTTACCCCGACCTGCTTTTTGATCTGGGTACGTCTCAACTGGAGCAGGACAAATTCAAGGAATCTGCCCAATCATTCCAGAAGGTTCAGGTTGCTGATGCCAAGGGTCCCAATGTGGCGAGTGCCCATTGGCTTCAAGCCTATTCCCTTCACCGTGCCGGGGAATATGCCACCAGCGGTCAGGTCTGTGACCAGTTTTTAGCCAAGTATAAGATGCATGAGAATGCCGGCAGTGCTGTATTCCTTAAAGCCGAGAATCTTTTTCTACAGGATCAACTTGCTCCATCCATTTTATCGTACACCACTTTCTTGTCTGCGTACGGCACCCATGAGCAGGTTCCCGTGGCAACATTCCGTCTTGGCCAGGCACACTATCTGCTCAAGGATTTCACAAAAGCCCTTCAATCTCTCGCTCCAGTGCTTAGGAAGAAGCACACTAACCCTGCACTTGCACAACTTAACTTCATTGCCGGGGACAGTGCGTTCCAGTTGGAATCGTGGAATGTGGCCCTCCGGCATCTTGTCACTTTCATACAGGAACAATCCAGCGCTGAAAATATTGATGTGGCCTTTTTCAAGCATGGGCTTGCCTACCTGAAGAAGGATGATGTCCTGAACGCCACCAAGACTCTCACCCAATTCATCCAGAAATATCCGAAAAGTGTTCATCTGGCGCACGCTCACATCGAATTGGGGCTTCTTCACTACAATGGGGACCGTCACGCCGAGGCCGTCCAGTTGTTATCCAAAGTTGTGGCCAACTCAGAGCACTATCCCCATGCCCTATATTATCTCGGTTATTCGAGCCTCAAATTAAAGCAACCCGATACTGCCACCACTCACTTTAACAAGCTTATAACGAAGCATCCCAAGCATGAACTGGCGGCCGATGCCATGCTTCAGCAGGGAAAGATTCTTGTTGGCAAGGAGCAGTTCCCGCAGGCCATCGTCCCGCTACAGCAATTCCTGCAAAGCCATGCTGCCCATGCCAAGGCAGATCAGGCAGCCTTTCACCTCGGGATCGCACATGCCCGACAAGAGGGATGGGCCAAGGCCGCTCCAAACTTCCAGAAGGTCTACCAGAACCACCCCAAGTCGACTCTGCGGGATCGAGCTCTCTACGAATGGGCCTGGTGCGAAAAAGGGCAGAACCGCTTACCCCAGGCTGCCGCCCATTACGCTACTTTCCTAAATCAGTTCCCCCAGAGTCCCCTTATTCAGGATGTTACCTTTGAATTGGCGGAGCTGGAATTTCAGGATGGCAAGTATGATCAATCCATTCAGCGCTTGACCACTGTCCTGCCGAAAATCCAGAAACCCGACCTCAAGGAACGTGTCCTCTATCGTCTCGGCTGGAATCATTATAACAAGGAGAATTTGGCAGAGGCTGCAAAGAACTTTGAGGCCATGTTGACCCTTAATCCCAAGTCCGAGCGTCTTGTTATGGCTGCCTATCAGGCTGGTGAAGCTCGTCTTGGGTTGAAGGAGCATACTGCCGCGAGTGTTCATTTTAAAAAGGCTGTTGCCGGTGGAGAGCAAGGGGATACATTGCATGAACAGGGAACCATTCGTCTTGGGGAAACCCTTGGCATGGCCAATAAGTGGACCGATGCGCAGCGAAC
>JABJCN010000215.1 GCA_018668635.1 Opitutia bacterium
AGATCGATGCGTTTTGCTGGTTCCTTTCTCATCGTAGGGTTGATGTCTTTTCCTCTTTTTCATCCTTCCATTGCTGGAGGATTGGTTCACGCAAGGTGTGAATCTGTAATTGGTTATAATAACTCATCGTCATCCGTACCCAACGAATTTGATTCTCGGGACTCAGCCTTCAACAACCGATTTGACTAACTGAACTTCTCAGCAGTTGGGTAATAGACAGCAAATAAAGAAGCTTCCCAAAACAATTGCCAGTCCAATACAGCCTTTTTTGAGTCCTTCGTCTTTATCTTGGCTTATTGCTTGTTTTCTGTTCTTGGCCCAGTGCTGATACGACTGCATGCGTTCATCAAAGTGTCCATTTTGTTTATCATTCTCAGGTTCCTCTAAATCTTCATGCTGAACCTGAATGCGTTCAGGGACAAATACCGGCGAAATTAATGGTGGTGGGGTCTTTGGTCCTTCAGATCGAATGACTACAGGTGGCGCCTCACTTGTCATTTCCTCTTCCGTTTTCGGTGCGGGTTCTGTGTTATCAACTTCTATTTCGAGTTCAATTTGTTCTGTTGGCTCGGGAACAGGGGGAGGTGATTCAACGGTTTCAGTTTCAATTATTGGCGACACCTCCACATCAGGACTATCAGAAGCTCCTGCTTTCTCTTTCAATAAATTCAAGAGATTTGCCTGTTGTTCGTCGATGGGTTCGACAACTTCCTCGAGTGTCTGCTGAGGTTCTTCCTGGGTAGGCAGGGATGCCTCTGGTTCGTCTGTCGCTGATCCGTCTGCATCAGGTGTTTCTGGCACTTCCAGTTCTGGTTCCGTCTCGAGCGTTTCCCCTTCAGTCACGAGTTTTCCGGTAAATGTTACCCTGCGATAGAATTTGTCGAATTCATGAAATCGAGCTGAGGCAAACACAGTTTCATCGCGCTTGAGTGCCTGCCCTGCTTCTTTTTGATCCTTTGTCAAAAGCAGCATCATTTCCTGATCGGCTATATTTCCGGTGATGGTACAGCCATCCTTGAATTCATCCGGCGTATTTGAGCCCAGTGTCCAGCTGCTTCGTATCACTTTGATTTTAATCAGGTGATCCTTATTTCCAAGAGCTGAAAGCAATGTGGCTTTCTCATCATCCTCTAGGTTGTGGTCGGATAATTTTGCCAGGATTTCAGCGAGTTTTTCCATGATCGGTTTAAGATTGAATTGAGGAGTCGAGGTTTTGGTAAAGTTTGTCCATCTGGGGTTGATCCAACCCGATCAGTCCTGCGAAATAGCTGATCCATTGGTTTTCATTTTCATGGACTTTACCGTCTGCCATGCAAATTCGCATCATATCTTCAAGATTGCGGACCTGTTCAGAGAAGGTGCCGACTATTTTTCCCTGAAAGCCCTCTTTACTTGCGATCTGTAATGCCAGGTCCATGTCTTGAATGTTGGCGCCAAGACTGGTTAGTATTGTATCGAGTACAGCATCTTCCTCCGGGCACAGGTTCCCGTCTGCATATGCGATTGTGAGGATATTTGCGAGGTAGTGGTGGGTCGATGATGGTGCTATTGGTTGTTTCTGGGGATTTTCTTGTGTAACGACCCTGGTAATGGGGTTGTCAATATCTTCTGGAGCCTCAATGAAGGAGGTCCTTCGATACAAATTATCAAACTTGCTGTACCGAACATTTAAACGTAATCTTTCCCCCGTCTTGACCTCTTCAATTTCTGATTTTCGGCTGTTATGAAACATGACTTCCACTTCAGGACCTGCGTTGTTTGTAAGGTTCCCGCAGATACATCTACCCTTACGGTAATCTTCCGGGACATCATAAGTCAGTGTCCATGAATTCCGCACCACGTATAAGATGATCTCGTGGGTGTCCTTGCCCAGTGCATCATCAAGTTTTTGCTCATCCTCCCTGCTTGTTCTATTGGCGCCAATCTCCTTTATGACTTCGTGGATATCAATCGTGCCTTTCATCATGCTATTTATATTCGGTGTTGTTAATCTTTTAAATAGTGTCGATTTGCAAGAAATTTCTTTTGTATAATAATTATACACACCTGGTTTTGGTGGTTTTTATTAATGAAAATCACTGATTATGCTGGGCGATTAAGGGTGTTGGGGTGAACTCTCGGTTTTATAAATGGCGAGAACCTCGGAGGGATTAAGTGTTCGCTTGTATAGGCGGAAGTTGTCGATAGCTCCGCCTGGAAGACCTGTATCAAGGAATTTCCCGATTGCCAGCGTGGTGGTGCCGAATCCTGATCGTCGAAAAATACTGCTGAGTTTACCTTCAGGCTGTCCATCTACATACATTTGCACAAGGTGACCGGATTTGGTTACTGCTAGATGGTGCCATTCTCCGTCGTTGACAGGGGTCCACCCTCTGAACCTGTACCTTGCATCCCGATGGTAGAACAAAAATTCAATGGCCCCAGGTTTTCCTTGCCCAATGGTGTGTAGACCAATTCCTGTAAGACTATTACTTGATTGGTTGGATATACTATCCAGAATACCATAACCAGTAGTTCGAGATCCCTTGATTCGTAACCACAATGAAATGGTGAAATCTTCAACCGCGAGGTTCCATGAGTCACTCTGTTTTATTTCAACAAAGCTATCTTTTGCCTCAAGGTAGACTGCCTTGCCAAATGATTCAGGTAGATTTTTATCCGTTAGGCGGGCTTTTATGAATGTAGCTTCGTATTTTTGGTCAGCAAGGTTTTTTGAGGTGCCATTAAAATCATAATGAACAAGTAGGTCGGAAGGAACTTTTCTGCTTGGTTCTTCAGTCTGTCCTGGTTGGATTTGCTTGAAGTCGGTGGGGATCAGGTTTTTGGTCATTTGAGGATATAGGAAGCCCGCGACACGGTTTTCCGTATATGGTCCTCTTCGTGATGGTGTTTTCTTCGACTGAACAATAATGCGGTTGTTCTCGATGTTTCCAATTGTTTCCTCCCAAGACTCCGGCCACTTTTGGGCAGGACCATCAGTGTCTAATTCCTTCTTCAGAATCTTATATTTTATCTTTGATCCTGATATCATCCATTTGCCTTTGGCCAGCAACTTGGAGTATTTACCGTCTTCGTAGTCTTTTTTGTAGAAGGCTGTAAAGGTTGAGTCTGAATGGCGGATTATTTCCCAGTTCGTCGGTTCATCTTCATCATTGTCATTACCCTTCCATATACCGGTAAACTGAGC
>JABJCN010000222.1 GCA_018668635.1 Opitutia bacterium
AGGAGGGAACAAGGTCGATGTTAAGGCCACCGGCAACAAGCAGCCCAGTTATGTGGCGGCTTTTGCACCACTGAACGGCAAGCCTGCTGTACTATTTGATAATAAAATGCTAAAGGGAGACATCTCTGGGGCAGAGGATATCATCGGGCAGCATGTCTTTGTGGTCGCCTCCCGAAACGACACTGACACAAGTGGATGGAGATACCTTGTTGCCCAGGACAGGGACCAGAGAGCGATCCGAGCCCAGAATGGGAAATGGCAAAACGCCGGCAACTGGAACAACTTCCGTGCGGTCAATGGCAACCCTGCGGGACAGCTTCGATTCAACGGCACTACTGTCGCCGGAAACAATAATACCGCACTCCCGGCAGAGAACAACGGGTTTGTGGTCCACTCACGCAATAGCAGGGACGTTAATTTCACCAACATCGTGGTTGGCAATTGGGATGATGCACTTGGTCGGGGATGGCAGGGGCACATTGCGGAAATCATCATCCATGGGGCCCTGACTGATCAGGAAATCAATGCAGTCGGACACGGCCTTACAACAAAATATGCCCTCACGGAGACAAGCTACACCGATCCACTGGGCGTCGTGGACACGTCCACTGCAGGTGACTACACCATTACCTACACCGCCACAGACATGGCCGGAAACAACGTCACGGCAACTCGTACCATTCGTGTTGTTGATGATGCATCCCAACCCATCCTTACGCTTAACGGGGCCGCATCTGTTACACTGGAGGTCGGCACGGATTTCGAGGATCCCGGGGCAACCGTGACAGCCGGTATCGGTGGAGCGGTTCTCAACGAGAAGCTTACCAGCACAGATGCAATCGACAAGAATCGCCTCGGCGCCCAGAACCTTGCCTACAATTTTACAGATGGTGACGGTAACGTTGCCCAGGCTGTCAATCGAACCGTCACCTATGTAGACACCACCCCGCCGGTAGTTGCCCTTGTCGGCGATGCCGTTCTCAATATCACAACCACGCAAGGATACACTGAATTAGGTGTCACAATCACAGACAACCATACAGCAGACCCACTTCTCAGCGACTCACGCACACCCATCCCCAACCAGCTGCATTTCCAGGGATGGCAGATGGAACCCCAGGCTTCGTTCTTTGACTTCAACAATAATGGAGGACTTGCAGGACTCAATCCGGATGGCAGTGCCCTGTTCACCAATGGTCCCGGCAATCGTGGAATGGACTACAATACCAATGGTGAATTTCAGAATACCAACCCGGGAATCACCCTGACCAACCGCTACATGAGTCTGTTCAACGGTGAATTCAAGGCCAAAGCCGATGGGCAGTATGAATTCGGGATCAAGGACAGCAAGGCATTTGCCGTATTCTGGCTTGATCTCGATCAGGACGGTGTTTTCGAGACGGATGGAGAAAACGGTAATGAACGCCTGAACACGGATACAGAAGCCGGCAACCGAATAGTTGACCTCACGATCGGCACTTACAAGGTTGCCATCGCTCATGGCAACGTGACCGGGGCTCCCAGTCTGGAGGCTCACTTCCGCACACCGGCAGGAGCCGGACCCGAGGTACTCGCCATAATCAAGCCCACTGATGCCTTGCAGAACGGACTCTGGGCCACCCCGGCACAAGCCGCCTTTGACGGCAAGACTGCGGGTGAATACACCATCATATACACTGCGGAAGACGCTTCGGGCAACACAGCAAGCGTCAGTCGAAAAGTTATCGTGATGGGGGATGTCACCCCGCCTGTGATTACCTTGGTTGGCGAAGCCTTCATTACTGTAACTTTGGGAACAGAGTACGATGATGAGGGGGCCATTGCTGAAGATGATATTGATGGTACACTCACCCCATTTATCGACGACAATGGATCGGTCGATCTTGTCGACACATCAAAGGTTGGCGAATACACCATTACCTACGACGTATCTGATCAGGCAGGGAACAAGGCAGTCCAGGTAACCCGCAAGATCATTGTGCAGGAAGATGGTCCCACAGACAACTATTCCTCATGGATTGCAGAAAACGGATTGGCTGCACTCTCCACCGACAAGCAGACACTTGACGCTGACCCGGATGGCGATGGACTCGCAAACCTTCTTGAGTACGCCCTTGGAAAGGACCCTGTTGCCGCCGATACAATCGGGATCACTGCAGATACAAGTTCCGGTTCACTTTCCATAACCTTCATTCGAGTAAAGGCATCAATTGATGCCAGCCTGACATACAAGGTTGAACTGGCATCAACGCTGAGTGACTGGGCGGAAGCCAACGTCACGCTTACAGGTGCCCTTCAGGGGGTGGACCAGACGGGACTCCCGGACGGAAATGATTTTGCAACCAGCAAATATGAGCGCGTCAAGGCCACTGCCAATACAAATATGGCAGGATCAAATGGGAAGCAGTTCCTACGCATGAGCGTGGCGAAATAAGACACAAAACAGCATGAATTGCTGTTGCGCAAATTCATGTGTCCACCATTGTAATATTTAACAATGGCCCATAGATTTGCAAAGCTGTGTCTCATCCTCTCCTCGTTTGCCCCAGGCATTCTCTGTGGTGGCAATATTGACTATATTCCGGACATCCGCCCCATCCTTTCCGATAAATGCTACAAGTGCCACGGACCGGATGCCAATGCACGCAAGGCAAAGTTGCGCCTGGATCATCGCAAGGAAGCTTTTTCCAGGCGGGATGGGAATCCAGCCATTACTCCGGGTGACATATCCCACAGCGCCATCATCCAGCGCATACTCTCCAAGGACCCGGATGAACAGATGCCGCCTCCGGACTCGGGACTAAACCTCCCTCAGAATGAGAGAGATCTCCTCATTGAGTGGGTACGCCAGGGAGCCAAATGGCCGGAAGATGATCGGCACTGGGCCTTCACCCCCCCCATCCGCCCTCCCCTGCCCAACACCAACGAAACGAGTTGGGCACGAAATCCCATCGACTTGTTCATTCTTGGGGAACTTGAGTCAGGAAACAAGATTCCCGCGCCTGAAGCTGACAGGGAAACGCTTCTTCGTCGGGTAACCTACGACCTGACCGGACTTCCCCCAACAATAACCGAGCAGGATGCATTCCTTGCCGATGAATCCCCGGATGCCTATGAAAAGGTCATCGATCGCCTGCTGCGTTCCCCCCGCCATGCCGAGCACGCAGCCAGTTACTGGCTGGACGCTTCGAGGTATGCAGACACAGACGGGTACCAGAATGACCGGTACCGCTACATGCATGTCTGGCGGGACTGGGTAATCCGGGCATTCAATGAGAATATGCCATTTGATCGCTTTGTTACTGAGCAGATGGCCGGCGACCTCCTTCCCAAACGGGATTTCTACACACAGGTTGCCACCGGGTTCAACCGAAACCACCGCATCAATTCCGAGGGAGGCTCCATTCCTGATGAATGGATCGTCGAGTACGTTGCCGACCGGGTCGAGACACTGGGTACGGTTTTTCTTGGCCTAACATTTAACTGTGCAAGATGCCATGACCACAAGTACGATCCAGTGACCCAGAAGGATTTCTATTCACTCTTCGCGTTTTTCAACGGTATCGATGAAGCAGGGCTTGGGCCAAACAACGGCAACAGCCCGCCCTTCATTCCCGTGCCAAAAAGTTGGCCCCTGCTCTCCGGGGAGGAAAACAAGTTCACAACCCCGGCGAAAATGAAGATCAAGGTTGTACAGACATCCGTGCCACGGCCACAATCCGGCCCCCCGAGTACGGTAATGGTCATGCATCAACTGGAAAAACCACGTCCGACCTACCGGCTAAACCGTGGACAGTATGATAATCCTGACAAGTCCGTGGTTATCCAACCGGACATCCCTGAAATTATAGGAGGTTGGAGAAAGGAATGGCCACGCGACCGTATCGGTATTGCAAAGTGGCTTACCTCCCCTGATCATCCATTAACAGCGCGTGTAACCGTGAACCGGTACTGGCAAAGGTTTTTCGGAACCGGAATTGTCCGTACCAGCGAGAACTTTGGAATTCAGGGTGAAGCGCCAACCAACCCCAAGCTACTTGATTGGCTTGCGACGGAACTGATTCGCCTCGATTGGGATCTCAAGGCCTTTCAAAAGCTCATTGTGACCAGCTCCGCCTATCGACAGGATTCAAGGATTCGAAAAAATGAAAAGGATGGAGGAAGAGACCGCAGGCGACTTCATCCATATGGCATTCGTGATACTGCTCTTTCAGCAAGTGGACTTCTTGTTGAGCAACAGGGTGGCCCCTCAGTGAAACCATATATGCCACCCAGGATATGGAAATCCATTTCCAACAACGGCTACAAACAGGACAAGGGTGAAAAATTGTATCGAAGGAGCCTCTACACCTATTGGCGCAGGACAATACCACCGCCAACCATGATGACCTTCAACTCTGCTGACCGGGAAATCTGCTCCGTCCGCAAGGATCATACCACCACACCTCTTCAGGCCCTTACGCTGATGAACAACATCACGTTTGTGGAAACCTCCAGGTTCCTTGCTGAACGTATGCTATCCTCGGCCAAGAACCCCCGTGATCGCATTACGACAGGGTTCCGGGCAATCCTCTGCAGGAAACCCACTCAACCGGAGCTTTCCGCACTCCTATCAGATTTGAACTTCTATCTGGATGACTTTAAAAAGAATGCGGTTGAAGCCAGGAAGTTCCTGGAAATCGGTGAAAAACCCGCAAACCCGAAGCTGGATGTATCTCAGCTTGCGGCCTATGCCCTGATCGCCAACACCCTTCTGAACCTGGATGAGACAATTACTCTCAATTGATTCCATGCTTCAAAAATCAATACCAGACTGATTTAATTCATTCCCAACCCGGCCCTCGAATCCTCCGTTATGCTCACAAGAAGATCCATCCTACAAAACTCCACGCTGGGGCTTGGTTCAATTGCACTGGGAACACTCCTTGAAGGGAGGGCACCACCACGAAACTCACTGGGTGGAATAAAAGGACTCCCTCATTCCAACCCCAGGGTCAAGCGTGTCATCTACCTCTTCCAGTCCGGTGGACCCTCCCAGCATGATCTCTTTGACTACAAGCCTGACCTAGCCAAACGTTTTGGTGAAGAGGTGCCCAAGTCGATATACCCGGACGAACGCAAGACCACCATGACCTCGGGGCAATCCAGCTTCCCCGTGGCGCCCACATCCATCCGGTTCTCACGACATGGGAAAAGCGGTATAGAACTGGGCGAAACCCTCCCCCACCTTGGAAAGGTTGCCGATGACATTTGCGTCATCAAGTCCATGTACGGGGAGGCCATCAACCACGATCCGGCTGCAACCTGTTTCCAGACCGGATCCGTCATCCCCGGTCGCCCCAGCATGGGGGCATGGGTCAGTTACGGACTGGGTAGTCTGAACAAGGACCTGCCTGCTTTCGTTGCCATGACCTCCAACGGTACAGCAAAGTCCGGGCAACCCCTCTACGATCGCCTATGGGGGGCCGGCTTCCTTCCCGGCCGATTTCAGGGTGTAAAATTCCGGGGGCAGGGGGATCCCATACTCGATCTTTACAACCCTCCCGGCGTAACCCGTATACAGCGTCGCCGGATGCTGGACTCACTTGATCAACTGAATCGAGAACAGCATGATCTCTATGGTGATCCCAATATCAATACTCGCATCGCCCAGTATGAACTGGCTTACCGCATGCAAATGAGCGTTCCCGACCTCATTGACTTGAGCAAGGAACCCAAACACATTCTAGAGTCCTATGGTCCTGAGGTAACAAAGGTTGGCAAGTACGCCTACAATTGCCTGCTTGCACGTCGCCTTGCTGAGCGTGGTGTTCGGTTCATTCAACTTTATCACCGGGGTTGGGACGCTCATGGTGGCGCCCCCAACAATGTGAAACGTCAATGTAATGACACTGATCAACCGACTGCCGCACTCATTGCCGACCTCAAGCAACGCGGCATGCTTGATGAAACCCTGATCGTCTGGGGTGGGGAATTTGGACGAACCGTTTATTGCCAGGGTAAACTCACCCCGAAAAACTATGGACGTGACCACCACCCGAACTGTTTCACCTACTGGTTGGCCGGAGGTGGAATCAAGCCGGGTTTCACGTACGGAAAAACGGATGACTACAGTGTCAACGTTGTTGAAAATCCTGTACACGTACACGACCTCCAGGCCACAATCATGCATCAGCTTGGCATCGACCACGAACGCCTTACCTACAAGCATCAGGGACGACACTACCGCCTAACCGATGTACACGGAAAGGTCGTCCAAGACGTATTGGCGTAGAATAAACGAAACTGCCCCTAAAGTCTCCGAAACATCAAAAGGCGAAACTCCATCGCTTCCTTACCAGGAATCCTAGTGGCGCGGAGTTTCAAATCGCCAGTGCCCTTCTTTAGGTCGAGAACGCCTAGTTTCATGGGCGTAAAATCCTTCACGTAGGATTCCACGCGAGGGAAGCGATCGTGTTCCGCGCCTTGGAGTTGCACGGGATTAGCCTGGGTGAGAGTCGCGCGGATGGAACGGTCTTTGAAGCTTAGTTCGACCTCGGTGCCCACTGCGTCCTTCCCGCAGGCGTACCACATCTCGACAGCGTACTTGCCGGAAGTTCCGATTTCGGCCTGCCAGGTCACGGCGTCGTCCACGTTCTTCCAGTTGTGGAAGAAGGAGCAGTTTGGAAACTTGTTGGAACGCTGGATGCTACCGGAGGCCACACCGTCGCGGGCGGGAACCTGGGTCAGCACGCTATCGGGGTGACCGATGACAAAGGCACGTTCGTCCTTGCCCAGTTCTGCCTCCATCTCTGCGTGCCATTTCTGAACGGCCTTGCGGAGCCTGGCGGCAAGTTCCGGCTGTTGCTTGGCGATGTTGCGGCGCTGACCGAAGTCCTCCAACATGTCGTAGAGGTTACCCTTGTTGTCGAGTCTATGCGTGTCCGTGCGAACACTCGTCCGCCCCTTCCAGCCAGAGAAAACAAGTCGGTTCTTCAACTCAGGCATGGACTTGCCAAGGAGACGCGGTGAAATGTCAAAACCATCCAGAGGCTTTGAACCGATGACCTTGATACCGCACAATGCAGCGAAGGTGGGCAGAAGGTCGATAGCGGCCGAGAGTTCCTCGACGTGAAGTCCCTTTTTAATCCTGTCCGGCCAGCGGATTAGAAGGGGCGAACGCACGCCACCTTCGTCGGTGGAGCCTTTGCGGCCTCGCATGTCGCCGTTCCAGCGTACGCCGTTGGGGCCGTTGTCACAGAAGTAGGCCACGATGGTGTCTTCAGCCACACCGAGCTGGTCTAGTTTCTTTAGAAGGCGTCCAACATTCCAGTCAATGTTCTCACACATGGCCAAGGCACAAAGCAGGTGAAGTCGTTTTTCTTTAGTAGCTCCGTCACGGTGATGCATGGACAGTTCCTTGTCCTTAAATTTCTTCCACCATCGATCGGGAACCTGCATCGGCGAGTGTGGGGTATTGTAGGGCAAATAGGCGAAGAAGGGTTTTTCCTTTTTGACGCTAGCCTCGATGAACTGCATGGCCTCATTGGTAAAGTCGTCGATACAGAAACCCTTGCCCTTAACCATCTGATTATTGCGCTCAAGGAGGGGATCGAAGTAATTGCCCCAATGCCCTGAGCAAAAACCATAGAATTCATCAAAACCACGGGCATTGGGGTGGTAGGGAAATTGCATCCCGTTGTGCCATTTCCCGAAGGCTCCCGTGGCATAACCGGCAGCCTTGAAGGTATCGCCAATGGTTACCTCGTCCAGATCCAGGCGCTCCCCCCCCGCAGAGGTGCTGTATACCCCGCCGCGTGCATGGTAGCGACCGGTGAGGAACTCGGCTCGGGTCGGTGAGCAAACCGGGCAGACATAGAATTTATCAAAGCTGGCACCATCACGTGCAAGCTTGTCGATGTTCGGCGTGGAAAGGTTCTTATTGCCATTGATGCTCAGGTCCCCCCATCCCTGGTCATCCGTCAGGATGACCACCAGGTTCGGGCTTCTGGCAATCAGTGGGGAAAAAAACGAGGTAAAAAAAAGGATTAGGAGACCGTTTACTATTTTCATAACGGGTCAAAAGCTGGAAATTAACGATCTTCCGTGCAAGAAGAAAGATGAGAGGTTGATGGAGAAGGTTATTTCTTCTTGCCATTCGAATTCTTCTCGATGCTCGCGTCAGCAGGATTTTAAAGACATCCTAGAAGCTCCCACCGGCAATGGCATTGCCAGTGGGAATAAACTCGCTAAATGGCCGTTTCGAAAAACGATTAAACTATAACAACCAAGCATACCCTCAAGTCACCGAGGGCTTCCAGTTTGTCGAGGATGAGATCGAGAGAATCATCCATCCAGATGCAACCCGCATCGTCCCCGACCACACCCACCTGGCGTATTCGTGTCATGATCGATCGGCACTTATCGGGCATGCAGTCATCCCTAGTAATCTCAGGGTACACCAGTGACTGGCACTACTTTCCATTGGGGCGTCTTGACGCAAACTACGGACTCATAGAAAGGATAAAAACGGAGGCAAAAGAATCATTTCGATTCAGCTTAAATTTCTCAGGGTTTACGGGTTGCCGTTATAGTAGATGGACCAGAAAAACAATGGACTGCTTCCGGCAGACACCAATTGCTAAAAGACGCACTAATACAGTCTAAGATGAAGACTGAAATAGATTAAACACAAATCCAATACTCGATTCAATCGCATTAAAAATTTGGCGAAAACCAGCATTGACTCATCGAGAAAAGTGAGAGGTAATCAAAAAAAAATTCAATACAAATCTCTTGGTCGCAAACAAAATAAACGCTAAATCTGTTTACAATTATTTGAAATGAAAACCAGGTTCGCAACTCCGGGACAACACAGTATTGATTGTAGGTTCATAAGGGACCCTGAAGCCCTTGATCAGGAGTGTGATGTTTCCATGGTATTCGGACAAGCTCCCATAATTTACCTACCTCAAACTTGGACTTTGGTATTAAAGGAATGTCCGGTTGGCATAGGAAAATCAATTGATGATACTCCAGCCCTAACACCTCTGCTACTTCAACCTGGAAGTGAAATCAGATTGATTGGGTTCGGTTCTGCACAAGACTATGCTAAACTTGAGGTCAGGGAAGCAGTGGAGAAAAATATTGAGCCAAATTAGAACATTATTTAAAAATTTGCTAGAGGCATAGTAATGCGATTTATACGTACATTTATTTACCTTGCGATACTTCCTCTCGTTGTAATCCTCCAATCTCACGCCAAACCCGAGTGGCCGGAGTGGCGTGGTCCCGGTGGGTTGGGCCATTCTGAAGCCAAAAACCTTCCCAGTACATGGAGCGAAACAAAGAACGTTACATGGAAAACAAGCATCCCGGGACAGGGACACTCCACTCCTGTCATCAATGGCAATAAAATCTGGTTCACCAGCGCCTTTGAAACCCCGGAAGACCCAAAACGTGCCAAGGAACGCCTGAAGGCAAATACAGGGGGGCAACCACTCAACCTTCTCGCGAGCGTCAACCTCCACGCCATCTGCATAGACCGCAAGACCGGAAGGATTCTTCACAACCTCCAACTGCTGGAGGTGAAGGAACCGCAATGGGTTCACAAGCTGAACTCATACGCCTCACCCACCCCGGTCATCGAGGACGATCGACTCTACTGCCATTTCGGGGCATTCGGGACCGCCTGTATCGATACCGGAAGTGGAAAGGTTCTCTGGCGCAACCAGGAGCTCAAGATCATGCATGAGAACGGTCCTGGAAGCAGTCCCGTGGTTTACCAGAATAACATTATCCTGCACATGGACGGAAGCGACAAGCAGTACGTCACAGCCTTGGACAAACGGACCGGCAAGGTCGCCTGGAAAACAAAGCGAAGTGGTACGATGCACTCCAATCCCCAGCTAAAGAAAGCCTATGGCACCCCGCTTCTGGTGAAAATGAATGGCAAGCCGACCGTTGTCTCCACTGGAGCAAACTGGCTCTACGGCTATGACCCTTCCAACGGCAGGGAACTATGGAAGCTCGCTTACGGACTCCTCGGTTTCTCCAACGTATCCCGGCCCGTCGCCGGCAACGGCACCCTCTATTTCTCCACCTGCTTCATGAAGGGAAACCTGCTCGCCGTAAAATACGAGGGACTGCCCAAGCCTGAAATTCAATGGTCCTTCACCAAGGGCGCCCCAAAGATGCCCTCACCCATCCTGGTCGGCAATGAACTTTATTACGTCACTGACAACGGTATCGCCAACTGCCTGGATGCAGGAACCGGCGAGGCAGTCTGGCGTGAACGGGTGGGCGGGGAATATTCAGCATCTCCAATCCATGCAGACGGCAAGCTCTACTTCCCCAGCCAGTACGGCACAACACTGGTTCTCAAGCCCGGACGCACGTTCACAAAGATTGCAGAGAACAAACTGGATGGACGCCACATGGCTTCCATTGCCGTTGCCGGCGACACGCTCTTCATCCGGACGGACAAGGCACTGTACCGGATTGA
>JABJCN010000223.1 GCA_018668635.1 Opitutia bacterium
CACCTTAAGCCAAGTGTTGATCCCAAGCTGAACTATATGCCCGAGATCACTTCCAGTCTAAAGGCTGTCTGGTCCACGGATGGACTGACGACCAAGGGTGCCCTGCAGGGTGTTCCGCAGGACAACCTGCCGGATGGAAAGCCATTTGCAACAAGCGACTATGCCCGTGCCTCGGTAACAGCTGATGCCGCAATGGTCGATGCCGGTTCCAAGCAGTTTCTTCGAATATCTGTGATACGGGAATAAAACTGCTTTCGGTTCGTTTCTGTTTTGTCTGGTTTTTACCGGGATTGATTGTAGCACTGACAAGGATTTTGCAATCATACCAGTAAGGTCAATGGCTGATATGCTTTTGAAAAGTGTTCTTGCAGATTGTGTGGAGTCTGTATTTTCCTGATTGTCTTACAGGCCAATGAATAACTGGGAAAAGATGTATCGGAATGGGGATACTCACTGGGACAAGGGGGAACCTTCACCGGGTTTGTTGGAATGGTTGGGGAATGCTTCATTTGTTGAGGGATCAAGTATTCTTGTGCCTGGTTGTGGTTTCGGTCATGATGTGAGGGCACTTGCTCGGGCAGGATTCAAGGCTGTTGGCCTTGATGTTGCACCCAGTGCGGTTTTCGGTGCCCGGGAGCAGACGCCTGCTGGATTTTCCGGGGTGGAGTTTCGGGAAGGGGATTTCCTGAAGGATGAACCATTTGATGGGTTCGATTATATATTTGAGCACACGTGTTTCTGTGCAATTGATCCTTCTGAACGAGATGTTTATGCTGCCTCGGTTGCTCAATGGTTGAACCCAGATGGCTTCCTACTTGCCATTCACTACATGCTACCTCCGGATGAGGACGGTCCTCCATTCGGCACGAATCGTGAGGAGATTGTCCGGAGGTTTTCCCGGAGATTTGATCTGATTACCGATTGGGAGCCATCTTCATGGGAGCACCGGCAGGGGCAGGAGCAAATGTTCCTATGGTCAAAGAAAGTCTAGCTTCTTGGGATAAAAAAGGTTTCCTGTTCTAAAGCTATTTATCATGAGACATCTTTTATTATCCCCTGGCATTATTGGACTTTTCCTAATCACCCTGGTTGATGCGGCCAATGTGACCCGGGTTTCCAGCAGTAGTGCCCAGGATGGCAATACTGCAACCCAAGCCTTGAATTCCGGTTCAAGCAGCCGCTGGTCTGCCGAGGGCCGTGGCCAATGGATGCAGTTGGATCTGGATGCACCTGTAAATGTGTCAAGTGTCGAGGTCGGTTTTCAACGTGGGAATCGCAATTATTCCTTTGAGATCCAAGTGTCCTCCGATGGAAGGAAGTGGCAAAGTATTCTTGATACAAAAAGTTCCGGAAAAGGTGACGGGGTTGAATCATTCCAGACCCAGCCTGCCGAGGGGCGTTTTATTCGACTGGTTTCCAATGGCAACAATGAGAACCAGTGGATCAATCTTCACACATTCCGTATCCCTGGGATCAAGGTTTCAAGGAAGATCTTGTCACAGGCTCCACCTCCATCGAAAACCGGTGGCGGGTTACAGGTCTCAGTCTGGGCGGAGAATCCATTGACGGCAAGTCCCGTTGGTGTTTCCGTTGATCCGCAGGGAAGAGTTTTTGCCACCCAGGTTCGTCGGCGCAAGCAGTCCAGTCTTGATATTCGCAATTTTCGTGACTGGGTGAAGCATGATCTTTCCATCCAGAGCCTTGAGGACCGATTTGAGTTTTACAAGAAGGCCCTTGGACCTGATCGCTACCCAAACATACGGCACTATGATCCGCCGGACCGTAACAAGGATGGCAAGCGTGACTTGGCTGACTTGACGGTCCAGACTGAGGAAATTCATTGTATCATAGATACCGACAAGGATGGTCTTGGGGATAAACAGTTCGTGATTGATGCAGATTTGGCCACGCCTTTGACCGGTATTGCTGCCGGGGTTTTATGGGCCGATGGCTCCTTGTACAGTGCAGTTGAACCGGATATCTGGCGCTATGATGATACGGATGGGGATGGTGTCCCCGATAAACGTCGGCGGCTTGCCAGGGGTTTTTCCATTCATATTGGACAGGGTGGGCACAATACATCCGGCCTTGCCATGGGTATGGACGGGAGAATCTATTGGTCAATAGCAGACAAGGGTATCAATGCCACAGGAGCGGACGGTCGTAAGATTTTTCTTCCAAACCGGGGAGGAGTCCTTCGCTGTGAACCGGATGGTTCCAAAATGGAAGTTTTTGCCTATGGGGTGCGCAATGGGCAGGAACTGGCCTTTAATGAGTTCGGAAATCTTTTTACCGTTGATAATGATGGAGACTACCCGGGGGAGCGTGAACGCTTTCTTTATCTTCTGGAAGGAGGTATGACCGGTTGGCGTCTTAACTGGCAATGGTTCAGGATGCAGGATTTTGCCAAGGTCAGTGGCGAGGCACCCTACAACGTCTGGATGGAGGAAAAACTATTCAAGACTCGATTTGATGGGCAGGCTGCCTATATTCTACCACCAGTGGCCAACTATAGCAATGGTCCCTGTGGTTTTGCCTATAACCCGGGTACGGCTCTGAATGAACGTTACCGGAATTACTTCTTTCATGCCCAAGGCAAGAAACTGAGCGCATTTCAAGTCAAGCCAAGTGGAGCCTCATTTGAAATGACAGGGGAGCACACGGTTCATTCCGGTATCTACAACACAGGTTTGGATTTCGGGCCGGATGGCGCACTCTACATAGCCGACTGGATGAATGGTCCCTCTGATCGTGGGCGAATCTGGAAGCTCGATGACCCTGCTTCAGTTGATGACCCCCTTCGTCGGCAGACACAGTCCATTCTCTCTGTAGGATTCAGGAAGCGAACTGTGTCTGAGTTGTCTGGATTCCTAAAGCATCAGGACATGCGTGTGCGGCGTGACAGTCAATTTGAACTGGTGCGGCGTACTGGTGAAGGGGAAGAAGCGTTACTGGTTGCTGCCACGCAGACGGATAATCAACTGGCTCGTCTACATGGAATCTGGGGTATTGGACAGCTGGCTCGCAAGGATGCCAAGGTGCTGAAACCAATTCTATCTCTCCTCGGTGACGCTGACGCAGAGATTCGAACCCAGGTTGCCAAGGTGACGGGTGAGGCCGGATTTTCTTCTGCACTCGATGTAATGCTTCCCCTGCTCGAGGATCAATCCATCCGGGTACGCTCGATTACCGCCATTGCCATTGGCAAGCTGGGTAGTCCCAAGGCTGTTGATCCTCTCTTTGCCTTGGTTCGTCGAAATAACAATGCCGATGCATACCTTCGCCATGCCTGTGTCATGGGTTTGCTGGGATCTGCCCAACAAAGCCCGGAGTTGCTTTTGGCCAAGGCAGGCAAGGGGACTGATGCGGAGAAACTAGCTGCTGTACTGGCCCTGCGGCGGATGCTACATCCGGGGATTGCTGAATTTCTCAAGGACGAGAATCTCTATATCGTGACGGAGGTTGTACGAGCCATCCATGATGACTTTTCCATTCCGGATGCCCTGCCTGCACTGGCGAAAATTCTGGAACGCCAGGATCTAAAGGGTGAACCCCTCCTTCGACGGGTCATTAATGCAAACTTTCGTGTCGGTCGTCCTGCTGATGCTGAACGGCTGGCGCGATATGCCGCACGGAAGGATGCACCTGAAAAAATGCGGACCACCGCGCTGGCCTGCCTTGCCCTCTGGCCCCAACCACCCGTGCTGGATGCTGTTGAGGGACGTCACCGGGTTTACCCTGCACGAGACCCTGCTCCGGCAGCCGGTGCATTGTCCGTCCATGCAGATGCCCTGGTGAAATCCGGATCATCCAAGGTAATGACAGTTCTGGCAAGGGCGATGGAGCGACTCAAAGTTCGTGAATTGTTACCGGTTGCCAGGGTGATGTTTGACGCAGAAGGAGCTTCATCAGGTCTTCGTGTCCAATTATTGACTACATTTGCTGAACTCAATGACCCCAACCTGGGTGAACTTGTGGAGAGATCCCTGCAGTCAAAGGATGGAAGACTTCGTGCAACCGCCCAGAAGTTTGGTTGGGCTGCGGGTCTTTCCGGGGTTGAACTGGCATCACAGGCCCTGGAATCCGGTACATTGGTCGAGAAGCGAGGAGCTTTGCAGAGCCTGGCGGCAACGAAGGACAACGCCGGGGTTGAAATTCTTTCAGGATTGTTTGACCGGATGGTTGCCTCCGAGGGAGAACCGGAACTCGCTTTGGATATTCAGGAGTCAGCGTCCAGAAGTCTGGATGCCAGGCTTGCTGCCCGTGCCAAGGCTCACATGTCTGCCAATTCCAGCAATTACAGTAATATACTTGAAGGAGGGGATGCTGAAGCAGGACGCAGGGTGGTCTTTGGTCATCCTGCTGCACAGTGCATCCGATGCCACAAGGTTGCGGGTCTTGGGAGTGAGGTTGGTCCTGATTTGTCCCAGGTTGGGTCAAAACTTTCCCGGGAGCAAATTATGGAGTCGCTTGTGAATCCGCAGGCTAAGTTAACCGAGGGTTACGGACTCCTTGTTGCCAGGCTCAAGAACGGATCGAGTGTCAATGGTGCCATTGTCAAGGCAACTGAATCAAAATACGAGATACGAACCACAGAGGGGACATTGAAGATGATTTCCCGTAATGATATTGTCTCAGAGGCATTGACTTCCCAAATGCCTCCGATGGGTGCGATCCTTACGCGACATGAATTGCGTGATGTCTTGGAGTTCCTTGGTCGTTTAAAGTGAGGTATTGGACGCTTGCCATCGATCCATGTCTTGTTCGGAATAGGAAAAGTTATACATGCATCTACTTAAGTTCATTCTACCCGTGCTTTGTCTGGGGATTCTTCAGGCTGTTTCTGCCGCCCTGAAATGGGAGAACCTGCCCGATCTTCCTGCGGGTGCTGGGACGGAGAAACAGATTGGTGTGGCTGGTGCTTTTACCGGTTCTCACAATGGAGCTGTTATTGTTGCGGGAGGTGCCAATTTCCCTCACGGGTTGCCTTGGGAAGAAACTACCGAGGGAAACTCGCCTCCAAAGATTTACCACAACGACATCTTTGTGCTAAAGAAGGAGGGGGGGGTATGGAGTTGGACACTCTCCAGCGAGAAGGTGCCAGGGGCTTGGGCGTATGGTGCGTCCGTTTCCCACCCGAAATCGGGTTTGATTTGCATTGGCGGTGAAACCAAGTCGCTACCAGTTGATGGCAAGCAAAAAATGCTACGTTCCCGGGAGGTCTTCGCCTTGAAATGGCAGAATGAAAAGATTGAGGTGGATAAGGGTTATCCGCCGTTGCCCAGAGCCGTTACGGGAATCGTGGGGGCGCGGATCGGTGATGTCATCTATGTGATCGGAGGTCAAGATGATGAGGGTTCCACTCGTATATTCTGGGCGCTGGATTTGAAGCTTCGTGGTACTGACAAGTATTTATGGGCGGAGATGCCCTCGTTTCCCGGTCACGCGAGGACACTTGCGCTGGCAGCTGCGCAGCATGATGGTACTTCAGAAAAGCTGTATTTGTTTTCAGGTAGAAATCCTGGCAGGGAGGATGTTGAGTTGTTGACGGATGCCTGGCGGTATGACCCGAAGTCCGGTCAGTGGACACAACTGCCGGACATTGGATTGCCTGGAAAGCTGTCTCGTTGTGTGATGGCTGGAACAGCGGTGTCTGTCGGAATCCATGGTATTCTGGTCATTGGCGGGGCAGAAGGCGATCTGTTCCGGAAGTTGGATTATGAAATTCCTGCCGCGATTGCTGCAGCCAAGCTTTCAGGAGATTCCGCTGTTGTAATGCGTCTGCAGAATCAGAAGCTGGATATTCTCAACAAGCATTCGGGGTTCAGTCGGGATGTCCTTGCATTCAACACGGTAACCCGGGCATGGAGCCACGCCGGAACCATCATTGGGGACAGTCCGGTCACGCTGGGTGCGGCGAAACTTGGGGATCGCATTATTCTCCCGAGCGGTGAGCGCAGTCCCGGTATCCGTACACCACAGGTGTTGAGTCTGAAGCTGGTCAAGGGATATTCCTTTGGTGGTTTGAACTATGCCGTACTGGTAATATACATGGTGGCCGTGCTCTGGCATGGCTTGCGATTTTCCAGGAAGGTCAAAGGGACGGACGACTTCTTCAAGGCGGGGTCACGAGTGCCTTGGTGGGCTGCAGGACTGAGTATCTTCGGGACGCAGTTAAGTGCCATTACATTCATCGCGATCCCGGCCAAGGTTTATGGCACGGATTGGCGACTTCTTGTCGGGCAGTTCGGCATCATCATCGTGGCACCGTTTGTGATTTTCCTCTTCCTACCGTTTTATCGGCGGCTAAACGTGACTACTGCTTACGAGTACCTGGAGAAACGCTTCAATGTTTTCGTGCGTTGTTTTGGAAGCACACTATTCATTCTTTTACAGTTTGGCCGAATTGGGATTGTACTATACCTGCCAGCAGTGGCACTATCGCTGGTAACGGGGATGGATGTACACCTGTGTATCCTCCTGATGGGTCTTCTTTGTCTGGTCTATACAATGCTGGGCGGAATGGAGGCCGTGATCTGGACGGATGTTGCACAGGTGATCATCCTTGGCGGTGGTGCGGTGTTCTGTCTTGTCTGGATGGCGGCGGGCTTCCCAGGTGGATGGAATGCGATGGTCGATCTGGCAGATGGGGACGGTAAGTTCAGACTTCTGGATTTTAGGTGGGACCTGACCGCGCCGGCCTTCGGGGTGGTTCTCCTTGGTTCACTCTGCCAGAACTTCCTTAGCTATGGTACTGATCAGGCTGTCGTCCAACGCTATCTGACGACTCCTGATGAACGCGCTTCCGCACGCAGTATCTGGATGAATGGTGTACTTTCCATTCTGGCATCCTTTGTCTTCTTCGGGATTGGTACGGCTCTCTATTCACATTTCAAGATGAACCCGGGAGCCCTGGCCCCGGGGATTGCCAATTCTGCTGCCATGTTTCCTTACTACATCGTTACCAGCCTGCCAGCTGGCTTGGCCGGGTTATTGATTGCCGGGGTTTTTGCGGCTTCAATGTCCAGCATCGACAGTGCAATGAACAGTGTTTCTGCTGCTGTTACGACTGACTTCTACCGAAGGTTTCGTGGTGACGTGACTGAGGCATCGGCTCTCAAGGTTGCCCGGGGTACGGTGGTTGTTGTTGGATTGCTGGGGACAAGTCTGGCGTTGTATTTTGCTCATTTGGGTTCCAAGTCCATCTGGGATTCCTTTGCCGGGATTCTTGGTTTCTTCGGGGGGGGGCTGGCCGGGGTTTTTCTACTGGGCATCCTGACCCGGCGGACTCATGGTGTTGCTGCAGCATTTGGATTGCTGGCCAGTGCTGTTGTGCAATGGTTTCTGGTCAGCAATGATGTAAATCCATGGTTTCTGGCCTTCACAGGCGTGGGTAGTTGTGTGATTGCCGGGTTGATTGCCGGCATGGTTCTTCCGGGGCCTCGTAAAGACCTTGAGGGATTAACAATCCACACCATCAAATCTTTAAAACCTTCAGGCGATGTCCATTCTTCTGGATGACGAGGGTGAACCCTGGTTTCCGCATCCATCTCATGCACCGCCACATGGATATCTGGCAGCTGGCGGGAAACTAACACCTGAACGCCTCATCCTTGCCTATTCCAATGGCATTTTTCCGTGGGAGGCGTCTGGAGAACCGAGGTTATGGCGGTGGTTCTCACCTGATCCCAGGTTCCTTTTGTTTCCTGAAGAGTTCAAGCCGAACCGCTATCTGAAAGCGGCCCTGCGTCAAAATCGGTTCGAGGTTCGGCTGGATACCAACTTTCAGGCTGTCATGAGGGCATGTTCACGGGTTGCCCGGCCCGAGGCGATGGGAGAATCCTGGATTGAGGAGGACATGATTGAGGCATACTGCCAAATGCACGAACTGGGTGTCGCGCATTCATTCGAGACATATATGGACGGTGAATTGGTCGGTGGGCTTTACGGATTATCAATTGGCGCGGCTTTTTTTGGAGAATCGATGTTTCATCATGAATCGGAGGCCTCCCGTGTCGCCCTTGCTGCATTGGTGGATTATAGCCTGAAGCACAAATTTGACTTCATTGACTGTCAGCAGGAAAATGCACACGTGGTTCGACTCGGCGGTCGATCAATCCCAAGGGAGGACTTCCTCGGGAAATTGACGAAGGCTGTGGGCAAACCAAGACTCCAAGGAAAGTGGTCCATGGAATAAGGTTGGATTGATATTTTACTTCCCGAGTTCCTTGAGAATCCGTTTTGCAACCAGTTCACCAAGGAGCCCGGAGCCTTCCTTTTTATAATGTACGTTTGCCGGGAGCATCAGTTCCTCCATTCGTTCCTTGCTGACGGTGAAGAGGTCCTGAGTCGGGACATTGTGCTTTTTCATTACACGTGCTGCAGCTTCATTGTATTTTACAGAATCACCGACATATCGGCCCTTTGAACCGGATGGAATGGGCGTGGTGTTGCGCCAGACCAGCTTTGCTCCTGTCTTTTTCATGCGTGCGGTGAGCTTATCCAGATTGGCTTCGTACTCCTCCAGGGAAACCTGAGCTTTCCCCCCTTTTTCCTTCGGGAAAAGGTTTTCGCCGTTTGGTCCCATGAATTTCAGGTCATGCAGACCCCAGTTGAAGTGGATGAGGTCCCATTTGTCTTTACCCAGCCAGGCATCAATACTTGTGATACCCTTGGTGGTGGGACCCCCGTTGGTGGGGATGCGGTGTACATTGACCTTGCCCTTGAGGAATTCGCGAACTGGAAGGGTATATCCAATGGAAATTGAATCCCCAATCAAAAGGACCCTGGGCAGGTTTGGTTTATCCTCGACCTTCTTAAAAGGTGAAGGACGTTTTGCTCCGAGTAGACATGTATTGAGCAGACATAACAATAGTATGAAGTATTTCATTGAAGACAATGATTTGTTTGGTGTGAATCTTGACTAGGCAAGTATGTCTTTGAGGACGTGTGCTTCTTTGTCCACTCCGGTGAGTCGAAAGTCGAGTCCTTGGTATTTCTGGGTGAATAGTTGGGACTGGATACCAAGTTGGTGTAGCATGGTTGCGTGGAAATCGCGCACGTGCACAACGTTTTCCTCTGCATTGTATCCGAATTCGTCGGTGTTTCCATAGGAAATACCGCCTTTGATTCCTCCGCCTGCCATCCAGATGGAAAAGCCTTTGATGTGGTGATCTCGACCATTTCCCTGTGCCATGGGGGTGCGTCCGAATTCACCGCCCCAGACAACAAGAGTATCGTTGAGCATTCCCCGTTGCTTGAGGTCCTGAATAAGAGCGGCGGAGCCTTGGTCCACCCGCTTGGCTACACCTGTAATTGCATTCTTGACCCCGCCGTGGTGATCCCATCCCCGGTGGTAGAGGTGAATGAACCGGACTCCTCGCTCGGCTAGACGCCGGGCCAATATACAATTGCTTGCGAATGAACCGTCCCCGGGTTTGGCCCCATAGAGGTCAAGCACATGTTTTGGTTCCTTGGAAACATCCATTAGCTCGGGTACACTGGTCTGCATTCGAAATGCCATTTCGTACTGGCTGACCTTGGTTGCTATCTCGGGATCACGCAGTGACTCGTTGCGCATGAGGTTAAGCTTGTTGACTGAGTCGATGAGCGAACGCTGGTCCTTTGCGGTCACGCCTTTGGGGTTACTCAGGTAGAGAACGGGGTCGCCTTTACTGTGAAAGTGTACGCCTTGGTATTTACTGGGGAGAAAGCCGCTGTGCCATTGGCGTGAAGCGATGGGTTGGTTCTGGCCACCCCCGACCGAGGTGAGGACGACGAACCCGGGTAGGTTTTCGGTATCCGCCCCGAGTCCGTAGAGGGTCCAGGAGCCCATGCTGGGTCGGCCGGATATCTGCGTGCCAGTGTTCATGTAGGTGTGGGCGGGGTCGTGGTTGATCTGCTCGGTATGCATGGAACGGATGATGCATATATCGTCCGCAATTGATCCGATCTTGGGAAACTGGTTGGATATGAACTGACCGGATTTTCCGTAGCGTTCGAATTCGTGTTGTGGTCCAAGGCATTTGAGGGCGTTCTTCTTGCCCATGAGCTGCGCGATGGGCTGACCTTCGGTGATGGATTTTGGCATGGGTTTGCCGTCCATTTCCTTGAGCTTGGGCTTGTAGTCGTATGTCTCGAGGTGGGAGGGACCGCCAGCCATACAAAGAAAAATAACGCGCTTGGCTTTGGGGTTACCAATGAGCTTGGCTCGGGGGGGGAGGTTTGCAGGCCATACCTTGGGGTTGGATAGGGCATTGGCGGAGAGCATGCTGGTAAGAGCGGTTGCTCCGATCCCCACGGTTGCCTGGTTGAGAAAGCTGCGGCGGTTAATGAAGGTGGTTGCGTCCATGGTTCGTTTGCTTCGTGAGGGTTCTTAGAATCGGCCGGTGGTTTCGTAGAGGTTGAGCATCGCACGGGACACGCTTGTCCAGGCAGCTAGTTCGCTTGAATGGAGAGACTTGTCGACTGGTTTCGCTCCAGTTGAGAGGAGTTCAATAGCTGATTTTTCATCCTCCTTATAGCGCTTGCGCTGTTCGGCGAGGTGATCGAGCAGGATTATTTGTTCCTGCTTGGTGGGTTTCCGGGTAAGTGCGATTGAAAAGATTTTTTCCAATCTTTTGGTGTCGGTCGCTTCACCCTCCTTGAGCAGTCGTTCGGCAAGCGATTTGGCGGCTTCCACGAATACGGGGTCGTTGAGTAGAACGAGAGCTTGCTGGGGAATGTTCGATCGTGGACGCTCTGCGGCGCATTCCTCACGACTGGGGGCATCGAAGGCGACCATGGCGGGGTGGGGAAAGCTCCGACATACGAAGGTGTAAAGACTCCGCCGGTAGAGTTCGTCTCCCTTACCGGCTTGCCATTTGCGGGCGGGAAAGTTGAGGTGTTGCCAGTAGCCGGCGGGTTGGTAGGGTTTGACGCTTTTTCCTCCGATCTTTTGAACGAGCAGGCCGCTTATTGACAGGGCGCTATCCCGAACGAATTCAGCATCCACCCGAAAGCGCGATTGACGGGCGTAGTATCGGTTTTCGGGGTCGTCCTTTGCCAGATTTCCTCTTGGGAGTGAGTCTTGGCGGTAGGCTTTGGAGGTGACGATGTTCCTTATCAAAGACTTGACGTCCCATCCGCCGTCTCGAAATTCGGATGCGAGGTGGTCGAGCAGTTCCGGATGAGTCGGTGGTTCACCTTGACCACCAAGGTCATCCATTCGGCGCGACAGTCCGTATCCAAAGAAGAGTTTCCACGTCCGGTTGACGAAGGCGCGCGCTGTGAGGGGGTTCTCCTTGGAGACGACCCATTTAGCCAGGTCCATGCGGTTGGCTATCTTGTCTCCAGTTTCAAGTTTGCCCATGAACTCTGGAATGGCGGGTTGGACTTCTTCCCCGCTTTTGTCGAGCCAGTTGCCTCGCGGAAGAATCTTGACCATACGAGGAGGTCCTGCTTGGGAAACGAGCATGGTCCGGAATCCCTTTTTTGCGTTGGCTACGGCGTCTCGAGCTTTCTTGAGTTCCTGAGCGCTCCTTGTTGATTCCCCTTCGAGCTTTTTCGAATCAGTCCGAAATTTCTTGATTTCTTCGGGAACCATGGGGAATACATAGGCCAGAAAATGCCTACGGAGCAATTTGATGTCCTTGTCCGAGCGATCTTTGGAGGATTTCTTGGCTACCTTCACCAAGTCTGCCGGGAAATTCTTGGAGGACTTGATTGATTCAGTCCATTTTGCGAGTGAAAAAGCAGGGTTGTTTCGTGGGTCGCGTGTCGATTTAACACCGATTTTGTCCCAGAAAATCTTTCCATCGAATTGGGTGAATGCGATACCGTTCACTTTTGCTTTGGGCTTGAGTCCAACTTTTTTAGCCGAGACTGACAACCTGATCCATTCGCCGGTCTTTGGGAGTGGTCCCATGTTTACTTTGCCTACAGTGTTTTCTTTTCCGTAGGGAATGAGTGATTTTCCCCAGTATGCCCTGTGTTCCCATGTGCCGTCGTTGAACTGGAGCATGACCTGCTTTGGTGGTTCAATGGGATCGAGGAACACGTAGGCAAAGAACTCGTCTTCACCTTTTGCGATTTCGTAGGGCGACTTGGATTGCCAAAAGAAATGTTGGTTATTGCCAACTCCTTCACGGACGATTGATTTCTTGCCGGAAAATACAGGGTCGGGAGCTTGGGCGATTTTCCATTCCTCGACAAGAGTGGCGTCCGAAGGCGGCGCGTCTTCCACGAAAATCCGTTCTGAATCGGCGGAGGAGTCGGATTTGGGTTCGGCGTATGCAACCTTGTCGACCATATCGTGCAGTTTGGAGAGCATCTCCTTTTTCTTGCGGTCTGTTTCTTTTTTACGTTCCTCTACTGTCTTTTCCGCTTGAGCCAGCCTGTTCTCGAGTTCCTTGAGTTGGGATTCCTGTTCGGTCGTGGGAAAGGTCAGGTTGGGAGTTCTTCTCCCAACTGGTCTTTCCTTGATGTCGGCAAAGAAGGCGGCGAGCGAATAGAAGTCCTTGATCGTGAAAGGATCGTATTTGTGATCGTGGCATTGAGCGCATCCGGTGGTGGCGGCTAACCACACGTTGCCGAAGTTGCGTACCCGGTCGGCCTGATAGATCGTGACATATTCATCGGGTTGAGCTCCTCCTTCCTGTGTTGTCTGGAGCAGACGGTTGTATCCGGAGGCTACTTTTTGCCGATTACTCGCCTCGGGGATCAGGTCACCTGCAATGTTTTCAATCACAAACCTGTCGTATGGGAGGTTTTCATTAAAGGCGTTGATGACGTATTCTCTGTAGGCCGAGACTTCCATGAAGTTGTCACTGTGATACCCGATGGTGTCGGCGAAGCGGACGAGGTCGAGCCAGTTGACTGCCATCCGCTCGCCAAAGCGCTCGTCTCCAAGCAGACGGTCGACCAGTTGTTCGTAGGCTTTTTGGGAGGAGTCCTTGAGAAATAGTTCGGCTTCCTTTGGCGTGGGAGATATCCCGATTAGATCAAAATAGAGCCGTCGCAGGAGAGTGATTCGATCTGCTTCGGGGGACAGGGTGAGCTTCTCTTTATTGAGGGAATCCTCGATGAAGCGGTCTACATGATGACTGGAAGAGTGTTTGACTGGAAGAGTGGGGGAGGCGATTGGGCGGAAGGACCAGTGCTCCTCATATTTGGCTCCTTCGTTAATCCATGTCTCAATAATCTTTTTCTGTTCCGTGGTGAGAACCTTACCCGTCTTGGAGGGGGGCATGAGTTCGTCCTTGTCTTTACTATGCAAACGAAAGACAAGTTCACTTGCCTCTGGTTCTCCAGGTACAATGGCACGTGAACCACTCAAATCCTTTATTGCATCCTCCCTGATATCGAGTCGAAGCTTTGCTTTGCGGGTATTTTCGTCGGGACCGTGACAGGCAAAGCACTTATCCGAGAGGATGGGACGAATATCCCGGGTGAAGTTGACCTTGGCGGTCAGTGTACTGAGAATGGACAGAGACAGGCAAGAAAACAAAAGTGTTCGCAAATTCATTTTATATACATTATTCATAAGCTTACAAATTAATGTCCCTGACCAACAAAATTGATCAAGCTAATATTTAGATGACCATATAATCCGAAGTATGAGCCTATGAGGTTTTTCGAAAGATGGTCGCGAGGAGGAGGGATGTTAGGATAAATGTTGTGATAAAAACAGCCGCAAATGCTACTATTTGTGGGTCAGGTATATTTTTAATAAACGGGAAAGCACCTTCCCGTTCCGTATGGTTTAATTGGAAGAGGTTTCGATAGAGAAATTCCACGTAAGGAGTGGTTGGTCGATAGGAAATTGCGGCGGTAATGCCGGAAACAGCAAGCGACATGATTAGGAGAACAATTTTAATGAAAACCTTGAGCAGAAGCCAAAGTACAATAATTGCCAGTAGTAGAATTATTGCTGTTGAAATATTGGCTGTGGGTGTGCTCGTTTGAGCCATTACAACACTAATATATCTATCTGGCAAAAACATAGACAGATTTCCTTGATGGTTAAGATTAAATATTCAAACCTGCAAAAAAAGATTGCGGGGGCAGACGGCGAGGTTATTGATATTTATATAAATAAGGGAGCCGTAATATATGCAAACAAAATGGAGTTATTTGATGGTGTCGTTTTTAGTGATGGCGTGGGTGCTTTTTGCCGTACCTATTCCTACACAGTTAAAACAGGGTGACATCATACCGGAGCTTGTTTGGAGTGACCGCTCAATAAAGACAAACGTTAAGATTATCAACCTGATTTCAGGTCGTGTCATCCTCAAGCACGACGGTGGCACCGTTCAGCTTCGATTGGCAGATTTTCAAAAGCTTGTTCAACTGACAAATGTGAGTCTGGAAGAAGTCCGTAAGGAAGGGGAGGAAAAAATCAAGAGCATGCAGGAGGCGCGAGAGGCTCAACTTAAATTGCAAAGCCAGAAACCTGCCGTTGCTGTGCCAAGTCCTTTTGGTGCAACGGGCACAACACCGCCAGAATTACCCGTTTCTCCCACACCCTTGACATCCACACCGATGGCAAAGCCATCTACTGTTCCTGCCAATTCCCCATTTGGAGTCGTTACTCCTGCACCTGTGGTTGCTCCGGTCACTTCTCCCGAGACCACGCCTACTCCATCGGCGCCTGTCGCCCCCCCACCCCTTGTTTCACCGACAGCACCTCCTCCAGTATCTCAACCTGAGCGATTGGCTCCAATAGTTCCACCTCCTGCGCCTTTCCCTTCTCCTGTCCCATCGGTCAACACTCAACCTATCCCCTTGAGTGAACAAGAGGAACCCCTTGAGTTGAAACTCCTTCGCGAATCTATTCATGGACGCATTGAGAGGTTACAGGACGAGTATTTGACTAGTCTGGAACGATTACAGGCAGAGTTTGCATCCGGAGGTAATACCAGTGGAGTCAACCGGGTCACTCAGGAAATTGCACATGCAGAACGTGAGAGTAAAGAACTTAAAAAACTACTCAGGGAGAAGGGTACAAAAACGAAGAAAAACAGGGAACCTTCCAATCCTGGTATTCGGTCTGTTCAAGATGCTCCTTCAGTAGCACCAACACTGCCAGAGGGGTTTAAGCCAGCTATATTTGAAAATACCACGGTTCCTCCCATTGTTTCTCCAGTTCCTTCAACCCCCTCTTCAATAATCCCAGGTAAACCTAAACAATTACCTGATGGACAAGTACCTCTCGTTGTGAAGAGTATCGAGAGTGGTGATATGTCCGGTTTGAACATGAAGCGTGTCGAGAACTGGGGGGAACTCAAGCAGGAGCGTATTGAGGGAAGAGCCTACTGGACCGTTGAGGTTGACTATCAAGCTGATTCAATTTTTGGCCAATTTCCTGCTCGAGCCAAGGCATTGTTGGAGCGAGGTAGTGTCGTGCGATGGGTTTCATCGCCACGATAACCCCCCGTGTCTCCTGCCAACCAAAAACTGGATAGGGTAGTCAACGCCTACCTTTCAAACACCATACCCCCCGGGGAACTTGTCTGGCTTCGTACAGAGATTAGCCTCAAAGATGAATCTAGCAGAATTTTTCTCAGGAAATGCCGTCAGCACCAAAGAACGCAGTATTTTATGGTGCAACAGACTTTGCCCTCTGAATGGGGGGGGATGGATGGTGACGATATTTTGGAGGAACCACAGGTTTTACCGGAAAATATCGTCTCTGGAGATGTTGCTATTGATAACAAATCTGACAGTAGTCCCCAGAATACTAAAAAGTGGAATCTCCGTGATGTATTGGAGTATGGTTTTACCAGTGGATTGATTTGTCTGACTATTTTGTTGCTTGTATCCTGGTTGGATCGGCATCGTCTGTTTCAAAAAGCCCAATTGGATCCTGTTTCTCCATCAACGGAATTGGAATCCTTGGGTCCGGATTATGTGATTGATGCGTTTCATTCGGTGTTGATAAATAATCACAAGTTCGCTGTTGAAGAGGATGGGAATGGTAAACATTATCTGTCCACGGATTTTTTACGCTGGTATCTTCAGATGGAGGATCAACAAAATCAAGGGTGGTGGTCGGATGAACCAACTGCTTATGGGATAGATTTTGAGAAACTCGAAAAGTTGCAGAGAAAAGGACAATTTAGAGCGAATGAGTACCCGCATTCCATTCTGCACCCTGAATTCTTGATCAATGACGTAGTTTTGGGCACTTCGAAACAAAAAGAGTGAAATGTAGTCAAGTTCTGTTGGTCTCGAAATTGTAACAATGCCTTAATCTAATATCCATTTATATAATATGTTGAGATTCAGTAGCATATGAATAAAATATTTATAGATGAAGGGGTAAATACGGAAGTAAATACTTCCTCAATCTGGTTGCTTTCAAGCAGATCCATGAGTTTGAGACTGAGACCATGAGACTTAAGGAATCCATAAGGAATTATAAATGAGTTCGTAGGAGAGAAGATGCGTGGTTTGGTATGGAATGAGGCCAAGAATGAATTGATGAGTAAACAATCTTGAAGATTACAGACACATTGTACAGTTAGTAGATAAGGAAGAACCTTACATACTTTTGGATGACGAAATCTTATTTAAGGCCTTGCATGGTCATTGTATTTAACCATCGTTAGACTTTATATGTTCCAGACCGTTCGCCACCCGGTTCTACCCCTTTTTTTATTTGGCTTCCTTTTAGTCTTGGTGGATGCAACGGGAACTATTGCACTCAAAACAGTGGATTTGGAACCCCGTATAAAAGTTGATTCTTTTAAATTGTTCGAGCTTTTGAAATCAAAGCATACCGGTGTGGATTATATTGAACCTCTTCATTGGGATCAATTGATTCGTGAATTTTCTGATACTGTAGGGATGACCGGTAAAGCAAGTATTACTGGCATTTGCTCCGGTGATTTTGACGGAGACTCCAGACCGGATTTATTTCTTGGTTATCCTTTTGGTGGACATCGACTATATCGAAATAATGGAGGATTGAATTTTGAAGATGTTACCGAAAAGGCAGGCCTCTCTAACTTGGTTAAGGAACATTGGGCTGTCGGTTGTTGTTTTATCGACTATGATGGAGACAGTGACTTGGATATCTTTGTTGCTGGAACTGGAGATGTGAATCTTCTCCTAGAAAATTTAGGCAATGGTACTTTTAGGGATCGCGCTGCCGTGATGGGTGTTGCTCACAAAGGCGCAAATATACAAATGGCATTTGCAGATTATGATCTGGATGGCGATCTGGATGGATATCTGGTTACCAATCGAAATACGAATACGCCTTTGCCTCCTGATGGTATACAGGTTCAGGTTAGCATTTCGAGGGGAGTACCCTTGATTGAAGAGCGCTTTCGAGAGAAATACGATGTGGTCAGGCATCCTGAAGAAGGCTTTCGAGTGGTACGAGGTGGTGAATACGATCACTTATTCCGTAACGATGGGAATGTATTTACTGATGTAAGTAGTGAAGTTGGTATTTCAGGAACCGATCAGGGTCTTGCTGCATCATGGTTTGACTATGATGATGACGGTGACCCCGATCTCTATGTCGCGAATGACTTCTTTGGTCCCGATCATTTCTATCGTAATGACAGGGGGCAATTTATTGAAGTTACGCGGAAAATCCTTCCACATGTGCCGTGGTTTTCAATGGGTACGGATGTTGCAGACATCAACAACGATGGATTGCTTGACCTGATGGGTACAGATATGGCTGGGTCCAGTCATTTTAAATCCAAATTAGGCATGGGAGATATGGATAAGTCGACTTGGTTCCTTAAGACAGCCAATCCTCCCCAGTATATGCGGAATACTCTTTTTGTGAATGCGGGTGGGGGGCGTTTCCTTGAGGCAGCCCAAATGGCCGGAGTTGCCAATACCGACTGGACTTGGTCCGTGAAGTTGGCTGATCTCGATTGCGATGGTTGGGTTGATATCTATGGGACCAATGGTATGACGCATGACTCAAATAATCCGGATCTAGCTGCCAAAGCGGATTCATTGAGTGGAAAATTGGAGCGTGCTGAGTTTTGGCGTAGATCAGGACTTAAAAAGGATAACAATTTCGCATTTAGGAACATGGGGGGATTACAGTTTTCGCCCATTGCCAAACAATGGGGGTTGGATTTCTTGGGGGTTAGTTATGGAGCCACTTTTGCTGACTTTGATGGGGATGGGGATCTCGATATCGCTGTTGCTTCACAGGAAGACCCTATTCGAATTTATCGCAATAATTCGACCAACGGTCATGTCGCAAGGATTCGATTGCGTGGAGGTAAGCGCAACAGTCACGGAATTGGTGCCAAGGTTACTTTGCAGACTGAACTAGGTATTCATGTCAGATATCTTAACGCCTGTCAGGGATACGCATCTGCAAATGAGCCTGTTGTGCATTTTGGCCTTGGCGAAGCTACTCGTATCAGGAAGCTATCCATTCGTTGGCCCTTGGGGACTGTTCAGGAATTTGAGGATTTGTCAGTCGACAAGTTATTTATTATTACAGAACCGGAAGGTGTGCAAGGTCCCTCAAAGCCAAGGTCTAATCCTTCAACCTTATTTGCATCATCGGATGGTGGTTCCCTGCCATTTATTCATAAAGAAAATGAATTTGATGACTATGCAGGTCAACCTCTCCTTCCCCATCGCTTGTCCCGGCTTGGTCCGGGTATGGCCTGGGGAGATGTTGATGGAGATGGCGATAAGGATGTTTTTGTTGGTGGAGCGTCCGGTCAACCTGGTGCAGTCTATCTTGGTGATGGCATGGGTGGGTTCACCCCGACCAAACAAAAGTATCTGAATGCATTCAGGAGGGGAGAGGATATGGGTGCTGTATTCTTTGATGCAGAGGGAGATGGTGATCTTGATCTTTTTGTTACCAGCGGTGGCTTTGATCCTTCGCTACTAGGAGTCTTTTTTAGGGACCGATTACATTTAAATGATGGCAAAGGGAATTTTACATTGGACCATGGGGCAACTGAGAATTTCCGTGATAGTAGCGGTCCGGTAGTTGTCGCAGACTATGATCGGGATGGTGACCTCGATCTTTTTATTGGTGGTCGCGTTGTGCCCGGGCGTTACCCGCAGTATCCTGTCACTCGATTACTGGAAAATGATGGAGGAAAGTTTATCGATGTTTCAGATTCGATAGCTTCCGGACTTTCTTCAACCGGAATGATAACCGGCGCTCTCTGGTCAGATATGGACGGAGACGGATGGGTTGATCTTTTAATTACTCAGGAATGGGGGGCAATTCAAATTTGGAAGAATGAAAAAGGACGCTTCATTAATTGGTCCAGACAAGCCGGTACAGACAAGCTTCTTGGGTGGTGGACGGGCATAACGGGTTCTGATATTGATCGGGATGGCGACATAGACTATATAATTGGAAACCTCGGTTTGAATACAAAATATCATGCTTCTTCATCACGACCATGGGTTGCTTATGCCGGGGACGTTGATGGTTCTGGTGCCTTTCGTTTTGTAGAGGCCTGCTACGAGGGAGATATTTTATTTCCTGTTCGGGGCAAGAGTTGTTCCACCCATGCACTGCCTTCACTCGCCAAGAAGTTCACAACATTCCAGTCCTTTGCAAAGGCCACACTTCCGCAAGTCTATGATCCAGTCCACTTAAAGAACACTCGTCGACTTGAAATCAATGAACTGGCGTCCGGACTACTGATGAATAACGGTCAGGGTCGCATGCAGTTTCAGCCATTGCCACGATTGGCCCAGATTTCAGCAGTTTTTGGTATGGCTTTTGCCGATGTGGATGCTGATGGCTATAATGATCTTTGCTTGGCTCAAAACTTTTTCAGTCCACAACCGGAGACCGGAAATGTGGATGGTGGTCTGGGTCTTGTCCTTAGAGGGCATGGTAATGGAGATTTTACTCCTTTGCGCGTGGACGAAAGTGGCGTTGCTATTCCGGGTGATGCCAAGGCACTGGCTTTTGTCGACTTAAACAGTGACTCCCGACCGGACATAGTCGCCACAGTAAATAATGGACCTGTTCAGGTCTTTACAAACAGAAGTTCGGGAGGTACTCCTTTTGTGGTGCGTGTAATGGGTGTTCGGTCTGTCGGTGCTCGCGTAACCGTACAATTCATCAAAAGCAAACCATATACTGCAGAGGTTTATGCCGGTTCGGGTTACCTGACGGGCAATCCAACGGATCTTTTTCTCGGAATTCCTGACGGGGACTCGATCAAGGAGATCCAGATCCGATTACCAGATGGAACGATCAAGACTTTTCCTCCACCGAATGGATCAATCCTAGAGCTGAAACTCTAGTTGGATAAAGTTTTAGACCGAGCTCAATTGAGAGTCTTTCCCCGGTTTACTTTAGCAACCTGATCTGTACATTACTAATTCTGCCACGAAATTGGATGTCAGGCTTATATTCTCCAACTACGCCATTTAGGTCTACCCCAACTTGGAGTCCATCAATTGGTTGTGAATACATTGGGCCTGGTACTTTGCCCTCGGTAACCTTGCCATCCGCATGGAGGGTAACCTTTCCATTCTTGTCCAATTGAAGTTGGATCGATGTCTTCTCCTTGGGAAGGAGGGTTTTCATCGCAATAATAGTTAGTTTGCCATTATGTCGGGTAGAGAAGTTAAGTATTCCATCTTGTAGGTGAAGGGCGTAGCCATGGTTTACTCCACCTTGGGCGATTAATACGCCGTCATGTCCGGCGCTAGTCACATCAGCATTGATTGAGAATGGTTTTTGGCCTACATTTGGGGCCTTGTTCATGGGGAGATCATCTCCCTGCTTCAACTTGAATGACTTTTTGTTGCTAAGCTTTTGTTGCTGACTTTTTTTCCGGCCCCATGGCCAAGGTTTTGCCTTCGCCTCAAGTGCCCATGCTTCCCATGTTTCTGACATGGATTTGAGTCTTTCAGCTTCCTTTAAGGCAAGGTTGTTTAATTCAGTCCGGTCCTCTTCAATGTCATAGAGTTCCCATGGGCCATTTGACCCTTTAGCCACGAGCTTCCACTTGCCATCCCGCATGGCCCTGTTGCCTTCATGCTCCCAAAATATGGGAGCTTTTCGTTCAATGTTCTTACCATTAAATCCGGGTGCCAATGAAGTGCCTTGCATGGATACAACCTTGGTATCTTCAATTTTTTTCGGATATTTGGCCCCGGCAAGGTCGACCGCTGTCGCCATTATATCAATCAGGTGTCCGGGTTGGTTCTCAAGTTTTCCAAGGCGGCTTTTCTTAATCCCTGCCGGCCAATGGGCGATAAGTGGAGAACTGATGCCTCCTTCGTGTACCCAGTGCTTGTATTCTCGAAAAGGTGTATTGCTTGCGTTTGCCCATGGGAGACCGTAGCCGTGGTAGGTGTCAGGACCACCGGTCAAGACCTCCGTGCCCTGTTTGACAACTCGTCCATCACGGGTGCGTCGTGGTATCATGTCAAGTTGCAGTTCATCTTTCCCCATCGGCTTTAATATATTTGGATCCTTGTCGCGATATTGTGTACCACTACGTCGACCCATTCCCTCGGCACAGCCTCCGTTGTCTGCGATGAAGAAAAAGAGTGTATTTTCAAACTGATTGGTTGCCTTTAGCGCCTTGATAATACGACCCACTCCTTGATCTAGGGCGTCCACCATGGCTGCGTACACCTCCATGTTGCGAATGTCCCACTCCTTGTCTGAGGCATCTTCCCATGAAGGGGCCTTGCTGTCACGTGGGCTCATTTTCCACTTCTTGTCGATCAGGCCCATCTTTATTTGTCGGGCATAGCGTGAATTCCGGATTTCATCCCATCCCTTGTCGTAGACACCCTTATATTTTTTGACGTCAGGCTCCAGAGCGTGCATCGGCCAATGGGGAGCAGTATGGGCAACATACATGAAGAATGGATTTTTTTCTTTGTGCTCTCTGATATACCGTGTGGCATGGTCGCTAATGGCATGGGTGTAGTAATATTGGTCTGGATTATACTCCTTGTCTTCAAGCGGTGAAATTAGAGTGTTTTCACGGGTTAACGAATTGGGGTCATAGAATGAACCGGCGCCGTGGATAGTTCCATAGAATCGGTCAAATCCTCGCTGGCGTGGCCAATTGTATTTAGGTGTGCCTGGTCGTACATGCGGGGTTACATGCCACTTTCCCGCCATGTAGGTGGAGTATCCGGCTGTCTTTAGGACTTCAGCAATCGTACGTACATTCTTGCCCAGGTCACCCTTGTAGCCGGGGAGGTTTTGGTTGCTCATCATCCAGCCGATGCCAGCTTGGTGTGGATAGGTTCCTGTCAACAAGCTGGCTCGGGTGGGGCAGCATCGACCTGTATTGTAAAACTGTGTAAAACGCACACCATTTTCTGCTAATCCATCAAGATTGGGTGTCTGAATTTCACTTCCGTAACAACCAATATCCGACCATCCCATGTCGTCGGCCATCATGACAATTATGTTGGGTCGTGGAGCCTCCTTTGCCTCGAGCTTTACTACGAGTAGCAGGAATGAAATTTGTAGAATCAGCAGAATTGGCGGGCGAAACATTTGAAGAGTTTTCATGGTTGAGTCAGAAAACCAAAGATGCTCCCGATGCTGTGTCGAGGTAAAAGCCGTGGGTTGAACCTTAACTACAAATTATTCTCACGTGGAATGTGTTGCAGTTGTGGGCAGTAAGGTGCTTAACCGGCAAGCTTTTCAAATGCGGCAATCGCTTGTTCAATATCCTCGTCCGTTATGTGGAGGTGTGTCACAGCACGGATCATGTTCTGTCCCACCGTCAACACGTCAACCCCGTGAACCGCCAATTGATCGACGATATCTTGTCCTTCAATCAAGCCTTTGACGTAGACCATATTTGTTTCTATGGTGTCAATATCAACTGTGAAGCCGTCCATCACACTCACTGCCTCTGCGAGTCGACGAGCACGCAAATGATCATAGGCAAGACGTTCGATGTGATTGTTGATCGCATGTAATCCACCAGCCGCGATCAAGCCTGCCTGGCGCATTCCACCTCCGAACATTTTACGCCAGCGATGGGCACGGGCAATAAGTTCTGATGAACCGACGAGAACACTGCCGACTGGAGCCCCCAACCCCTTGGATAGACAGATGGATATTGAGTCATAATCGCGGACCATGCGGGCGGCATCCACACCGGTGGATATGACGGCATTAAAAAGACGTGCTCCATCCATGTGTGCGTTGCAATCATTGTCATGGGCAACCTTTGCAATTTCATCCAGGGTCTCCTGGGGATAACAGGTTCCCCCTCCTCGATTGGAGGTGTTTTCCACGCAGACCAGCCTTCCGTTGGGGAAGTGGGAAAGACTGCCTTTTGACTTGCGTATGGCTTTGGCTACATTCTCTGCATCCATGATTCCGTGTGTGCCTTTAACAAGTGCCACCGAACAGCCGGACAGTGCGGCGTAACCACCACCTTCGTAGATGTAAATATGAGAGTTGGTCTCCGTAATGATCTCATCCCCGGGTTGGGTTTGTGCCCGAATGGCAATAGAGTTTGACATGGTGCCACTGGGGACGAATAGGGCGTCCTCCTTGCCCAGCATGGTTGCCAATTGCTGCTGTAGTGCCTGCACCGTTGCATCATCACCAAGAACATCGTCGCCCATCTCTGCATTACCAATCGCCACACGCATTTTCTGCGTTGGTTGCGTGACTGTGTCACTACGAAGATCGATGCGTTTTGCTGGTTCCTTTCTCATCGTAGGGTTGATGTCTTTTCCTCTTTTTCATCCTTCCATTGCTGGAGGATTGGTTCACGCAAGGTGTGAATCTGTAATTGGTTATAATAACTCATCGCCATCCGTACCCAACGAATTTGATTCTCGGGACTCAGCCTTCAA
>JABJCN010000218.1 GCA_018668635.1 Opitutia bacterium
AGGCAGTGTAAATGCGTTGCATCTTGGAGTCGGGGAGCGTCAGGTTATCGAAGACGATCTTGGCATAAAGCTCAGATATAAAAGGAAGGTATTTTCCATTCTTGTAGTCGGCCAAGCGTTCTATGGATCGCAGGGTGAGACCGCGACTTCCGGCGAATTGGCTGGTTTCTTCGAGGTCCGGGGAAATTACGTGTTGGATGCCTTCGTGAAGAAACTGGCGATCGATGAAGGCTTGGGCTGTATACCAAACAGGAAGGAGGAGAACTAATACTCCTGTTTGTATCTTTTTTGCCTTCGCTCCTTCAGGGAAGAGTTTACGGAAGCCTTGTGCCAGATCATGTACATGTATGAGGAAGAGCAGTGTCGGGCTCAGCATGAGAAATCCTGACCCTGCCAGAACAACTGCGAAAATCGCCAATGGCATCCATGGTAAAAATACCAGAAAAAAGTAGATGCTGAAGGGAAGGCTGACGCATTTGAGTGCAAACAAAATCCTGTTCAATGAGGCATTTTTCGGACTTGGAATGCAGAGTAGCACCCCATTGAAGACCGTGAGGATATAAAGGTCGACAATCTGAAAATCAACAGGGAAGGGTATATTCTTATTTAGTAGTAGTCCTGCAATAGGAAGTACCAGCACAAACAAGGCCTTGCCCAAAATTGTGACATAGGGGTTACTGAAAAGCCACTTCAAGCAGAGCAGTAATAGACGACATAATCCCACCAGGAACAGAACCGACAAAGTAATAAAAACCAATTTCGGTACTGACGTCGGATTTATAAAGCTGAGTGAGAGGATGATCTTCAGTACCACCGGGACTCCGATGCAAATGAGCAAAGACAAACCCACTTGGCTTGGCAGGTTCATAGAGAGTCGAACTCCGGCGAAGTGGATCAATCCGTAGATTGCCGGGATCATGCAAAATGTGAATTGATAGATTAAGATATTTTGCGAAGGCATAAACCAATCCACGCCACCACCGGGAAGCTGTTCCATGCTTAAAATGCCCAGCCATAAATGCAGAATTTGTATCGCCAGAACGGCAAGGCCAAGGAGAGAGGGCATCTCTCCCGGCTTTTTCCTGCAGAAGACAAAAGCACCAAGCGCGAGTGTCAGATTTCCAATATTTAGCCCGAGCAACTGGAAGAAATCTGTCCGCTCTGAATCCTCGAAATCTCCTCCCAGTACCGAGAAATAAAAGAGATTGTAGGCCAACAGTACTGCAATTGGTAATGCCCAGACCCATGGGAGAAATGAGGCTTGGCGCGTAAATACTGGGAGCAGGTGTTCGTTTTTTAAAGGATTCCCGCCCGCTGGGTCTTTTACGATAGGATCATTCATCTGCTAGTAGTAATCAATGACTTGTGTTTACATGTCATGCCCCAAACGGTTGCAAAGAGTACAAGGGTTGAGATGGTGATACAAAGGCCGGTTACAAGGTGGGTGGCAGGTTGGAAATTGTAAGGGATGAGACCCATCGTGTGAATACGGACCTTAAAAGAGCAAAATATGCGACCTGTAGTTACAAGAATGGCAATGCCTACCGCGATGGGTAGTCCAGCTGCCAGGGTGGTGAGCTTGCGACTTATGCTGTCCGCGGAACGAGACCACACGAGAAATGTACCAAGCATACAAAGCAGGGTGAAGTATGTGTAGCCGCTGCAACCTTCATGGACGATTTGGCCGATGGGCTCGGTATGCAATCGCCAGTGGTTGGGCATCGTCTCGATGGGACATTGGAAGATGGCTGCGGCAAGGTGCGCTGCACCCCAAGCGAATGGGTTCAACATAATCTCAGGAAACATCCAGGCCACAGCTTGCACCAGCATGCAGATTAAAGACGCTGCGATCAATGGAGCGAAGAGGTTTGGTGTCTGACCGGCGCTGGAAATTTTTTGCATCCTTTTTTTGGGGGAGTAGGCTATTTATTCAGTCTCCTACGGCAAGGGAGATGTTCAATTCGATCTGGAATATGATGTTGCATTCGTGATTGGTAGCATAGCGGTTTGAGCTTGGAATTGCTGACACTTTGTCCGAAAAGCTTTGTATCCCTCAATTCTCCATCAAGATTATAAACACTAATCGATCACTTGAAAACTCTCATGCGCAAGATTCTTCTCCCCCTCCTCTTTCTGGCTCCCATGTTGCTTGTTGGCAAGTCTAAGCGGCCAAATATCCTATTCATGTTCACGGATGATCACTCGCCATTGGCAATCAGTGCCTACGGGTCGAAGATCAATAAGACACCGCACATGGATCGTATTGCCCGGGAGGGGATGCGTTTTGATAACTGCCTTGTCACCAATTCAATTTGCGGTCCAAGTCGTGCAGTGATTCTTACCGGCAAGTACAGTCACATTAATGGTTTCCTCACCAATGGGAATCGTTTTGATGGTGAGCAGCAGAACTTTGCCAAGATCCTCCAGAAGGTCGGCTACCAGACCGCCATGATTGGTAAGTGGCACCTAAAGACACAACCCACCGGCTTTCACTACTCGGAAGTACTGATTGGGCAAGGTCCCTACTACAACCCTCCCATGCTCAAGAACGGGGTGAGGACCCAGCACACTGGCTACACCACCGAGATCGTCACCGACCTGGCTCTTGACTGGCTCAAGGAGGGTAGGGAAAAGGACAAACCATTCCTCCTCATGTATCAGCACAAAGCTCCGCATCGCAACTGGCAGCCGGGACCGAAGCACCTCAACATGTATGACGATGTAACCATTCCTGAGCCCGATTCCCTCTTTGATGACTATGCAGGCCGCGGGACTGCCGCCCGCACCCAGCGCATGGAGATCAAGCGCGACCTCAGTGCCAACGACCTCAAGCTCAACTCCCCGCGCAATCTCAACCCGCAGCAACGAAAGCTCTGGGATGCTGCCTATGGTCCAAAGAATGCGGCGTTCAAGAAGGCCAACCCTCAGGGCGACGATCTTATCCGATGGAAATACCAACGCTATATCAAGGACTACCTTCGATGTGTCGCTGCCGTTGACGATAATATTGGACGTGTCCTCGACTACCTTGATGAGACGGGCCTGGCCAAGAACACGATCGTTGTCTATTCATCCGACCAAGGCTGGTTCCTTGGTGAAAACGGCTGGTTCGATAAACGATGGTTTTACGAATATTCCCTGCGGATGCCACTACTGGCTCGCTGGCCCGGTGTTATCAAACCCGGATCCACCAACGCAGATATGGTCTCCAATGTTGATTTTGCCCCAACCTTCCTTGAGGCTGCAGGTGCTGCCGACAAGATTCCTGCCGACTTTCAGGGTCACAGCTTTGTCTCTCTCATGAAAGGCAAAACACCGGATGATTGGCGCAAGAGTTTCTACTACCATTACTATGAATTCCCCGGTGCCCACAGTGTTCGTCGCCATTACGGCGTTCGCAGTGACACCCACAAACTCATTCGCTTTTATGGGATCGATGAATGGGAACTCTACGACTTAAAAAAGGATCCGACCGAACGTACCAGCCGCTATGGTGACCCAGCCTACAAGGAAATCACCACAAAGCTAAAGAAGGAACTGGATCGCTTGCAGAAGGAGTTGAAGGTCCCGGAGGATACGCGACCACTAAAAAAGCCCAGTCGTAAGAAAAAACCGAGTTAAGCGGCACTTTCGAACCGATGGGGCTTATACGGTTTCTTTTTCTATCATTCTGCTTTTTACAGTCAGTTGCTGTCGCCGATCTTTTGATCTTCGATGAACCTAAGCACCTCGGGACATCTGGAGTTCCGGAATGGAGGGAATTTGCGTCAAAGACGCCGCTGGGCATGAACCTTAAACATGTTTTTCAGGCTCAGGCATTTATAGGTGCAGGCACCTTGCTTATTTGGCAGGATGACGTAAAGAGCGGTGGCTGGCAGGTCCGCCTGAATGGGCGGGGTTTGGGACGCCTGCTCACTTACGAGTCGAAGGTTGTGCACAGTCTTGAGGTGCCGCCGGGAACAATCAAGGATGGATTGAATACATTCGAAATTCTTGGGCCCAAGATGATTGATGATGTAGTCCTGCATCGTGCAGTTCTGCTTCCGGGTATGGCGGCAGATGTCTTTGGCAAAGCGTCTCTCGAGATTTCAGTCAAGGAGGGAGACCAATCAGTTCCCTGTCGGATCACGATTACTGATACTGACGGGTTTCTTGCCCCTTTATATGTTGCTGCTGACCGGAATCTCGCGATTCGACCGGGAGTTGTCTACACCTTGAGTGGGAAGGTGCGTGCTGGGTTGCTTCCCGGGCGATACAAGATTTACGCGACTCGAGGGTTCGAGTATTCCATGGCATCGGAGGAGGTTGAGGTCAAAGCCGGGTCGAAGGGCAAGGTGACCTTGAGAATCAAACGGGAGGTGCCAATGCCCGGTTATGTTAGTTGCGATACACACATCCACGTTCGTACTTTTAGCGGTCACGGAGACTCCACGGTGGAGGAACGCATTCCAACCATTGCGGGAGAGTATATCGAACTGGCTGTAGCCACCGATCACAATGTTCACGCTGATTACGAACCTTTCCAGCAGAAGGCGGGCGCGGATGAATATTTTACAACAGTAATTGGTAACGAAGTGACCACAAAGGTGGGGCATTTTAATGCATATCCTATCAAGAAGGCTAGCCCGGTTGTTGATCATCGATCTGAGGATTGGCCAACCCTGATGTCGCACATGAGAAATACTCCGGGTGTACAGGTGATCCAGCTCAATCATCCGCGCAATGTGCACAGTGGATTTTCACCAACCTCTCCTGAGCATTTCAATTTTGCCACCGGGCAAAACCCTCGAGGCCCGGATTGGAATTTTGATGCCTTCGAGGTCATTACCTCCGCTGCTTTACAGGATGACCTGATGCGGACATTTAGAGATTGGTTCGGGCTGCTAAACTACGGATACCGCATCACAGGGTTGGCCTCCAGCGACACGCATGATGTTGCACGATATATTCTTGGGCAGGGTCGCACTTATGTTGCCTGTGACGATTCTGATCCGTCAAGGGTTCCGGTTGATCAGGTTTGCAAGAGTCTTCGTGAAGGTCGTGCGCTTTTTGGCATGGGTCTACTGACCAATATGAAGGTGGACGGCAAATTCGAGGTGGGGGACCTTGCCTCCATACAAGGAGACAAAGTAATTGCTGAAGTTGAAGTCCTTGGCCCGTCCTGGGTTGAAGCGGATACCGTGGTGCTATATCAGAATGGATACAAAATTCGCGAAAGACAGCTTTCTGGGACTCGCGGTAAGGGCGGCTTGAAGGCCAAAGTCAAGTGGGTCATCCCAAAGCCTCGTTATGACGTATGGCTGGTCGCCGTAGCAAAAGGGCCTGCCGTTAAAGAACCTTGTTGGGAGATTCCCCGGCCCTACCAGCATAAGGGCATTGACTGGGAGCCAAGTGTTATTGGTGCGACTAATCCTGTTTGGATTGATGCTGATGGGGATGCCAAATTCACATCATTGCGTCATTACGCCAAGAAATTGGTTAGAGATGTTGGAACAAACCCAAAGAAACTTTTTGAACATCTTGTCGCCCATGACTCAGCCATGGCAGCCCAAGTAGCTGGCATTCTTTATAATTTGCCGCCTGTTTTGAAACCCAACAGTCTTGATTCGCTTTTGAAAAAGACCTCTCTTCACATTCAGCAGGGTTTTAAGGACTTTAATAATGCGCTCCCTAAAGGCCCCTGACTTTAAGTCGTGGTAGTCCCGATACCTGTGAATCATCGCCCAAATATTGCTTTTTATTGCGGCAAATCGGCTTTAGAAATTTATTCTATGTGACCTTTTGCTTGGTCGGCATCCTACTTTGCCTGTCTCTTTTTGCGTGCAGTATTCACGAATTAATTATGCCCGCTTGGTCGTCTGGATTAGCTTCAAACTTTACGGTTGCGGCATCCCCCTTCCTTATAATAAGTTTAGATTAATGTCTTATTCCGTCCTGCGATTATTTGCCATTTTTTCCATCCTGTTGGCTTCGATGCTTCAGCAGGGTTGTGAAACGGTGGGGGTGCAGGATCAAAGATTGGTTTCCAAGCCAAATATGACGTTCTCCAATTCTTATCTCTATGCATTCCAACCCAGACTCACGGCTCAAGTAGAACCAGGTGCATCGTCTTCTGGTGGAGCCCAGGCAGCCGGATGTACATCTTGCAAGTAATTACAACATCTTGACATGAAAAATCCCCTTACCCACATAACACTTCGTAATTTCTGCCTGTCCGCCCTGCTCTTGTGGAGCGCGTCGCTGGATGCTGCTTCCGTTTGGGCGGATTTTTTCCCGGCAAAGATGATGGATAAAAACGGAAATGAGGTGAATCGGGATACTGTCCTTGGAAACAAAATTGTTGGTATTTATTTTTCTGCGAGTTGGTGTGGCCCATGCCGGACTTTTTCGCCCAAACTAGTTGATTTCAGGAACAAGAATTCCAATGAATTTGAGGTTGTTTATGCTAGTGCCGATAACAGTAAATCCGCTCAACTTTCTTACATGAAAGACAAGAAGATGGATTTTCCTTCCGTAGAGTGCAAAACGAATGCAGCCCAGAGCCTTTACAATAAATTTGGCATCTCGGGTATTCCTTCATTGGTTATCATTTCCCCTTCTGATGGTTCCACTATTTCCACCAACGGGCGAAGCGAGGTAACAGACAATCCGAACGGATGCCTTGCCAAATGGAAAAAAAGTGTGGTGGTTAAGGAGGGGCCAACAATCACTAGCTTTACTGGAGGTGGAACCATTTTCAAAGGGGATAGCGCGAGCTTGACGTGGAATGTATCGGGTGCCACCAGTGTGCAAATTTCTCCCGGGCACAGTGATCTTGCCTTTAACGAGGGTAATATAGAAGTTACTCCCACGTCCTCTCGCACCTATACATTAATTGCCATAAATGAATCTGGGAGTGCCACCAGCAAAGTTGAAGTCATCGTCTTCCCAAAGCCACCTGAGGATTCCTGGACCTTGCTTGAATCCTTGCCTGAAAAAACGGAGGATTTGCTTGGGTTTGGTTCAGCTTGGAGCTATTTCAACCCAACGGATGGCATTGACCCGATTCAAGCTGATCCTGATTTTTATACCACTTGGATGTCGGCTTCGGGGTATGATGGCCCCGGGTTCAAGCAATCGGGTATAGCCATTCTTGGATATGGGGCGATCACCAAGTCTCCTGGCATTGTGACTGACATTGGCCTACCAGCATCAGGCAAGCGATACACCTCCTATTTCAAAAGGCAATTTACCGTGTCAAAAGATAGCACCGCTGGATTGGAAATCCTTAGCGATGATGGAGCTGTTGTTTACCTTGATGGTAAAGAGATTGTGCGTACCGCCAATTTTACTGCGCCAGACTCCTATCATGGACTTGCTTCGTCAAATGGCAGCGAGACTGCAACTGCCGCGTATGGGAGCGGATCCCTGTCGGCAGGAGTGCATGCCCTTGCGATCTCGGTGCACAACGCCAGCAAGACTAGTTCAGATATTGGATTTGATCTTCGGCTCTTTACCATTGTTGGTTCTGGGGGCGGCGGAGATAGCGAATTCACTGCGTGGGCAGAAACCAATGGTCTTTCCAATCAACCGGCCAAAGATCAGGCAATGGATGCCGACCCGGACAATGATGGTCATTCAAATCTTCTGGAGTATGCCCTTGGGGGCAATCCTCTATCTGAGCAAGCAGAGTCTCTACAGGAGACTTCTGCTGATTCTTCCAAGGCATCTGTGACTTTCATACGTGTTAAGAAAACGATTGATTCAGCGTTATCCTACAATGTTCAGATATGTCCGGATTTAAAATCATCCTGGAAGGATGGTGCAGTCAGAGTGGAAGGTGCTGCGGATGGAGTTAATCAAACTGGTTTACCGGATGGCAAAGTTGGTCTGGCAAGTCGCTTTGAACGAGTAAGGGCAACCTTTGTGCAGGATCCATCCACACCCTTGGAAAAAGCATTTCTTCGTATTGTCGTGACACGGGAGTAAGAACCTTCCGCGTTACAGACTTGCACGGATCATATGCGTGGTTTATGTTTTCTACCTAGCAGTGATGGAGTGTCTGCTTATAATTTTCATTTTTCTTATTGGTCCCCTTTTTAAAAGAGATGTATTTCCTGCTGTTTCAGCTTGGTCTCATTTCTGTCTGCGGGCTTCTGGTTCCTCGTTTTGTATTTAGAAATTTTAGATTTTTGTTCGGTCTCAGTTCCATGTCGCTCTTAGCGATAACCGTTGTGATTTCCTACGGAGCCAAAAGGGTGGGGCAGAATGTGGATGAATTTCAGGTTGTAAAGTGGGAGAGCAATGAGCCCATTGATCTCAATGATTTTAAGGGGCAAGCGGTCATCCTGTTTTTCTTCAATCCTTTTCAGGAATCTTTTGCCAAGGAACCGGCCAAGGTGATGCAACAGCAGGTCTTTGAGCATTTTAAAAGTCAGGGAGGAAACAGGAATGGAGTCCCGGTTACTTTCCTTACTCTCAATACATTCCCCAGTGGAGGAACTGCCCAGACAAATCGCATCATTGATTACGCCGGGTTGGAACTGGTCGGAGTCGATGATGCAACCAAGGTTTCGGCGGCAGTCAATCAGTTCCAATATGAATTTCTGCCAATGGTTGCTCTTCTTAACGGCGTGGAGGGTTCCCCTTCCCACAGTCTATGGGAAATTATTGAGATCGATGATGACTTTAAGTCATCCAAGGTTACTTCATTCAAGAACAAGGTAGACAGCATAAAGGCACCTGCGAACACTCCACCAACCATCAACTCATTTTCAATTGCACCTATATTTGCAGGAGGAACCGGTATATTGAAATGGAGCGTAACTGGAGCTGATCAACTTGAGATTGATCATGGGGTTGGCGTGGTGCAGGGCGTAAGTGCCAATGTTCAACCCTCCGAGGAGACAACTTACACCTTGACTGCCACAAATGCCAGCGGCACTTCTTCTTCTACGACGCAATTGATCATTTTCCCTCCAATTGTTGATTCAGATTTCAAGATATCTGGAACAATTTCTGGCACAGAACTTTTTTCTTTCGTTAAGAAATGGAAATTTATGCATCCAGTGAATGGTGTTGATCCGGCGGAGTCCGATTTAGACTTTTATCGGACTTGGATGCTACCCGATGGGAGTGATTACGACGGACAGCAGTTCCTTGCCGAGGGTCAGGGCATTCTTGGCTATGGGCAAATTACACCAAAGCCCGGGACGGGTATTCAAGGTGTGATTACTAATATAGGTTTACCTGAGGAGGGAAAGAGACACACCGCTTATTTTCGAAAAACCTTTACCTTGGACCGGGCACATGCCCGGGTTGGCTTTGAAATCCTTGCTGTAGATGGTGCTGTTGTATATCTGGATGGGAAAGAAGTAGCGCGAAAGAATTTTGACGAACCTGATGCCTATGCCAATATGGCGAAAA
>JABJCN010000152.1 GCA_018668635.1 Opitutia bacterium
TAAGCAATGGGTGCGTGCGGGAAGGTGGCCACTTCTGCCCCGGGGTCGCTGTCGAAGGGCTTCGGTTGCTCATGGATGGTGGGCACATCACCAATGGGGCTGATTATGGGGCGAACATCCTCAACGGAAACCTGCCGGGTAACTGCCACAGCCTCATTACCGGCAGCATCCGCGACTGAATAGGTCAATATGTAGATCCCTGTCTTGGATGTATCGACCTCGCCCGTCACAGTGACGGTCAATCCCGTATCCACGTTGTCAAGGACGGTGCTTCCGGGGTCCGTGAAGTCCTCCCCCATTTTCTGCTGGATTTTTACAGAACCCGTGAGGGTGATCACCGGGGACGACAAGTCGCTGACCGCTATCTTAAGGTCAAATGGCTCTGAGTCCCCGTTGGCATTGGTGGCAATAATGGCAATTGTCGTCTCCTCCGTGACCGCAGTCGGCGTACCGGTAACCCCACCTGTTGCAGCGTCAAGCTGGAGACCGGAAGGCAATGCCCCACCGGAAATGCTGAACCCGGTCGGCAAACCAACGGTGGAAGGCAGATTCGGTTCTGTTTCCAGGCCAACATCATGGAGGACCGGGTTGAATTGGTAGGAGACGATGACCGGCACCTCGCCGGCCTTCCCGTCATAGCGAATCCCTGTGCCATCCGCCCGGAGCACAAGCCGGGCATCCCCGCCATTGATCGAGCCGGTAACACTACCCACGGCACCGGCCAACCCGGCCACATGGGCCCAGGAATGCTTATCCGGTCCCACATCGGTGATTCTCCCACCGGGCTGCAGGTCAAGGGCTGCCTGGATGGCGGGATCCTCAAGGGAAACACCCGACAGGCGACCCAACCCCTGGATGGCGGCAATTTCCTGGTCTGTCAATGGATACCCCCATAGCCCGACATCATCCAGCAATCCTTCGAATGTTTCTGATTGTCCCCGGTTTATACCGATCTGGTAGCGTTGAAAGACATTGTCCGTGGTGTTGACCGTCTTCACCTTACTGCCATCCATGTAGAGAGTGGCAACGGTACCGGAATGAACGACAGCAAGGTGCATCCATTCCGTGGTTACATTCCCGAAGTTGGCCTGATCGCTGTCACCAAGGAAACGATACTTGGATGCATTGATATCCAACTGGAAATCCTTCCCGGAGGAACCGCTGTTGAAAACACTCGTAAAGTTCGGCTGGTTTGCCGCGACGGCCTTGGCCCAAATCGTGACAGCAAACATGTCATGGGTCTTGTTCACGTCCAGCACCTTGGTCAGATGATCCCCGTCCCCGTCAAAGGAAAATGCACCGCCAATGATACCTTCGCCACCGGCAACCGCGCCCGTAACAGTCAGGTCAACGGCCCCCTTGACATCCAAGGCAGTGGTCGCATCCACGGCATCGTCCAGTTTCCAGTGCGCAAAGACCTTGTCTGCCAATGGCATGCCAACGTCGGAAAGATAGTTGATAGCGACTTCGGCCGTTGAAAGCCCCCGGCCATACCAGCGAAATACGGAAACCGAACCGGCCCCATCATTGTCACCAACAAACGGTAGGTCCCCCGCACCGCCACCGCCACCGGTAGCGCCCCCAGCCTGACCAAGCAACGCAGCAGTATTCCCTCCCTGCCACTTGATCTTGTTGCTGGGAGTGCCACTGCCGGCTAGGGAACCGTTGATGTAAACATGGGAACCGTTCCCGCCATAGACGGCCACAATGTGCACAAACTCCGTGTCGGCTGAATTCGGAAGGTCAACGGTCACTGAAGCACTGGCAGCACTACTTCCTCCTCCAAGTCGAAAACGGAGATCATCCCTGCGTTCCAACTGGTCTTCACCGTCATCACCAACAATACCCCCGTCACCGATTGTCAGGGATGAGCCATAGGCGGTACCCCCGGTCTCAAATAGCGTTACATCCTTGGAAAGATCGCCATTGCGGTACCAAAACTCGAATGTTACCGGCTGCGCCTCGGCATTCCCGTCCTTCGCAATAAAGGCAACCCCCTCAAGCCTTGCATTCGGGGTGATGCCCGTCAGGGAAACTGCACTTGTCGCACCAGTGGTTGCTTCAACCACCTGCAAATCCTGGGCTTCATCGGTATCCTTAACCGTGAGCTTAGCCTTGGCTACCGTGTCCTCCCATGTGTCATTGGCCTCAAGGACCAGAGGAAAATCCCCCGCCCGGGAAATTCCGGCATCCCCCAACCATTCGCCACGCAGGCCATTCCGGACCACATCACCAAGGGCAAGGTTGGTTGCAATCAATAACGGGACAAGACAGAGAACAGGAAAACGCATAGATGAAAGCATGGCTAAAGGAAAAAATAAGGTTTCAGGCGACAGAACAAGGTTCCAACAAGAAAAAACACACACACCATTTTGTCAACAAAATCAAAAAAATCAGGCGCACCACATGTGCGTAATATTAAATAATTCGCAGCAGGACAATTCCCAAAACAACCAAAGGCCGCCAACAATGCCTGAACCACGGATTTACATCAGGATCGTCAAACCGCAACTTCCCCCAATCTGCGTTCCATCTGAGTAATCTGCGGACAAACCAAAAAAAACAACACAACAACACAATCACCAACTGTATATAAGTGCTCATATCAACCCTCACACAACAACTCAATATACACACACTCCATAACCCCTCTGTATCCCCCCATCCACCTTCTCCCAATCTGCGTTCTATCTGCGTAATCTGCGGATAAATCCTAAACTCCAAACCCGAAATCGCATCCGGTCACAAGGCATCTCAAAATATATTGGCAATAGGTGTAACCTTTTACATCGCCAATGCGTATTAAGGTTTTGTAGACAATTTATTAAACCGACCAGAAACGAACCATGAAAAAAGTACTTATCCCCCTTATATTATTCAGTCCCCTCGCCCTGTTGTCGGGCGCAAAGCTCAACCCTGCACACATCTCTGCCGACTCCAAATGGATGTTGCACATGGACCTTGACGCCTTCCGTAATTCACAGACTGGACAGAATGCCCGGTCAAAGTGGATGGGAGATGAAGTAGAGAAAAAGCTTCAGGAAATGAAGGAAACTTACGGCATCGACTTGGATAAGGGAATGCATGGGGCGACCCTCTACGGGAATGGGGAAAAGGATAATGGTGTCCTTGTCATTCACGCTGAGGTGGACAAGCAGAAAATGATCGGCTTTGCCAAACTCAACCAAGAATACTCGAAGTCATCCTACAATGGACGTAAAATCCATAGTATGCCCGGTAAAAGACCCGGGAAACAAGCCCACGTCTGCTTTCATGGGAAAGGCACCATTCTCGTGGCCCAGACCAAAGAACTGATTGAGGGTGCCATTGATGTGCTGGATGGACAAACTGCATCCATCAAGATTGGTGAGGGCATGCGTTCCCTTTCAGAAGAACTGGATAACCCCATGATGATTGCCTACGGCGACTTTTCCGCATTATCGGAAATCCAGAATAACCCGAAGGCCGCCATGCTTAAAATGGCTTCCCGTAGCGGCATCGCAATGGGCGAGTCACTCGGTATTTCCAAAGCTTCCATGTTTCTTGAAGCAAAGGATGCAGACTCCTGCCAACAGATAGAAAGCATCATCCGGGGCATTCTGGCTATTGGTTCGCTCCAGCGGGACAAGCAACCGGATGTGGCCAAACTGACCAATGCCTTTATTGTCGAGAGGAATGATAATCTTCTCAAGGTTGCATTTCGCATGGATACACAGGAACTTATTGCAATCGGCGACAACATGCGGGAGCAAAGAAAAGGCTCCAGGCAACGCTGGCAGGAAAAAAGGAAGAAATGGAAGGAATCCAAGGAATAAATCATTCCAGGGACATGTAATCAGGCGAACTGGAATGCAGGAAGTAAGAGGCCAGCCTTCCGACTCCCAATTGGCGGCAGATGCGGCCAATGGTTGTATAAGGTCCATGGAGTCCCTTTTCCTGAGGCACGAACAACGGTTGCATCGTTTCCTGTTTTCACGAATGCATGATCATGCCCTGGCTGAAGACCTGCTGCAGGAAACGTTCATCATAGTCTGCCGCAAGATTCACCGATACAACGCCAGATACGCATTTACGACCTGGCTGTTCACCATCGCCAACCGGTTGGCTGCATCCGCCTGGCGCAAGCATCGGCCAACGGAGCAAATCATGCCGGAAATTGAGGACTCATCCCCGGGACCGGCCAGCGTGGCAGAGTCCAACGATAAACGTGACAACTTGTGGTCATCCGCAAGAGAACTCCTCAATGATTCCCAGTATGCCGTATTATGGTTACACTACGGGGAGGATCTGTCCGTCAGGGATATCGCCCGAACCTTGGGGAAAACAATACCCGGGGTGAAGGTCCTCCTGCACCGGGCCCGAAAGAAACTTGCCGCCAGCTTTGACCACCATCCATCCACGCACTCCCATGCGACCAGAATGAAACCCGTACTTTCCACCAGTTAACACCATGAAGAAATCATCGCAATTCAACAGGGAAATCCTCGGTAAACGACTCCGCAATGATGCCGGTAAATGGGATGCCCCGCCCTCCCCTGAATCCAGTCAACAAACCCTACGTGCGATACGGCAATCCTTTAGGGAAGCAGGAAACTCCAACCGCCCGGCCTTGTTTCCTGTATTTGCCGCCTGCATGGCACTGGCTTTGATCTTTGCCGTCACCTCAACTTTCAAACCACCGGCCCAACAGCCACAAACAATTCAAAGTGCGGAGATTCCGAGTGTACCCACGCCGGCGGACTTGGTGACACTGCTTCCGGATTCACCCTTTACTGGCGAGATTCATGCACTGGAGGAGGATGTACTCGATACTGTGGACTTCCTCCTTGGACTTTTTCCCGACATCGAGAGCTAGACTCCCGGAGCCCGGTTCTACATCTGACCTGACCCAACCGGGGCTACCTGGCTGTTCGATCACGACTTTTCGGATTCCCATGGTCCACCGACCTGGTCACGCGTTGTTGCGCAGCTTCGCTCAGTCCGCTGGTTGGTAGCCAGTCCCGAATACTCCCCGGGTCCTGCCGATAAAGCCTTTGGGCAATTCCAACAGTGACCTTTTCACGCCCAAGGGCATCTGTCATCAACAATGCCTGGTCGAGTGCCTCAAGAGGATTCTCCTCGGCCATCCTGTGGGCATAGGCAGCCCGGGCTCCATCCATGACGTTCTCGGAGGGGGCATTACGAATCCAGTCACCCATGGATTTCAGTTGGTCATGCGGAACAGAACCAACGATTCTCCCCAGTGCCGGCCGCCTGAGGTTGAGTTCAAGAGTGTCGGCCCACTTTAGTGCTGCTGATGAATCCTCACGGGCCCAGACCCCCACGAGTCCTTCGGTCAGGCTCTTGTTAAAAAACTTGGTGTCGCGCAGGGAATCCGCCCAACTTGATGCCTCCAGGGGATCATCCTCCGCCCACTGTGAAATGACACGGTGTGCGGCGTTTCCGGTAACCCGATCATCACTGGCATGTCCCTCAAGCCAACTTGCAGCACTGGCAGGATCTGAATTTGCCAGGTTGCCTGCAGTGTATTCAAAATGCCAGGGCTTGATTTGATCGTGGTTGGAGTTGGAACTTATCCAATCGGCCACAAGTGTCGCATCCCGGTGTGCAGACCGACGGATCACATCATCAAAAGTTGCCTGAGTAAAGTCCTTGTCACCACTGCCCTGCGCAACCTGGTTGACCCAGTTCAAAGCACCCTGCACCCCTTTTTGCTCCATGTAGGATTCACCCAGTGAGCCAACCAGTCGATGTTTCAACCTGCGATCATCCAAGCCCTCAACATAATCACTGGCCGCCTGCAGGTTGACGCGACTCCAGCCACGAATGAGTCCGTGATACAATCCATGATCCGGTTTCTCCCGTGATTCGACAAATTCCAGCGCCGCATCCGGGTCTGACTGGGTCCACCCGGACATGGCCCAAATCTCCCCACCGCCAACACGATGGGCATCCGGGTTGTTCATGATATAATCGAGGGCTGCCCCGCCATCGACCCTGGCCCATGAGTGAAGAAAAAGCCGGTAATTATTGTCCGTGTGATATGCAGGCGGGGTGTTTTCAAAAACCCTGAGCACGTCAACGGCATTCCCCGGCGTAAGGCGTGCCAGCATGTCGGCAATGACGATATTTCGATTTACGAGGTTGTCACTAAGGAGGGCTGGCCCAAGGTTGTTCCTGATTTCATCCAAAGTCAGAGGATTGGCTTCAAGATAAACCGGATCAATGGCGAGGAAAGCCCCCTTGCCTGACAGGAAACCACCGGAGCCCGTCCCAACAACCATGGCGGAAGTCGTGATGTATCTATTGGCCGCATCATCCCTGCCGCCCGGCTTTCCGGATTGAACACCCCCATCCGCCAACTGTTTACCCGAGCCAGAACCAGCCGATTTACCATCCTTGGCCTGACGCAAACCAATATAAAAA
>JABJCN010000226.1 GCA_018668635.1 Opitutia bacterium
AGGCTCTATAATATAGTTGCCCCTCCACCCTGTCTACAAAAAGAACATCCAGGGTCTCTTCAGGGGCCTGCGGATAAATCAGAAGATCGTCCGGCACGGCACCTCTGGGATCAATGGCTACAATCACGCCGCTTTCGTTAACGGAAAAAGTCTTCTCTTTCTGATAGGAAAGAAAGTGATCATCCACGCGTGTGTGAACATAACTGATCAAATCTTCGGACAGTACGCCAGCACCGATTTGAATCCTGATTAAAAGGTATGCCGAAATAATAAAAAAATGATGCCGGTTGAGCATATTATCTAAAACTATATATGTTCTATGCGTCCAATATCAACTAAAAGAAAAAACCCCCGGATCCGATTTGTTTCGGCCGAGGGCTTTTGTTTGAAATTATTAGAAGGAAATCAGAACTGAAAGCGAAAGCCTAGGTCGATTATATTGTGACCACCCTCGACATCGTTTACTTCAGCAGTGTTCAGGTGGCGATAACCAAGGTTAATCTTATAGCTTTCCGCAAATGTGAGACTGGTTCCAAGTTGAAACTGCCAAGCAAAATCAGTTGACTCTACTTCTTTTTTGGAAGCCTCATTTGTCATGGAATTAAACGATAATCCAATACCTGCACCAGCATACAGCCCAAAGATATCACCGGGATTCCAGTCCATTAAGTAGTTGAGCATAAGAGGTTTTGCACTTCCGTCATACATCACCACTCCTTTTTTGCCTTCCATACTCAGGAAATCAAGCTCAGCCTGCAGTGTGTGATTTAAGCTGTCATTATCGGTTATTTGCCAATCAACCTTAGGAGCAAAACCTATTTCGGACCCCAAGTCATTGTTGTCATATAGTAATGATAAGCCAATGCTTAGTGAACCATTGCATATGGTGACAAGTAATAGCGTTAAGGAAACGGAAAAAAGTCGATTTTTCATTTTTAATATAAAGTAGAACCAGCGTATAAACCGAGGAATTGTAAAAGGACAAGCAAACAGCCTAAATGCATTTATTTCAAGCCTTTTTTTAACGAATAAATCACTTGTGGGATAAATTATAATTGACGAAAATGCTACATGTGTACGGCCTTTATTAATTATGGATTTCAAGAGGAATTAATATTCCATTTTGCCAAAGGCTAATTTTAAAAACAATTGAACTACAATTTCAGTAATCCGACAAAGCTTTGGTTTTACACAATGAAATTCAGGTGCTCATTTTTCTCCCTGCTTACGATTTCACTATTTCCAGCAAGCTTGCTGGCTGAACGTTCTATCACGAACGCCCAACAACTTCTCGCTCAAAACTGCCTCGAATGCCACGGCCCAGATGAAAAACACCGCAAAGGTGGCTTGAGACTCGATACTTTTGCCGGGGCTACAGCAAGCCTTGATGGTTACAGGGCAGTCGTTCCTGGTCAACCGGATCAGAGCAAACTAATTGAAGTCGTCTTCTCAAGAGATGAGGGAAGTCGGATGCCTCCGGTCAAGAGCGGGAAGACCCTTACCGGGAAGGAGAAGGAAATGCTCAAGCAATGGATTGCCGATGGAGCCCAATATGAACAACACTGGGCCTATAGTCCTGTTGTCAGTAGCAGGCCGCCAGAAGTAAAGGAGGCGGACTGGGTTAAGGGCTCGATCGATCGTTTTGTTCTGGCTGGACTAGAAAAGGAGAAGATCAAACCTTCAGCTGAAGCGAGTCGCATAAGCCTTATAAAACGACTATACTATGACTTGTTGGGGTTGCCTGCTCCACTGAAGGATGTTGAGGCATTTTTGCATGACAAGAGCCCCAATGCCTACAGGAACCTCGTTGATAATTTGCTTGATTCGCCCGGTTTTGGGGAGCGCTGGGCTCGACATTGGTTGGACATGGCCCGATACGCAGATTCTGATGGCTACGAAAAAGATAGGGCCAGACCAAATGCTTGGCGTTACCGCGATTGGGTGATCGAAGCGATCAATGAAGACCTTCCCTATGATCAATTTACGGTGGAGCAACTGGCAGGCGATCTGCTCCCCGAGGCCACTCCCAAGCAACGCCTGGCCACAGCATTTCATCGGCAGACACTGACCAACACTGAAGGTGGTACTGATCGGGAGCAATGGCGAGTGGCGGCAGTCATGGATCGCCTTGAGACAACTGGTTCTGTCTGGCTGGGTCTCACCCTGACCTGCGCCCGCTGCCACGATCATAAGTATGATAATATCGCCCAAGATGAATACTATCAACTCTTCGCTTTCTATAACAACGGCGATGAAACCAATTACGCCCTTCCGGGTTCCAACGCAGCTTTATCAAAGCACGAAAAAGACAAGGCTGTCCACGACAAGCATGTAGCTGATCTCGAGAAAAAAATAAAGAAGTTGTTGGCTTCTAGCAAGGAGGCACAAACAAAATGGGAAGAGCAAACCAGGGCACGCTTGGCCGTAATCAAGGACCCCGTGGTCCATCACCGAATAAAACTTGGTTCCTTGCCCAAGCAAGATGGTTATCAGTTTCTTTCGCTCGAGGACGGCAGTGTATTCGTGGAAAAACTAATTCCTGACAAAGCCACCTTCGCCTTGAACTTTTCAGCGGACACAGGAGGCAAGCCACTGACCGGGTTTCGGGTCGAAGCGCTAACGGATTCGAGACTGCCGGCCAAAGGGCCTGGCCTAACTGCGCACGGTAATTTCGTTTTGAGCGAATTTCGTGCCTTCGCCGTTGATTTGGTGGACCCCAAAAAGAAACGCCCACTCCCTTTTTCCTTGGCCAGGGCAGACTTTTCTCAAGACAAATGTCCCATCCAGGCAGCGATCGACGGGAAAAATGAAACAGGTTGGGCGATCAGCCCGCAAATGGGGAAAAACCACCAAGCCACCTTTCGCCTGACAAAGCCTCTTCCGTCCGAGGAAGCAGGTGGCTTGCGTATTGAGATGGCCCAACTCTATGGTTCCAGGCACGTCATTGGACGGTTCCGTGTGATGGTCGTTTCAGGAGAGCAATCCAATGAAATAGTGCCGGAGAGTGTGCGCAAGGCCCTGCTCGTCGACGCGACCAAGCGCAATGCAAAAGAACAGAAGCTTTTGGCGGACCAATACGCCAAAACGGATTCCCAAATAAACAAGATGTTAAAAAAATTGGAGGACATGCGTAAAAAAGCCCCCAAGGCATCGACCACGAATGTAAGAGTCATCACCCAACGTAGAGGAACCCCACGCAAGACAAACGTCTTTCGACGTGGTGAATTCAAGCAACCCATGCACGAAGTCCAGGCAGGAGGACTCAACCTGCTCCATCCCTTCAAGCCAAGAAACAAGGAAGGCCCGGGCGATCGTCTCGACCTTGCCCGTTGGTTGGTCGATCCAGATAACCCCATCACCCCGCGAGTGGTAGTAAATCAAGTATGGTCTCATCTTTTTGGTCAAGGGCTTGTTCGGACCATCGATGATTTTGGGATACGCGGGGATATGCCCACCCATCCTGCCTTGATGGACTGGCTTGCGCACCACTTCGTCCACGATGCCGGGTGGTCGCGCAAAGAATTGATCCGGCTTATCGTCCAGTCCTCCACCTATCGGCAATCCTCTGCTCATCGTTCGGAGCTCGCCGATCTGGACCCCAATAACGAGCTCCTTCATCGCCAAAACCGCTTCCGCGTGGAGGCCGAGGTTATTCGCGACCTAAACCTCGCGGTGGCCGGACTGCTATCTGACAAATTAGGTGGCCCCAGCGTCTTTCCTCCCATGCCCGCGGGCATAACGAGTCTTTCCTACGCCAATAGCTTTAAATGGAATACAAGTAAAGGGGAGGACCGCTATCGGCGTGGCTTGTATACCTTCTTTAAACGCACCTCTCCACACCCAAACCTGCTAACCTTCGATTGCCCTGACTCCAATGTGGCATGCGTGAAACGCAACAGATCCAACACACCCCTCGCGGCCCTCGTCACTCTTAATAACGCCACCTATACCGAAGCCGCCAAAGCCTTCGCAAGACGCATTCTCAGGGAAGCTCCGGCTGAGGATGAAAAACGCATTGCCCATGGCTTTCGACTCTGCGTGTCCCGCTGGCCTGAACCGAATGAAACAAGGGCTTTCCTCAACCTGCTTCAAGAATCTCGCACATGGTATGAAAAATATCCTGAGGATGCAAAGACTTTCGCCGATAATACTGAGACCGCAGCCTGGGCCGCTACAGTTCGAATCATGCTGAACATGGATGAATTTCTAACCAGGGAATAACTTTGGAAACATGAATCCTATCGAAAGACATCTCCTGAATACGCGTCGCGAATTCCTTGCCACTTCGGCATCCGGCCTCGGTGGTGTCGCTCTGGCCTCCCTTCTTGCTGATGAAGGATTGCTGGCAGCGCCCGATAAAGTCGGATTCAAAGACCCAATGATGCCTAATAAGCCCCATTTTGAAGGCAAAGCCAAGGCCTGCATCTTCATCTTCATGGCAGGGGCTCCCTCTCAGGTTGATCTCTTTGACCCCAAACCCAAACTCAACGAGATGGCTGGGCAAAGCCTCCCCAAGAGTGTTCTCGATAAGGCTCGATTCGCATTCATCAAGCCTGCCACGGCGACCCTCATGGGCACCAAGAGAACCTTCAAGAAATACGGTCAGTCCGGCATGGAGTTCAGCGACCTAGTACCTCACCTGGGTTCCGTTGCGGACGATATCCTGATGGTGCGCTCCATGCACTCGGAAGAATTCAATCATCACCCCGGTCAACTGCAGATGCAGTGCGGGGTATCCCGCTTTGGCATGCCAACAATGGGCTCCTGGGTCACCTACGGCCTGGGAAGTCAGTCCCGCAACCTCCCCGGTTACGTTGTGCTCAACGCCGGTCGAGGATCAAGTGGCGGAGCTACCCTCTGGCAAAGCGGCTTCCTTCCCTCCACTTATGCGGGGGTTCTTTTTCGGACCAAGGGGGAACCGGTACTCAATCTGGACAATCCGAAGGGCCTGCCACCTGCCTTGCAGCAAAAGGGCCTCTCCACCCTCAATTCAATCAACCAAGGGCGTTTCGAAAAAATTCATGACCCGGAAATCGCCGCCCGCATTGCAGCTTATGAACTGGCCGGCAGAATGCAGGCTTCGGCTCCCGAGCTTAACGACCTCTCCAGAGAATCAGCCACCACCCTGGAGGCATACGGACTGAATCGAGAGGAACCCAAGGGTATTGGAGGTCGTGGCAAAAGTGGCGAGACTTATAAGGACTTCGCCCGCAACTGCCTGCTAGCTCGACGAATGGTGGAGCGCGGCGTACGTTTCATCAATATCATTCACGCATCATGGGATCACCACAGCAACCTTGATCCTGAACTACAATACAACGCTGGAGCCGTGGATCAACCGATCGCTGCCCTCATCAAGGATCTCAAGCAGCGTGGTCTGCTCGACTCAACCATGGTGGTCTGGGGGTCCGAGTTCGGGCGCACCCCCCTCGGCGAAAACCGCGGGGGGCGAAAGATGAACACGGGTCGCGACCACCACCCCTTCAGTTTTTCCATGCTAATGGCCGGTGGTGGCATAAAGGGCGGACAGGTCTACGGAAAAACAGATGAAATTGGTTGGGGAATTGAGGAGAACCCGGTTCATCCCAACGACCTACATGCCACCATGTTGCATCTCTTCGGGATTCAACATGAACGACTTACCTACCGCTTTCAGGGCCGTGACTTCAGGCTCACAGATGTTGCCGGCCGGGTTATTCCTGAGTGGTTGATCTAGTTGAGTGAATTGATTCTATTTCAAAGGTAGGTTTTTGACAAACTGATTCTTTTCATACTGCCGTTTGGCCGTGACCTTTCCTTCCTGATTCCAGTAAGTCCAGACTCCTGTCCGCTGATTGTCTGTATAGAGCATCTTGTACTTGATTTGCCCATTTGGGAACCATTCCATTGTTGCACCGTGTTTCTTGCCGTCCTTGTACCCCCGTTGATACCAGGGTTTCCCTGTGGGATATTTCTTTGTGGCATTTCCAGTGAAAGGCGTATCCTCTTTTCCCAATTCATAATAAAGACCATTCTTGAAGCGCAGGTTGGTTGATGTAATGCTGTTGCCTCCACTCGCTGGAGTCGTCGCAGCAGTGCCAGATGCTGCCTCGATCTTATTTAGGCTCAAGCCACCCATTGCGCCATCTTTTTCAATCAACAGCCTTTTCTCTTTTTCATTGTAGGATTTCAGGATGCAATCACCACTTCGTTGCCCTATCTGGAGCCATTTGCTTGTCTGGTTCTTTTTGTGATAGATATTGAACTTCCAATTGCCGCGAAGTCTGTAATGACCACGCATCTCAAGTTCATCCTCCGGATTAAAGGTTTCTAATCCCCCTGCATCAGACTGTGCATGCCCCTGATAATACAAGGAGTGAATTGCACAGGAAATCAGCAGGAGCTTGAACATATTCCAACTTATTGTTTTCAAAATCATGACACAGGGAATATATCTTTCATTCATCAAATCAAGACGAGGATACAAACAAATAAGGATAGTATAAATCAATGCTGGACTCGATCTGTAAAATCACCAAACCATCTGAGCTTAAAATAATGTTAAAAGCACACCTCATTTGGCTTCCTTTCCTGGCTATATTATTTTCTGCGCCAGTAAAAGGCATTGTTCGACTTCCGGCAATCTTTTCAGATCATATGGTTATCCAGGATGGACGACCGGTAAAGGTGTGGGGGTGGGCCAGTCCGGGGGAATCCATCGAAATCGAATTTGCAGGACAAAAGCTCAGGCTTCGTGCCAACAATGCGGGTAAATGGAAAGCTGAATTTAAACCTGTCAAGGGAAGGGGACCTCACCAGATGGTCTTTACCGGTCGAAATCGGCTGACAATACAAGATATCCTGGTTGGCGAGGTCTGGGTTTGTTCCGGGCAGTCAAACATGGAATGGCCATTGGCGCGAAGCCACAATAGCAGCAAGGAAATAGCCGAAGCAGAGTTTCCAAAAATCAGGTTGTTTAAAATTCAGCGCCAAGCATCTGGAAAGCCTCAGGAGAATTGCCAGGGAACCTGGGTCTCCTGTAATCCGCAATCAGCCAAGAACTTCTCTGCTGTTGCTTATTTTTTTGGAAGAAACCTGAAGATCAAGACTGGAACCCCCATTGGACTGATTCAGAGTACATGGGGTGGCAGTCCAATTGAAGGATGGACCTCGGTTGCCGCACTTGAGCGCGTTAAGGATGCCCGCCCCATACTGGACAAGGGGGAGTCCCGTGTAAATGCATTTACAGCGAACAAGAAGTCCTATATCGGCCGAATAAACGGTTGGGAGAATAGACGAAAAAAAGCGATTGAGACAGGTAAAAAAGTGCCTCTTAAACCTCGGGCGCCATCTGACCCCGCCGGAAAGCCGAATCATCCGGGTAGCCTATTTAATGGTATGATCAACCCTGTCATTCCATTTTCTATTCGCGGGGCCATATGGTATCAGGGAGAATCCAATGTCTTCCGTGCACGACAATATCAGGCATTATTTCCCGCACATATCAAGGATTGGAGGGATCGATGGGGACAAGGGGATTTCCCCTTCCTTTTTGTGCAGATTGCCCCTTTTCGATATAGTCGCTACCCCAATGAAATGTGTCCCGAGCTATGGGAAGCCCAACTAATGACATTCCGTAATGTCCCCAATACTGGCATGGTTGTTACATCTGACATTGGTGATTTGCGAAACATTCATCCTTCAAATAAAAAAGAAGTTGGCAGACGCCTGGCACTTTGGGCCTTGAATGGGACCTATGGGAGGAAGGAGCTGCTTCCCTCCGGCCCCATATACAAGGACTATCGGGTTGATAAAAACAGAATCCTTCTGGAGTTTGATTACACTGGAGATGGAATAGTCTCAACTGACAATGAATCACTTCGATATTTCACAATCGCCGGTGACGACCAGGTTTTCCATCCTGCAAAAGCAGAAATTCTAGGAGGGGGCAAAACCATTGCTGTATCCTCCCGCTTGGTCCGCAATCCTGTGTCTGTCCGATTTGCATGGAGTCATGATGCCCAGCATAATCTGGGAAACAAAGCCGGATTGCCCGCCTCTCCGTTTCGTACGGATGTTTGGCCAGGAAAGACCGATAATAATCGCTGAAAATCATCCCTCTTTAATAATTTATCCTCAACCCAACTCCTGAATAAATGAGCGAAAACGACATTGTAAAACAGGCCGCTGATGTAAAAGAGCGCCTCCAAATTGAATTACGAAAGGTTATTATCGGCCAGCAGGATATTATTGATGAACTGCTCATTACCCTTCTTGCCCGAGGGCATAGTCTCCTGACCGGGGTCCCGGGTCTAGGCAAAACGCTGCTCATCAATTCTCTTTCCAGGTGCCTCAGTCTTTCATTCAAGCGCATTCAATTCACGCCGGACCTCATGCCATCAGACATATTTGGGACGGAGGTCTTTGAGGAAGATGTGACCACAGGAAAACGTGCATTTCGATTCGTTCAGGGACCGATCTTTGCCAACGTTGTATTAGCCGATGAGATCAACCGAACCCCGCCAAAGACACAGGCAGCTCTTTTGGAGGCAATGGAGGAAAGACAGGTCACAACTGCTGGCAGCACTCATCCACTGGAGCAACCTTTCTTTGTTCTGGCGACCCAGAACCCGATAGAACTGGAAGGTACTTATCCGCTCCCAGAGGCCCAGCTGGATCGTTTCCTTCTCAATTCCGTTATTGATTTTCTTTCAGTCGAAGATGAGATCAAAATGGTTGCTGCCACAACTTCCCCGCCAACAGATGACATGTCACCCGTCCTGTCTGGCGAGGAGATCCAGGAACTGCAGAACGCTGTGCGACAAGTGCCTGTGTCAGATCATGTGATATCCTACGCTGTTCGTGTCGTTGCCGCATCCCGCCCCATCGATGGGAACCCAAGGGACTGGGTTCGAAAACAAGTTAAATGGGGGGCCGGTTCACGCGCATCCCAGGCGCTAATACTTGCCGGCAAGGCCCGGGCAATACTGGACGGTCGCCTTACAGTTGCCATTGAAGACGTTCGTGCAATGGCACAAGCTGCACTTCGACATCGTATTCTTCCGTCCTTTCAGGCTGAATCAGAAAACATCACCAGTGATGCAATTATAGCACGCCTCCTTGAGGAAGTTCCGGAGAATGCTTGAGCCTGACTTGTCCGCCTACCCCGCCATGTAGGTGAACCCCCTTCAATTGTGGATAAATCCTCATCAAGAACCGATCTTCTGGATCCTTTTGCACTTTCCCGGATAGAGGACTTCAATCTCTTGGGCAGAATGGTTGCGGAGGGTGTATATGGTGGATTGCACAAGAGTATACACCATGGTCGTGGAACTGAGTTTTTCCAGTACAGAAACTATTCCCCGGGAGAGGACCTTAAGTTTGTCGACTGGAAGGTATTTGCACGTAGTAATAATTTATACAGCAAAACGTTTGAGGAGGAGACAAATACGACATGCTACCTGGTACTGGACACCTCGGCATCAATGTCCTACAAGGGATCAAGAAGCCCGTGCCATAAATTGCGTTATGCAAGCATGGCGGCGGCAGCACTTGCTTACCTTGCTAACCGGCAGGGGGATGCGGTGGGGCTTTATGCTTATGGTGAGGAAATTAATGAGTGGATCGAGCCTCGTACGGGACAAGACCATCTACAGGCGGTGTACCACGCATTAAATCGACTCAAGCCGGAAGGGCAGAGTGGTCACAAAAATGGTTGGTCGACCCTGCTGAACCGTCTACCAGGCAGGGGGATCGTCTTGTTCTTCTCTGACATGCTTGAGGCTGAGTCTGAATTACCGGAATTACTCAAGTTTGGCCAATCCATAAGGTATGACAGTCTCGCATTACAAATACTGGATCCGGACGAACTGGATCTCCCGTACAATGAGGCTCTGGAATTTTCTGCCATGGAAGAACGAAAATTCATCCCCGCGTATCCTGAGGCAATACGCGAAAATTACCAGCAACGGATGAATGGATTCTGCAAAAAACTCCATGATTCCCTGGCCGGAGTAGGTGCTCAACACATGCGGGTTCATACGAGTCAATCTCTTGGTGAAGCGCTTGGCTTCTTTCTTCATCATCGTGAGCGACGGGGATAACGGGAATCACTAAGCCATGCTAACATTCACTTATCCATGGTTACTCTGGGGACTTGCAGGACTGGCACTTCCCGTATTGGCCCATATGGTTCACAGGCACACAACAAAGCGTCTTTCCTTCCCATCCTTGCGTTTTATTCGTATCTCCCAGATTCCCCGAAAAGGAAGAAGTTGGCCGACAGATCTGCTACTACTCTTACTTCGCTTGTTGCTTTTGGCTGCAGCAATAATTTGTGTGGCTGGGCCTCGGTGGTTGCCGCAGGATGCCATTCCCTCTGTCAATGGGGAGGAGACCATTGTCTTTATTGATAATTCTTCAAGCATGGGCGGTTGGGGTATTCCTGCCGAGGTCAGTGATTCACTTTTAAAAGTCATTCAAGAGGAAGAGGGTGGCCTCGGTGCCATTACCTTTTCCGATAAAACTCTACCGGGAGAGGAGGGGTTCGCGTTCCTCAAAGGTTATGACCCCACGAAGACTCGCCAATTCAAGGGGAATCCACAAAAAGCAATTAACGAGGCCATCAGCCTGTTTTCCCCTGAGGGTGCATCGCAGAAACTCATTATAATATCAGATTTCCAGTCCAGTGACTGGCAGCTTGCAAGCGCTCAACTGGACAGTCTTGGAATCGCTTTAAAGTTGATACCTGTTGGTCAAAAACGTGGCGGTAATATCTCGATCCTTGGTGTCCGCACTTCACCGGCTGCAGATGAAAAAATACGAATCTGGGTCCAATTGGCCAATCAAACAGGCGAAGAGCAGAACCTAAAAGTAAAACTTGAGGCCGGAAGCGATGAATGGATCAAGGAAATTGCGTTGAAACCCGACCAGAACGGCCAGGCTCAGTTCCTCCTTCCACGAGACGAGTACTTTAAGGCAAAAGCCAGCATTGGAGAAGATGTCTATGCGCCAGACAATGTATATCATTTTTGGTTGATGGCCCCGCCTGCTCGCAAGGTTGAGTTTTTTCTTACCCCCAATGGAGACAAGATTGGTGAAGAAGAGGCCTTTTTCCTTCGCACAGCTATAATTAGTGCAACAGCCAATGAATGGCAGAAATACCTCGTCACCCATCATTCCTTTAAGGAAAATGAAGATGCTCCCGATCGGGAGGCCGTTTTTATACCCGGCTTCGGTAAACATTTAAAGAAGGATGATTTAAGTCTTATTCTTGACCATGCAATGTCCGGAGGGAAGGTTGTGGTTACTCCCGGCAGTTCACCGGCAGAAATGCTTTCAATACTTCGGGAAAATAAATTTCTTGAAGCAGATTACAGGGGACTCAAGGAAAGTTCCGGTCGCGGTATGCAACCCTACCGACTTGCTGGTCTTCCAGAATCAAACCCCTTAGGCAGGTTATTCGCAGGTGATGCCGGAAAAGACCTCTATCTCTCACAGGTGCACAAATTTGTAGCCCTTCGACCAAGAGGCGAAATTCGCACCATCCTGAGCATTGAGGACGGAGATCCGCTTTTGCTTCAACGACCACTAGGCAAGGGGAGTCTTTTCCTTTTTACCACACGCTTTCATGGGACGTGGAGTGACCTTCCATTACGGAATAGCTTCCTTCCTTTAGTCAGGGAAATACTCACAGGATTCGGGGAACAAAAGGATAGTAAATGGCCCCGCATTTCCGTGGGTGACACTCTAACCGGTAATGGAACCGAAGATTTCAAGGGCAATGAACCCGGTCTATTTCAATGGAACGACCAACTTGTGGCAGTCAATACTCCCCACGAGGAATCAATCCCTGATGTTCTTGATGTGGAATTAATTAGTGAAAGTCTCGGGGCAGTCGGAAGCCTTTCAAGCAAAGGCACCCCGATAAGTCATGAGGAAAACAAGGGGACTCCACTTGGTCCGTGGTTTGCACTTTTGGCAATGGGGTTGTTTCTTGCTGAGTCCTTCTGGGTTCGCCCGAGGGATCGACACAGCAATGAAGATTAGTCAGTACTTAAAATTATCGACTCCTTTTCAGTCGACTATCCCTCAATTACACTCATCTTTCATTGGGAATTCATTCAACCTGAATCTGCCATGCAAGTACTACTGATAGCCCTCCTTGCTGGAATCGGCTTCCTTGTTGCCTACCATACCTATGGTAAATGGTTGGGCAGCAAAATCTTCGCCCTGTCAAGGGATCGTGTCTGTCCTTCCCGGAAATTGGAGGATGGAGTGGACTACGTACCGACCGACAAGAGTGTGGTCTTCGGTCACCACTTCACATCAATTGCAGGGACAGGGCCCATCGTTGGTCCGGCCATTGCCATCATGTGGGGTTGGTTGCCAGCTTTACTCTGGGTGATCTTTGGCTCAATCCTTATTGGTGCAGTGCATGATTTTGGTGCATTGGTTGTCAGTCTTCGCAATAATGGACAGACAGTTGGAGATATTGCCGGTCGTGTGTTAAACAAGCGGGTGAGGTTGCTGTTCCTGCTGATCCTTGTTATGGCACTGACAATTGTGCTCGCCATATTTGGCCTGGTGATCGCTGCTGTTTTCAAGCAATATCCAGCGGCAATCTTTCCATGCATTGTACAAATCCCGATAGCCCTGTCCATCGGGATCCTTCTACACCGAAAGGGACTTGGATTGCTGGTGCCTTCACTGATCGCACTGGCGGTCATGTATCTTTCTGTGATTTACGGGAATACAGGCTTTCTGGGTGACATCAACCAGTCAATGGCCGCGTGGTCCATCTGGACATGGGTGGTTGTTCTTCTTGTCTATTCCTACGTAGCCTCCGTTCTGCCGGTGTGGACACTTCTTCAACCCCGTGACTATATTAATTCCCTCCAGTTGATTTCCGCACTGGCATTGATTGTCTTGGGATTGGTAGTTGCATCCTTCGTTGGTGGGACTCCACTGGAAGGGGAGTCTGAGCGACAGGCACTCAAAATGGCGGCCCCGATGATGAACATGAATCCCCCCGGCGCTCCAATCATGTTCCCGTTCCTGTTTGTAACCATAGCATGTGGGGCGATAAGCGGCTTTCATTGCCTTGTCAGCAGTGGTACGAGCAGCAAACAACTCAAGAGCGAAACGGATGCACGATTTGTTGGATACGGTGGCATGTTACTGGAAGGATTTCTTGCCACACTGGTCATCCTGGCCTGCGCGGCCGGATTGGGACTTGGGATCAAGACAGATGGCGGTATCCTTACCGGCGAGGCGGCCTGGTTGTTTCGCTATGAATCCTGGAGCTCTGCCAAGGGTCTTGGGGCAAAGGTTGGTGCATTTGTCGATGGTTCAGCGAACTTCCTGATGGCACTCGGGCTCCCATCTCAGGTTGCCATAGCCCTAATGGGTGTCCTTGTTGCCTCATTTGCTGGAACCACTCTGGATACGGCCTGCCGTTTGCAGAGATATGTGGTGCAGGAACTGGCAGGCACAATACGGCCCAAGGGGGGAGGATTCAACCCTTTGGGTTTCCTTGAAAATCGTCATGGTGCGACAATCGCAGCTGTTGTGATTGCTGCTGCGATGGCAGCTGTTCCTCATAATGGCGCTGAATGGAGCATTGCCAATGCCGGTAAAGGCGGGCTTATTCTCTGGCCGCTTTTCGGTGCAACAAACCAACTGCTGGCGGGTTTGGCATTCCTTGTGGTCGCCTTTTACCTGTGGCGCAGAAGTATTCCGGTGTGGTTCATCATCCTCCCGATGATCTTCATGCTTGTCATGCCCATGTGGGCCATGATCCAGAATCTGTTTGTGGCTCCGGGTTGGCTTTTGTCCAATGAACCGAACTACCTGCTGGGCGGCATCGGATTGACAACCATTGCACTGGAAATCTGGATGATAATCGAGGCAGTGAAGGCTTTTCCTCAGGCCAAGGGTACGATTGAGGCCAATCCGCTGGACAATTGGCAAGCTACGGAAATATCGAAAAAGGTAGAGACCTGATAATATATGACGAAAAGGATTGCTTTAGACCATGCCATACAATAGGTATTTTGACCCAACTGCTTTAAACATTATTATTTAAATGGCTAAGGATTGGCTAAAGGGCGTCGATGACTACTATGATGTGGTTGTGATCGGTAGTGGACTGGGTGGGCTTACCGGGGCAAATTACCTCGCAAAGCTTGGTCACAGCGTATTGCTCCTTGAACACCACTACCAGTGGGGCGGATTGGCCACCTGGTTCAGGCGTAAAGGTGGACATATCTTTGACATATCCCTTCATGGGTTCCCGTTTGGCATGATTAAGTCGTGTCGCAAGTACTGGACCAAGGAGATTGCCAGTCTCATCACCCAGCTAAAGAATGTTCGGTTCATCAACCCCAACTTCAATATCCTGACCACGTTTGACCGTAACGATTTCACGACAATCCTGCAGGAGAAGTTTGAAATTGCCCGTGAAAAAATTGAAGACTTCTTTGACCACATTCGCACGATGGACTTCTTCGATCAGGATAATCGCACCATAGGCGATCTGTTTGAGCAATTCTTTCCTGGTCGTCCGGATGTGGCACGATTACTGATGGAACCCATCTCTTATGCAAATGGATCTACATTGGATGATCCGGCCATAACCTATGGTATCGTATTCTCCAATTTCATGAACAAGGGAGTCTACACATTTCAGGGGGGTACTGACACCCTCATCAAGAAGATGGTAACCGAGGCAAAAAGCAATGGTGTTGATCTCCGCCGGGAATCCCTTGTTGAAAAAATCAACATTGAGAAAATAGACGGTCAGTCACGAGTTACCGGCATCAGGGTCAATGGACGAGAGATCGCTTGTCGTGCAGTCTTTTCAAATGCAAACCTCAAGAGCACAGTCCTTAATCTGGTCGGCAAGGAAAACCTGGATTCGGAATTCATCAAGGAGGTGGAGAACGTTCGTGTTAATTCCAGTTCCTGCCAGGTCTATATCGGCATAAAGAAAGGTGAGGAAATCCCGCGCATAGGAGACCTTGTCTTTACATCCGACGCAAAGGACTTCTCCAGTGATGAACTGACCCATCTTAACACCAAGAGTCGAACTTTCAGTGTCTACTATCCTGAAACCCGTCCACACCTTAAGGAGAAACGGTATGCAATTGTCGCTTCCCTCAATGCCAAGTGGGAGGACTGGGCGAACCTTACAGATGATGAATACAAGCGGGAAAAAGAACGACTTTGTGAGGAATCACTGGCATCTCTTGAGCAATTTATTCCTGATATCCGTAGCAAGGTTGACCATATTGAAGCGGCTACGCCGCGAACCATAAATTATTACACCCGCCACGTTGGAGGAACTTCCTTTGGGACCAAATTTGAAGGACTCAAGGTATCACAAAAACTTCCAGATAAAGTGCGAGGGATGTATCATGCCGGATCTGTTGGGATTATAATGTCCGGTTGGCTCGGCACGATAAACTACGGGGTCATTGTATCCAATAAGGTGGACAAGTTCCTCCGGTCCATGGGTCATGCCCGGGAAGAGGGGTAGGGATTATATTCAATCATTGCTGTTGATGAACTTGCGGCGTTCCTTGGCATGTATTGGGTTCTGAATCATTTAACGCCTGAAGCTATCCATAATATATATGCCTGAAGACATCTGCCAAATCATCCCGCATCGCCCACCGTTCCTGTTCATTGATGAAATTCTTGAGGTCTCAGATTCAGGGGTTCGAGCAAGTCGAACCATCCGCTCTGAGGAACCACAATTCATAGGCCATTACCCCGGCAACCCAATTATGCCCGGCGTTTTACTTTGTGAAGCTGTTTTCCAGGCAGGCGCTGTCTTTCTTTCCAGGAAACTGGACGTTGACGTGGGAGGGGATACCACCGCACTGACACCGGTCCTTACTCGCATTAAGGATGCCAAGTTCAAGAACATGGTAAAACCCGGAGACGAATTGATTATTGAGGCAACGCATGTTGAGACCCTGGGTAAATTTTATTTCCTAAAGGGGAAGATTACAAGGAATGGCAAAACCGTAATGACCGTCAGCTTTTCACTTGCCATGGTTGAAGGAGACAAAACCGAATGAGTTTCCTTGGGGTTGAGGATCGCACTTTCCTTGTGTTTGGCGTAGCCAACCGCAAGAGTGTTGCCTGGGCAGTGTCACAAACACTGGAAAAAGAAGGTGCCAACGTTGTCTATAGCGTACGCTCAGAGGATCGCCTCAATTCTCTCAAGAAACTCATAGGGAACCGTCGTGCCTTTGTATGTGATGTTGAATTTCCCGAGGAGATTGAAATCCTGGCTGAGAATCTGCAAGGGGAAGGGATTGA
>JABJCN010000065.1 GCA_018668635.1 Opitutia bacterium
CTTGTCGTAAAGCAGGCCATCCGCTTTCGGGCCCTCTCCGTTGGCAGGCTTCCAGTCCTTGTACCAGCGGCGGATTGGTTGTCCACCCTGGGCACTCTTAAGAACGAGACAAACATCATCAGGAAATGCCTTCACTACGGTTGGAGTGAAGGATAGCGATGGATTCAGGCCGGCCATGTTGGACTGCCCGGACAGGATGAACAAATGAACCTTTGCCTCCGCGGAGGAAAAGCCTGCAACGACAAAAACCGTGATGAGAAGGATTTGATTGATCGGCTTCATGATTACAGTTCCTGGATTCGAAGATTGCGCCAACGCACCTGTGCGCCGACTAGTTTTGGGTTTTTGCCCACACCGTGGACCTGAAGCCCGATAAAACCGCTGGCCGTCATGGAATCCGTGAAGTCAGCCCGGGCCACATCATTCAACCATGTCCGAATGTGGTCACCCCGGCACTCCACCCGGACCTTGTTCCAGGCATCAGGTTTGTAGGTCTTTTTTCCATCTTTGGTCATCTCCGCGGCATTCCCGCCGGCAAGCCCCGGATAAAGCCAACCGCGTCGTCCTTCATCATAAATTCCGGTCATCCACATACGGTCCGGCTTGTTGGCATCAATCTCAACCTGGTATCCATGCACACGACCCGCAGAAATCTTGCGGGTCTTCCCTCCGGCAAACTTGACCGTCTTGTCCTTGTCGTAGGCATTGGAGCGAATTTGAACCCCGGAGTTGAGGCGGTTGTCACACTTGAACTCGTATTCCAGGATAAAGTCACTGTAATGCTTTTTTGTACAGAGGAAGGAATTGGGCGTCTTGGGAACGGATGTACCGACAATGACACCATCTTCAACAGCGTACTTGGCAACCCCACCCTGCTGGGTCCAACCATTGATGGATTTACCGTCAAAAAGGTTGACCCACTTATCGGCGTGAAGGGGGGAGGTTGCGATTAAGAGAATGAACAGGATTTGTTTCATGGTTTTCATTGAAGAATTGTTGAACCCCAAATCAGGAATCAATCGATGGGGCGCATGGGAAAATGCTTGGAGGGGGTATGTTGCTCAGCCATGAGCTTACGAATCTCGGCCACCACCTTGGGCTGTTTAGCGGCGAGATTCCTGCTTTCAGAAATGTCTGCATCCAGGTCGTAAAGCTCGATCTCGAGCGGATCCTTCTTCTTGCGTAGCATCTTTTGACGCACGCCTTTCCACTTGCCGACCCAGACCGCCTGCTGGCCCCCGTAACCGGAAAATTCACGGTAAAGAAAGGGTCGTTCCTTCTGTTTCTTTCCAAGCAGCGACGGCGCAAAGCTCAAACCATCCACGCCGGCAGGAATCCGGTCATCCAGGCCCAGTAGTTCAAGTATGGTGGGAAGGCAGTCCTCGGCACCAATGGTTCGTGCGGATTGACTGGAGGCTTTCACCCTGCCCGGCCAGCGTGCAATCATTGGCACCCGAACACCACCTTCATAAAGCGATCCCTTTAGACCCCGCAGTGGCTTGACACTCTCAAAGAAATCGTAGTCAACCTCACCCTTGAGGTGGGTCGTCCCATTATCGGAGGTAAAGAGGATGATGGTATCCTTATCGAGGCCAAGGTCTTTGAGGAGGTTGAAGACATTGCCCATGTAACGATCCATTCTCGTGATCATGGCAGCGTATGCAGCCCGGGGGGTAAAGTGTGGCGTATATCCGTAGCCACCTTTGCGGGTGAATGGGGGATCGTTCCACTTCAGCTTCAGGTACGGTTCAAGTTCCTCATCGGGGACATGAAGTGCAACATGGGGAATGATGGTCGGGTAGTAGACAAAGAACGGCTTCTCCTTGTTTCCGCGGATGAAATTCAGCACCTGCTCATTGATACGGTCGGGACCATAGGCCTGACCCTTGAAAATGTCATAACTGCGGGGATCGGCAGGATCGGCACCCTTGGGCAGGGATGCATGTCCGGGAATGGGTGGATTATTCTCCAGAACGACGCGACGATCATCGCTCCAGAGATAATTCGGATAGTAACTGTGGGCGTGACGCTGGCAGTTGAAGCCATAAAAGCGGTCAAAACCCTGCTGGAGCGGGCCACCCACGCTGCCCGGAGGCCCGAGACCCCACTTGCCGAATGCACCGGTTGCATAGCCTTCCTTCTTCAACAGGTCGGCAATGGTCACCTCCGACAATGGGATTGGTCGCTGCCCCTCCGGCTTCACCTCACCATTGTTGCGGATGTAGGCGTGGCCGGGATGCTTGCCCGTCATCAGGACACAGCGGGACGGGGCACAGACTGCGTTGCCGGCGTAACAGGCGGTAAAGCGCATGCCTTCGGCAGCCATCTTGTCGAGATGCGGGGTGCTAATCTTCTTCTGCCCATAACTGCCGAGCTCGGTAAAACCAAGGTCATCCGCCATGATAAGGATAACGTTTGGTTTCCGCGCATGACCAAGGCTTGCCATGGCACAAAACAAGAAGAATGTAAGGATGGTTTTCATTATACTTCGCATGGTGGATTAAGGTTGTTTTATGAGATTAAAATCAACGAAGGCCCGACTGGCGACGCAGGATCCACTCCGCACCAATTAACCCCACCAGCAGTGCCATGAACAGAAGGTTGTCCGTCAGGGAGACCCGGCGTTCCGTATTGGGAAGTTTGCGGGCCAACGCCAGGTCATTCGCCGTGGACAACTGCGTGTAATGGTAATAGCGACCACCCGTCAGGCGCGCCAAATCCTGAAGGGTTCCTTCACGAAACTCCACATCAGCGACTTCACCACCGGTACTTTCCACTCCAAAAAATATTTCCTTTTCAAGGCTGTCACCATTACCGAAAACCACTCGGTAGCTCACCTCGTAGTCCCCGGAATCCCGCACGGGCAAATCTGCCTGATATCGACCGGGACGACTGGAGCTCGGGAAAAGCTGGACCCGCTGCTCCTCCCCGGCAGGGTTCACGATCGTGGCCTCAACGAGCGCATCGTTGGACGGCTCAAAGTCCGCACCAAGAAGATCAATGCCAAGGTCAACGGGCTTGGTCCCCGGATGTACCTGGTTGGCAGACTCCACCAGGATACGCTCCTCACCGCCCGTCCCCAACCATGAGGAGAGGCCAAGCCAGAACTTGCGGTGTGCATCGAGACCATCGTCATCCGCCATGGCCCATCGCCAGTCGTGTTCAGTACCGAGGTAGGCACATTTCCCCGCACCATAGGCCTGCAGGACCAATGCCGAACCGCCACCGGACCGGATTCGGGCCACCTCACGGGCAGCACGGTTCAGCTTTTCAGCGATTCGGCCAGGCAGGTTGCCGGGCAGGAACAATTTAAGTTTCCCAATTTCATCCGCGGGTGTGAACACGGGATCGGTCTCAATGGAAATCAAACGGTTGTCCTTCACGATGGTTTCCTTGGCCTCGACCACGGGGAAAATGCCGCCCAGTTTCTCCCGACCGGGTTCCGGGGGTCCGAAGACAAGGAGTCCCCCTCCGCGCTTGCTAACGAAGTCACGGATGCCCTTCACCCTCTCCTCATCCCACTCGGCAAGGGTGTGTGTATCGAGAAAAATGACGTCGAAGTCATTGAATGCCTCCGGCTTCTCAGGCCACTTGTCAGGTATATCCTTTCCGAAGGGCAGGAACTTGTCCTCCCCCACCCTAAGAATCGCATTGAATTCAAACCGCTCCTCGGCGGCCAGGATGCGCTTGATGAAGCGGTAATTCTGGTTCATCCGGTTGGACAGGAACAGTACCCGAAAAAGCTCGGGGGCCTCAACCAGCATCACGGCATGATCCGTGTCGGTCGAGGCATTGGTATCCTGCAGGGGGCTTTCCACTGTTACTTTAAGGTTCCGGGCGCCCGCCTTTTGAGGTTCAATATCAAATTGTACAGTCTGCTCTCCTTTCGCCGGTAGATTGACCGGCTTGGTACCAAGGACCTCGCCACCATCACGCAGGACGGCGACCGTCTGCACCGGCGTGGAAAACCCGTTTCGAAGGACCACTTCAATCGTGCTGGGTTCACGGGCAACACCCTTGAGCTCATCCTGGATAAAGCTGACCTGGAGATCCCCCTTGGGACGATGGTCGCCGATGCCGATCACGTTGACCGGCACATCAGCGGCCCGATAGCCCTCGGCCACGGCAGCCATGTTCAGGCCGGTGTTATCATGACCGTCACTCAGCAGGACAACGCTGCCAATGCGGTCACCCCCGTTCTCAAGAACCTGCACAAGGGAATCCCCCAGAGCGGTCTGCCCCTGCTCCGCCACCGTATCCCATGTTCCGGGAGCCAACGGAAATACATTTCCTGCAAACGCCATGGTCTCCACCCGCCAGTCCCTGCGAAGGCGACTCAACCAACTCCCCTTCTCGGTTGAATCCAGCGCCTTTTGGGTGATGGCAATACGGCTCGGTTGACCCTTGCGATCCTCGGTAAGCATGCTGGCGGACAAATCGGCCAGCACCACGACACGAAAGGCTGAAGGATCGGGCTTGCGGCTTATCCAGAACGGCTTGATGAATAGAATCAGCAGGCCGACAGCACCAAGAACCTTCAATACTGTCAACAAGACACGAATTCGGTCGGAAACCCATCCACGAAGTCCGACCAGTGCCAATGTAGCTGCCAGCACAATACCGGCGACAATGGCAATGGTCTGGCCCTGGGTGAATTGTAAATCAAGTCCCATGAGAAATTATATCAGTCCGTGTTTTCAGAAACACGCCAAGGGGTGGCAACCTGCATTCTATTGTGATCCCTCGGCGAGGCGCCGGAAATATTCCTGCACCTGACCCTTGTATTTTCGTGGGGGCGCTGTGGCCTCCCGGTTGCGCTGAAGCTGGTCTTGAACGGCCTCCTGCCACAGGAATGACTGGAGCACCTTCTGGGTCTCAGCCAGAATCTGGCTCGTTGCAGAACGATTGACGGAGGGTTCATCAGAATAATTCCCATGCTTGAGCTGCTGGACAAGCGTCTGGAGCATCACGTTGCGGGCCGTTTCCTCAAGTCCATCAACCTGGCTGGCGATGTCCTGCCGACTCTGTTTGGTCTCCTCGGCACTCATGCCGGGAAGTCCACGCTGAGTCTGGTTGAGACTCTGGAGGAGTTCCTTCAGTACCTGATTGTCCTCATTGGCCAGCTTGCGCTTGATATCGGCAAGGTTTTCAGATGTCTTTCCAAGTTCTCGCTCCACCTTCTCCTGCTCCCGCGAGGCCTTGGGAAATATCTCGTAATTAAGTGCGTTCTCTGCCCGCTTGCCGGATTTATCGATACCGCCCTTGCGGGCCTCGGCTGTAGCCTTGAACAATGCCTCGGTTGCCTTGGGGCTGACCTTCTCAAGGGCACGGGCCGCCTGCTCCATGGTGGAAAGCAAGTCCTGGGCACCCTTGTTGATCCCCTGTTGGGACTTCTTTAGCATATCGCCCTCGCCGGCGGATGCACCCTCGGTGGAGTCCTTGAGGGATTTCTGCTGACCGGCCAGCTTATTGCCCTCGTTTTCCAGTCCCTGAAGCATCTGGGTGGCCAGTTGACGCAGGCCGCTCTCCAGTGCCTTGACCGAATTCTCCAGGGATTCCGCCGCACGGATCCCATGAGGCTCGGCACCACCGGGCTGGTCACCCTCCAGTTGGCTTTTGGCGGCCTTCATCTCTCCCTCAGCCTGATCAAATGGCTGGGCATGAGCCAGCTTGCCGGTGCGATCGTAGACCCGGTCGCGGAGTGAACGCGTCTTGCTTGAAATCTCGCCCTGCTTCCCGGCAAGGTCCTTGTTGGGTTTGCCGGTGCGGTTGGTTCGTGCATTACGGGAAATTCCGGAATTCAGGTTCTTCTGGTCATCGAGGATCGAACGTGCCTCATCAAGGTCCTTCTGCATTTCCTTGAACTGCTCGGCCAAATTGGGTGGTTGTTTTTCACCCTGTTGATCCTCCGGTTTGGCCTGTTCCCCCTCCCCTTCGCCTTCCTTCGGCTTGGAGGGTTTCTTGCTCTTGGTGGGAGGTTTACGCAACATGGCGGACATCCGGACCAATGTCCGCAGGGAATTCTCGCTCGCCGTCAACGACTCCTCCAGTTGGCCCTTGGCCGCGGCCTTCTCGGAGGCCTCAATGCTGGCAATGGCTTCCTGCACCATGTTACCGAGTGGTCCCCTCAGCTTGTCCTTGTTTTCACTGTAAAGACGGTTCAGGTCATTCTTTAGGGAATGAGCCTTGGTGGTTACCTTAAGGTTCTGCTCCTCACGATCCTTGCCCTCCAGTCCCATGCCAATGTAGGTTTCACGGATGAGCTGCTTGTTCTCATTGATTACGTTGCGCAGCGGAATTTCCTTGGGAGTCGGGCCCTCATCTCCATCCTGGGGCTTCTGCTCGGGAGGAATAATTTCCACGAAGTAGACCCCGGAACGCGTCCACTGTGCCTCCGGTCGTTTATTGTCTCCGACTTCGACAAAATATGAAAAAATGTCTCCCGGTTTCAGGTTCAGGTTCGCAATGTTCACGCTGCCAAAGAATTCCTTCTCCTTCTGCACGGGCTTGACCGGCATGTCCCTTGACTGTGTTCCCTGCGGCAACCGAACCATCATCCGGGCCTCGGCGATGCCGTAGTCATCGACCGCAAAGGCCTCGATCCGCAGGCTGTCCTCAACATGAAGCTGCACATCCTTGGCCGGCTTCCGGATCTCGACAATGGGTGGATTGTCCGGGAGAATTTCCAGAGGGACAAGCGGGGTGCGAAACCTGCGCTTCTCCTGCGTCTCAACCTCCAGCGCATACTCGGCATCCTCGGACGGGATCCACGCCCGGCTGAACGAATCATCGTTTTCCCCGATTTCCAAACGGTTCTCCCCGCGGACAAGATAGGCGGTCACCTCCGTTGGCGCAACATCCATGGCCATTTCCAGCAGGCTGCCCTCCGGGAGCTTGAGGGCCTTGAAACCCTCCTGATCAAAGACCGGCAACTGGGTGTAGGCAGGTGGGGTCACCTTCCAGCGCACATTGTCAATGGAAGGAGGGATAAAGGAGGAAAGTTCATACCAGTCACTGGTCAGCTCCGGTGTAACCACCCGGTAGGACTGCGGCTCATCGATCCCGTAAAAATAGAACACCGGTGCCGGCAGGGGTTTCAGCTTCCCGGTGACCCTGGTCCCGACGGGTAGCACCTCCCCGATGGAAAAGCTGGTTTCCGTGGCATCCGTGACACGATGAACCCCGTCCGCCCATCCCGTCCCGGAAAGCTCGACCGAGTGCCCGGTGGCCAGGCCGTGCGACAACTCTGTGAACAGGACAGTCCCGGCGCCTTCCTTAATCGGTTCGGCCTTCAGGATATCCAGGACCATTGAGTCCTCGTTCCCCTCCAGTCGCATTGCTTCCTTCACCGTAGAACCGTCCTTGGAAATATACTCAACCCACGCCTGATGCGTACCTCTATGGATATGCACCTGGACCGCTACATCCGAACCCCGTGGAAAATCACCTGTCCCCGGCAACACGGTCAAACCCGATACCTTACCGGCCCGCAGGTCGTCCAGGGAGTTGAGAGCCTTGCGAACCGGGGTCAACACCTGGCTGTAGGCCAGCAGGCCACAGCAACCGGCAATTCCCATCAGGGCCAACTGGCGAAATATTGGCTTTGGCAGCAACGACTGCTCCATCTTGAAACTGGCTGTCTTGATGCCCGCCTCCCGCACGACGCGTTGCTCCATCTTGTTCATCTCGGCCGGGGCCTTGCGCTTCATCAGGTCGACGGCGCAATTGAAAAGATCCATCAGTTCCGGGTGATCCTCCTCCACTTTCTGGGCCATGGGACTGTCCCCCGGGCGCCGCAACACCACCATCACGAACTGGCCAATAAGGAAAATGACACCAAAGACCAGCACCCCCCCCATGAGCGCCAATGAAGTTCGCTCCTGCATCGGGTTGGCCCGGTCCATCAAGGTCAAGCCCACCAGTATTGCAACCACCGTGACAAGTGAAAGCAATAACGCCAACAGGGTCTTCCAGCCCTGCACCCGGACCGCAGCCCGCTTCAACTTTTTTTGAAATTCCGGCATCGCTTAATAAAAAGGCAGGCACGTGCGCCTGTTGTCAATTGCAATAGCCTAAAACCGACAAAGCCGACCCATTAATTCGGTTTTCCCCCACCGGAAAGGAACTGCTTCAGCTTCAGTTCCACATCCGCCAGTTTTAGCAAACCGTACTTCTCCCGGACATGGGCCAGTGCATTCGGGACATACCCGGGAAAGCATTCCTTGCGCAGGATTCCCTCCTTTGCCCCCGGCTGGCCAAGCGATATCTCCATGATCCCGTCCCTGTAGTCCATGGATATTCCATCCGGGAATTCCTCAACTTGCTTCTTCATGAATTTATCAAACTCCTTCTCCGCAGCCGGCATCCGCAGGACAAACCCCGGGCGCCCCACCTGAACAAAGAAAAAGTTTTCCTCCGCCGCACGCACCCACGCCTGCATCGTATCGAGCGAGACACCATCCTCCGTGTCCACCTCGGCCACCACAGCCCTTGACTTCAGGTGCACAATGGCCGTCTGGCCATTCTTGCGTATCCTGGCAAAGCCTCCCTTGTAGTCCATCTCAAGTAACTCGTACCCGTAGGAACGACCGCCCTCCTCCAGCCAGAAACTTCGATTCTCCCGGGGATCCACCAGGTTGACCCGGTACCGGCCCTTTATCTTGGTAACCCCGGACAGGCGCAACTGTTCAAAGTGCACACGCTCCAGACGCTTCAGCAGGCCCATCGGATTGATTGCCCCCGGGTCCCCCTTGTCCTTTTTTCCGGAGGTGGATGATTGCCCGTCATCCAGCTTCTTTGCCACCGCCTCCATCAAATTTTTGGCAACCAGTTCATTGGTCAGGCCCAGCAAGCCCGATACATTCCCCACCCGGAGGGTTTGCGCCCCGCTAAGGCGACCCCTGTCATCCAGGAAAAAACCGATATTCTGCACCTCGACCTCCTGGAGCAGCAACTGCGTGAGCCGGACCTGTGGTAACCCTGTGTCCTCCCCTTTCTTTTTCAGGAATTCCTCCAGTTGCCCCCGGTTGAACTCAAATATCCAATTTGAGAAAAAGAAGGCGCGCGCCCCCTTCATCACGGCATCCAGTTGACCGATCTCCTTGTCATCCAGTTCCGCCGCCGCAGGCTTCTTCTTCCCCTTCCCCTTGCCACTCCGCTTGGCATCCCCCCCGTAAATCCCCTCATAACGAAGGGTAACCAGAAGCACATCTTCATCCGGCAGGTAGCGCCATTGCACCACCTCATCCTCAAACTCAATGCAACCGCCCAGACACAGCAACAGCAAGCCACACAAAAACAACCTACAAACCTTCAATATTTCCACGACACAACATCGTGACACTCCCAAAAAAAACGTCAACAACGGGAAGGAAATCCGTAAAACGAAACTCTAAACCCAAAACCCCAATCTGCGATTTATCTGCGAAATCTGCAAAAAAAAATGGCCTCCTGGAGCATTCCGCCCACCTTGAAGAGATGGGAACCGATCGTCCTTCAAGTAGTATTGTAAAGGCCCATCGCCAAGGATTATATCCCGAGTCCTAAAATCAGCCAACCTGATTTCACTTGCAGATTCTGTAACTTTAAATAAAAAAATTTATTCAGTGCTGTTATCCTTAAAGTCCTCAACCTGCAAAACACCCTAAAAAATAAGGAAGATGGCGAAAGTTGTTTCCCAACCATCCAGCCAATAAATATTGTTGTACCCAAGCATATTCTTGCAAGGTAACCGGACTCAATAGTTTCACTTCAATCATTGCTTTTTATCCCCCGATGAAAACCCGTGGAAGACATATCCAGATTCTGGCCTGCATGGCCATGCTGCATCTACAGTCTTCATTGCTAGGCGACGATGTCTTCGAACCTGAGAACAATGCCCCAACAGATCTTACATTGAGCGCAAATTCCATTCCGGAAAATGAGAAAAAAGGGTATACAGTCGGCACCCTGTCCGCAATCGATGAGGACAAGGGAGACAAGTTGACATTTGCTCTCGTGGAGGACGCTGCCGACAATGCCTTGTTCTCCATATCAAAGGGGCGGATCCGAACCCTTGGATCACTGGACTTTGAGACCAATCCAACCCTCACTCTACGGGTGGTAGTCACAGACAAGGCCGGGGCATCCCTTGAGCAGGATATTTTGTTGGCGGTCGAGAATATTAACGAAGAACCGACAGACATCCTGCTGGATTCGTCCTCAATAGAAGAAAACAAACCGAAGGATACGGAGGTCGGAACACTCGGGACAGTAGACCCGGATGGTATTGATGGAGTATTTGAGTACTCCCTGGTGAAAGGAAGCGGTGGAGATGACAATGGTTTATTTAGAATCTCGGGAGACAAATTGCTCCTTAAGGCTGTACTGGACTTTGAAACCAAGAATATACACAGCATTCGAGTTCGTTGCACTGATGAAGGCGCTCTATATGTAGAGAAGACACTTACTGTGGAAGTTATCAATGCCAACGATCCCCCTACGGGGATAACCCTGAATCGTGACACGGTGGCTGAAAACTCTCCTCCAGAAACTGTAGTCGGTGCATTTTCATTGGTTGATCCGGACAAAGGGAACGGGGCCCAGTACCCACTGGAAATCTCTTCCGGTAACGGCTTCACAGGAGGAAGGTATGGGGAGGCAATATCCATGTCCGGGAACCTTATAGCAGTTGGAGCCTACGGCGAGGGAGAGCGCCCCAAGGAAGAAATGGGCGCCACCTACATATACCAGATCAAGGACGATGGCAGCGTCGATGAATTAACCCGGATCGAGTCCCCCGACCAAAAGAAGGAGGACAAATTCGGGCGGACAGTTTCCCTAAACGAGAACCTCCTTATTGTGGGAGCCCCCGGGGCGGACAGCAACAATACAGTCGATACCGGCGCGATTTATGTATACAGGGTTGAAGAGGTCACCATCGGTAAGAAGACGGGACTGCCACTTAGTGACCTCCTCAATGATACTGAAAATTCAATATTACCGAGGACCATGGAGGATATACTCCAGGAACGTTACAATGATGGAGGAATGAAGACCGGGGGATCACAAACCTTTCACCAGGCGGACTACCTGTATGTGCTCAATGATTCCGGAGGTACTGACGCCTACTACTACCAAAAGGCCCCGGTTGCAGTCGGCGGAACGGGATGGCGGCAAACAGGAGACTCCTTCAAGGAACAAAAAGATCTGGTGATCTTTGATCCTGACAAGACGACCAAGGCATTTGCCATCCATAAAAAGGAAACCTACACAATTGAGGTTTATGCACCAAACCACCATTATACCCTGGACTCAAAAACGTCGGTTGGCCATGCAGAGAACCTTGTCCTTGAGCATCTGTTGAATCCAATTGAATCCCCCTCCTCTGAAGTTTTGACCAAGGCTTTGTACCTTACCCGCTTCACGGATCCGGAGGTGGAAAAAAAGGATGGGTTTGGATTTGCCATCGCCCAGCACGGGGACCGCGTGGCAATTGGCGCACCGGATTCCGAGGTCGATGGGCAGGGCTATGCCGGTATGGTATACGTCTATAATATTATGGAGGATGGCAGCCTCAACCGGATTGCCAAGTTAAACGCACCGGAGGTTCGTCACTCCGACTCTTTCGGACAGTATCTCGACATGAACGATGAATACCTCGTTGTCTCGGCCAACAGGGCCAAAGTGGGTGACTTGACAGCAGCCGGCATGGTACACCTCTATGACTTTGCCACGCCCGGGACAGTTTCCCACAAGCAGGCCATTCATGCACCCGATGCAGCAAAGGGCGATTCCTTTGGCAACTCAATATCCCTGTCCGGAGACATGCTTGCTATCGGGTCGCATTTCGCCGACCCGAAGGATGTGGATCGCGCCGGGGCTGTTTACCTTTTCAAGATTGAAAACTCAAGGGCTGAACACATGGAAAAAATCCTCTCCCCTGAACCGGGCAGGGACGACCGGTTCGGTGAGTCAGTTTCGCTACACGATGAAATTCTCCTAGTGGGTGCACATTATGAGGATGAAAAGGTGGAGGGAATTGAAAAGGCGGGAGCTGTGCATATATTTCAGATTGAGGGGAAGGCGCACGCCAATTTCCTGGAGAGCGTCTCAGCCCCCAATCCTGCCGAGGAAGCATTCTTTGGTTCCCATGTGATCCAGGTGGATGGTTCATTCCTATTCTCATCTCCAGAGGCATCAACAGCCACATATACAAGAGATGGCGCGGTCTATCTCTTCAAGGGCATTGATACGGATGCATTTCAGCTCGTGGATGGGGATGGAAGTGAGGACAACAGCAGTTTTACCATTTTTGGAGACAAGCTTCAAGTTGCCGGCCCCCTTGATTTTGAGATAAAAGACGAATACTCGATTCGTGTATTGGGAATGGATTCAGGAATGACCATAGAGGAGGTCTTTAAAATCAATGTAACCAATGCAAATGAGGCTCCAACCGGGGCAATCCTGGAACCTGCGGAGGTAGCGGAAAATGAAAAGAAAGGCACAATTGTCGGTCGGATAACCGTCACCGATCCCGACAAGGGGGACAAGGTCACCTTGCAGTTGGCTCCCGACAGCGATTCCCTTGGAAATGAGTTTTTTACGTTGTCCGGCAACGTATTGAAGACTGCCACGGTCCTCGACTACGACTCAACACCTGAATTCGATGTAATGTTAATTGCGCGGGACTCTGCCGGGCTCGAAGTGGAAACCATTTTGAAGGTGACAGTCACGAACGTAAATGAACCACCGGATGGTCTGACCCTTACCCCTGAAACAATTGAGGAGAACCTGCCTGCAGGAACAGTGGTAGGGACACTAGAAACACTGGATGGAGATGCTGGAGACTCCTACACATACTCATTGGTTCCCGGGGATGGGGATACGGATAACGCAGCATTCAAGATCGAGGCAGACAAGCTTCAGACGCTTGAAACATTTGATTACGAGTCAAGGAGAAGATTAAACGTAAGGATTCGCGGTTCAGATGCAGAGGGACTATTCGTTGAAAAGAATATTTCCATGTCAGTTGTTAACAGCAATGACGCTCCTTCCGACATCGTTATCTCACCCTCTCCCCCGAAGGTCATGGAGCAACAGGCGAAAGGAATCGAGGTCGGAACCCTTACCGCCACAGACCAGGACACATTACCCGTGGTTGGTCCTGACGGGAACCAACTCCCCCGGGAAGAAGTCCACAGTTTTAGCCTCACAAGTGGTGAAGGAGATAGTCACAACAGTTTTTTCCAGATAGTTGAAAATAAACTACAAACAAGGAATGCACTAACGGCCAAAGATACCCCCATTGCATCGGTTCGAGTAAAAGTTGCTGATGCCGGGGGGGACTCGATCGAAAAAGTTTTCAGTATCACAGTCTATGATCAATCAGACCCTCCCACGAATATCGAGCTTTCCCCGGCAAAGGTTAAGGAAAAACTTTCCCCGGGAACCACAGTTGGATTAATCACTGTAACTGATCCTGATGATGGAGATACACACAAGCTAAAGCTTATCGAAGGAGCCCTTGATAATGATTCGTTTTTCATAAGGGAGGATGGAACACTTCTTACCAGTGATTTCCTGCTTCGATCCGAGGGTTCCACCCGAAAGATTCGGATCCTGGCCATGGATTCTGCAAGGCTGACATTCCAGAAAGACCTTACGATCACGATCGAATCCAATGAAGCCGCCGGGGATTTTTTCATTCGTGTAAATCGAGCGCCCCCTGCAGGTGGGTTCGTGGAGGGTGTTGGCTTCTATAACGAAGGAGACACTGCCATGCTTAAGGTTTCCCCGGCAGCAAACTATTCATTTGCAGGGTTTACCGGAGACCTGCCGGACGAAAGCTCTGCATCAGGCGAGAACCCCCTTCCCATCGCTATTGATGAGAACAAGACTCTAACAGCTCACTTCGCGAGAGCCTACCACCGAGTATCAGTGCTTGTGGAACCCCCCGGTCATGGATATGCATGGGGCGGTGGAACTTCGCTGCACGGTGAAACAATTACCCTGGTTGCCCAGGAACTGGATCCAAAATATGATTGCCCTTTCAGCCACTGGTCGGTCAACGGAAGTATCATGGAGGTTAATGGGGATCCCGACCCACTGGTCCTCAAACTGGAAGCTGACCGTCCGTTGGTTATCAAGGCTCATTTTGACTACGGTTTGAATGCCAAGATGAAACCGATCCCGGGTGGCAAGTTCGATATGGGTTACATCCGAAGTCCCAACGAGAGACCTGTCCACACCGTCCAGGTGAGTGGGTTTTACGCCCATGAAACGGAAATTACAAAGGAGGAATGGATGGAGGTTTATCAATGGGCCTTGCAAAACGGCTACCTGTTTGACTTCGATCCAAGATTCCCTGTTGGACGCATTCAGGCCATCAATGACCCAAGCTACAAGGATGATTTTCCCATAACTGGCATATCTTGGCTGGACGGAGTCAAATGGTGTAATGCCCGTAGTGAGATGGAAGGTATGAAACCAGCCTACTACCTTGACCAAGCAAAGACAAAAGTGTGCAGGCAGATCAGTTCCCTGGATAATATAGAAATTGAAGCCGACATGATTGACTGGCGGGCAAAATCCTATCGACTTCCTACCGAGGCGGAATGGGAGAAAGCGTCCAGAGGTGGATTGACCGACCTGCTCTATCCCAACGGGATGGAACTTGACCCAAGCTTTGCCTTGTATGACCAGGGGCGAAGCAGCGATCGCATACTGCAACCCGTGGGGATCCTGGAACCAAATGCGTATGGCCTGTACGACACCATAGGAAATGCATGGGAAATGTGCTTCGACTGGTTCTGGAAGAACTGGTACGATCAACCGGAAGCCAGCCTAAAAGATACCACCGGCCCAAGTTTATTAAATTTTGGTGATGTCATTGAGAATAATCTTGTTCGGGTCGTTCGAGGTGGCAGTGGCAATGCCGACACCCACCAGTGTACAGTTGCCTATCGACAGGACTTTAATAAGACTTGGTACCAGTATTCCATTGGGCTTCGTCCAGTAGTGCCCTCCCCTGATGAATCCACCCAATCTCTTCAACTGAAGGCCTTCCCTCCTTTTCTTGGGACAGCCATTGGTTCCGGTTACTATCCTAAAGGATCCACGACAACGATCCTGGCCTCTACAACGGACAGCCGTGGTGCTTTCGTGAGATGGGAGGATCGGGACGGCAAAGTTGTCAGCACAAAACCATCGCTAAAAGTTACCCTTGATGAAGACATGACTTTGACCGCTATCTTTGAACAGTCAGGAGACAGCCCGCCATTCTATGCCCTGGAGACCATTGTTATGCCGAGGGATTCAGGAACAGTTGATGGAGGAGGCGCATATCTGCAGGGGACCATTGCCAATCTGGAAGCCACACCCTCTGAAAACGTGGACTTTGCAGGATGGAGTGGACACCTCACGGGCACACAAAACCCGGGCGAGATTACAATGGACGAGCACAAAATCGTCTACGCATACTTCGGCGACACCAGCGTGGACACAGACAAGGATGGCCTTTCAGATGTCTATGAACAGTCCATTGGCACCTTGATTGATGAATCAGACACAGACAGAGACAGCCTCTCTGATGGCAGGGAGATAAATGAACTTGGCTCCAACCCTTTGCTGGTGGACACCGATGAAGATGGATTCTCTGACAAGGATGAAGTTTTCAGGGGTACTCCACCCAATGATCCTGACGACTTTCCGTTCATGGAGAGGGAAGGTCTCGGACTTTATTCAACATTTAGGGGAAATCCTACAGACAGTAGCCCGAATAAAAATCATGGCCAAATTGAAAATGCCACATCCAAGAAGGGCCGAAATGGCAATGGTAGAAATGCCTACTACTTTAATGGCAAAGACTCAAGCATCACATTTCCATACAAGGGAGTGGAGGATGCATTGCCGAGGGGATTCTCTATCTGGGTACAAAGCACTGAGCAGAACGCTTCAGCAGTAATTTTAAATATAGGCAAGGGTAACAGTGAGTTTTCATTGCAACTGGATAAAGATGGCGGAGGATTTGTTGAGGTGCTTGCGGGTGGAACGACTATTAGTGGAAGCACCCCCATTTTAGATGGTGGTTGGCATCAAGTAATTGTTTCCCTGGGAAAAGGAGGCACCCCTCAGGATATCAGCATCTACGTGGACGGCCAAGCGGAGTCACTGACCTTAAAAGGGTCTTCCAAGTCGAAACTAAAGACAAAAGGTGGAAGTGTAACGCTGGGAAGTCGAAGCAACAATGATTTCTTCAAGGGTTACATTGATGACATACGATTCTATGAACGTTCCCTTCATGCCAGTGAGGCAATCAAGCTATACAAACTGGAAGAACCACTGGCCCCGCCGGAACCCCCTGAGATTCGTCCCAAGATAACCTTGCACCCGACACATCAAGGTACATCCACCGGTGCCACAGCAACCTTCTCCTCAATGGCCACGGGCAAACCTGAACCAAACTATACCTGGCAAAGGCAGGATAACCGAAAGTGGCAGAATGTGAAGGGGGGAACCGGAGCGACCCTGACAATTTCAAACGCAGCCCTTTCTGATGCAACCAACTACCGTGTGTTGGTCACAAATATTGCAGGGGAGGTTAAAAGCAGGACAGCGCGACTAGTGGTCCTTGATCCCCCTGTTTTTACCAACCAACCGGCGAACATGTTGTTTGCCAGCGGAAGCAATGCAAGCGTTCTGCTAAATGTCACCGGCAGCAAGACCCTGCGTTACAAGTGGTTCAAGGACGGAGTGGAGATCCCCAAGGCTACCAAGAACAAGCTGACCCTGAAGAAGGTTTCCCCGGCAAGGGACAACGGAACTTACCAGGTCGAGGTGGAGAACGGTGCCGGCAAGGCGACCAGTGATGAGTTCAATGTATCCGTCATCAGTGCAGTCAAGATAACGGCAAACCCGGCGGGGGACGCCTTTGTGCAGGGCCAACCCGCCACATTGGACGTTACCACGACCGGTGACGGCACAATCACCTACCAATGGGAAAAACTGGATGCGAAATCCCGCAAATGGATATCCGTCGAGGGGGCAAACTCTGCAACGCTGACCATTGCGGACATGCAACCGGAAAACGTGGGCGATTACCGATGCCTGGTCGACAACGGTGCCAGCCGTGCCTACAGCAAGCCCGGGGAACTCGGGATGTATGTCGTGCCAACAATCAAGACCCACCCCCGCAGTGCCAGCGTAAACGAGGGCAGCAAGGTTACACTCCAGACGGCGGCTAATGGAGACCCATCACCAACCTACCAATGGGAGAGGCTAAATGTTGACGGTGTCACCTGGGATCCAATCCCCAAGGCTACCAAGGCCGAACTCAAGTTCAGTAAAATAAAGACGGACAACGCCGGGAGCTACCGGGTCAGGGCAATCAACGGCGGCGGATTCATCACCAGCAATGAGGCCAACCTCGAGGTCTATCATGAGCCGAGGATCACGACCCACCCATTGTCAGTCACCGTAAACGAGGGGGATGCAATCAACCTGACCACAACAGTCGAAAGCTTGGACAGCAAGGGAAACACTTCTACCTATACGTGGTACAATGGTAAATCGACCGTCAAGAATGGGGGCGGCGTGAGCGGGGCCAAGACAGCCAACCTGACCATCGCCACCGCATCAGCCGAAAGCTTGGGCAGTTACTATTGCTCCATCAAGAACGGGGTTGGCTCGGTGAAGAGCAAGACCGCCAAGGTCACAGTGCTATTGAAGCCTTATTCCACCAAGGAATTGAAATCTCTCAGCCTGGTCGAGGGCAAGACCGCCACCTTTTCCGCATCCATCCGGGGCGGCAAGCCCATCACCTTCAAGTGGCAAAAGGACGGGGTCGATATCTCCGGGGAAACCAAGAACAAGATTTCGCGCAGGGGGGTCAAGGTCTCCGATGCGGGAACATACAGTATCATTGCGAGTAATGCGGCGGGCAGCTTGACCCTCAGTGCAGAACTGACCGTGGCCGCCAAGGCAACCGATGCCATCGCTGGCGCAAGGGTTCCACTGGATGAAGCCAGCCGGCTCTCCGCAGTCGAGGATGCTGATGGTGACGGCATGAGCAACCTGCTGGAACATGCCCTTGGCAGCGACCCGGCCAGCAACGTGTCCACCCACTCCCCCATCGTGGACTCCGTTGAGGATGGGTCGGGGGATACATTTGTCAGCTTCAGCTACTCCGAGAACAAATCGGCAACCGGGATCACCTACATTGTTGAGCGTTCCACTGACCTGAAGACATGGGAACCTGTTGATCTCTCCAAAGCCTCCGTGAACCGAATCGATCGCGGCACGTTTACCGAGGTCACCGTCTTCATACCTGCAACTGATGGCAACGGTTTCTTGCGTGTTCGGATTGAGTAACCGGTGATCGATTTGCCTAAATTGGGCTTCAGCCTTTACCCAGTTCCACAGTGCGGGTGGATCGTTCCAGGGCAACAGGATCATGGGTGGCCATGAGGACAGTACCCCCGTCATTTGCGAAGTCATTCAGGTAATCGAGGACCAGGGTGCTGTTTTCCTTGTCAAGGTTCCCGGTCGGTTCGTCGGCAAAGAGAATGCGGGGTTTACGGAGAATAGCTCGAACCAGGGCTACACGCTGCTGTTCTCCTGTACTTAGCTTGGAGGGGACATGGGTGAGGCGATGAGAGAGTTGAAACTGCTCGAGAAGTTCCCTGGCACGTTGTTCAGCATCAGGAAAACTCCCGGCCAGGGTCGGGGCAAGGACGTTGTCGAGAACACCCAGGTAGGGAACAAGGTGGAATTGCTGAAAAAGAAAACCAATATGACGGGCACGGAAGGCGGAGCGGTCGGATGCAGAAAGGGCGTAAGGATCATGGCCACAAACCAGAAGGTTTCCGGATGTGGGAGCCAGGAGCCCGCCGGCGACAAGCAGCAAGGTTGATTTGCCACATCCACTCGGGCCAAACAGGCTAACAAATTCGCCGGGTTCGGTACACAGGTTGATGGGGGCAACGGCTTCGACATCCGTGCCGTTTTCCGAGAATACCTTGCGCAGGTTTTCGCAGTTTAGGATGGGTTCACTCATGGCGAAGGATTTCAGCAGGATCGCGCTGGGATGCGTGTAGGGAGGGCAACCAGGCGGCAACACATGCAAGCAGCGGCACGGTAATCAGGGCAACTGCCAGTTGACGGGAATCAAGCAAAAGGGAGAGGGCGTATCCGTGCAGATACTTTTCCTGAAAGCCGCTTCCTCCAAGATTGAGGAATATCAGGCCAATGACTGCACCCAACAGGCCGAGAAAAAATGCACGGGCCAGAAAGACTTTCAAGATGAGTCCGCCGGTCACGCCCATGGCCCGGAAAATCCCGATCTCAGCCTGTCGATCCCGAACATTGGTAAAGCTGAGTATGCCAACTATGGCGAGACAGAGGATGGCTATCAGAGGAACGAGAATTGAGGCCATGCGTTCCCGGGAACCCTGGAGGCTGGCAAGGCGGGCGGATTTGTTGGCACGCTGTTGCTCCCGGTTCCGACCGGTCTCGATCATCTGCTTCCTGGCTGTAGCTCCCGCCTTGACACGGGCCTCGGCACGGGCAAGCGCCTTGCTCCCCTTTTCAATGATCTTTGTGCCGGGAAGAATCTTGCCGATCTCGGCACGAATTTCACCGAGTCGGTCCAGGGTTGCGCAGTTGCACTCAAGGGCAAGGATTGAATTGATCCGGCCTTCCTGGTCAAGGATTTGCTGACATTCGCCAAGGTTCATCCAGATGGTGATATCGTCAACGGTGCCACGCTCCTTATGGCACTTCTGGACGGTAAATTCCTTCCCCATCAATTTCACGGTGTCACCAGGTTTCAAGACAAGACCCTTGTGCAGCTCGTAACCGACCACCAGCTTCCCCTCAGGCACTGGGTCAATGAGGGGTTTCTTTGGATCCCGGTGGGCCAGTGGAACCTCCCCGCGGACTCCAATGAGGACAACCGTTCGCTCCTGCTCCGGCCACTTGATCTTTCGGGTCAGGCGAGGCAGAAGATGATTAACGGTAACAATCTTGCTGTTGGCCAGCTTGTTGACGTATTCCTCCGGCATGGTCTTGGAGGCAAAACCCTGGGCGTAGACCTCCGCCATTTCCTGTCCCTCGGGGTAAATGAAAATATTGAACCCCAATCCTTTCATTGACTTGCGAATGGCGTCTTCAAGCTGGTCCATATTTTGGGATGTATCGGATTCCAATTGCGCAAGAATCGCCTCGGTACGGGTATCGTGGTCGGCGAGTATGGCCCGGGTCTCAAGGTCATGAGCCTTAAGGAGGGCCATTGCCCCAAAAGTGATGAAAACCGTCAGGGCAACACAAACCGCACCAAGCAGAAAGTTTAGTTTCCGGTGGGCAATCTCCCTAAAGACAAGTCTGCTTGGATTCATTTGACGTAAAAGTTATCCACTCGATTTTTAATTGCTTCCCCGACGCAAAAGCAGACTGCCAAAAAACACGATGCCAATCATCACGCAAATCGCAATCCCGATATTGCGGCCCATGGAAGAACTCTGGGGGAAATCGTTGGAAACACTGGCTTGACCGGTCTCGGAATGTGCCACGGGCACCGAAGCATCGGTTTTCGGGATTTCGGGTTCCTGAAGAAGGGATGCCACCCCCTCAAGAGGCGGAAGAACCTTGTCGATGATGATTTGGCTGCCCTCAATCACGGCATCCCAGTCGAGCGCAGTCAGAAGATCCACCCCCGGGTTCTGCTTCTTGACCTCGCAGGAGCAGGCACCTGTTATATAGGCGCAATAGTCCCAGACATTATCAAGGGTAATTCCCTTGCCAATCAAGGGTTCCAGTGCCCTGCCCCGCCCAAAAACAGGAAAGACCATTGGCTCCGTCTTGAATTCACCAAGATCAGGCTCACAATGAAGCAACATCTGAAGGAATGGCTGTTCCGCAGCATCCGTGCGGGATACACGAAGCTGGGAGAAGGCCAGCTTCAGGGGGATTTCAGAACGGAGAACATTGGACTGGTCAAATAGTTGACCCTTGTCGACGGCCTCCTGGGCCTTGTCGGCAGCGATGACCCCCTCGGGCAACTTCAATTCCTTGGTGGCCTCCTTTATGTGTTTCTGCAGTTGAAGGTAGGCGGCATCGTCGAGTGCCTTGTCCCCACACTCGACAAATACCCAGACAGCCGAGTCCCCCGTAAGGATGCGCCTGATGATTTCAGTACGAACCGGTGAACCGGCAAGAGCCTCAACATGGGGCCTGGTAGCCGGGGCAGTCCAGATCGGGGGATACTTGAGTCGATCATCCGGATAATAGAGTAAAATGGCTGGAAGCTCGATCTTCCCCTCTCTCACATGTTGACGGAGAGTAGAGTCGCCGGATTCCTTGGAAAGATCAATCTTCTCGGAGTAAACGTTGGCCGGTGACTTGAAGTCATCCTCAATGGCCCTCAGGTGTTCAAAAGCAGCCTTGGCCTCCCCCTCCAGTTCCCCTTCCGAGACGACAAAGACCTGATACGGGTCGTTCTGCCAGCGCTCGAGTGCATACCGAAAGACCGGTACCTGACAGGCAATGGCAACGGTTACAGCGAGTAGAAATGGAAAAAGGAAACGGGAAACAATCTTCATGAAAATAAGGGAAAGGGAAATGTGTGACTAGGAAAGGAATAACCAATCATTGAGGTTTTCAACGGGAAAAGTCAGAAATCGAGCAAGGATCCTGAAATCCCTGTGCACTGTTGACACTCCGCAAAATCGTAAACTACAGTTGAATCAGGGAGACAGGGACATTCCTAGAAACTTAAGCTCAGGAGATTGGAAAATACACGCACCGGTCAAATCAATATGACTCAACCTAAAAAATCATGAATATACCCATTACCAGCGCAGAGGTCTACATGTGGTTTTTTATTCATGTGGGGGTGTTGCTCGTAGCCGCAGCCTGGTTGACTGTCTCGGCAATCCTC
>JABJCN010000228.1 GCA_018668635.1 Opitutia bacterium
AATGGTCGATCCTCGAGCATCTATTCTGATCCCAAAGCGTCTGGCATTGGAGATATTATAACAGTTCTTGTGGATGAAAGTACCAGCCTGACCAGTAGCCAAAAAAGTAGTCGCGAAAAGTCCTCTAATATTGCAAACGAAGTTGCTCAGTTCCTTTTTAGCCCCGCTGCGAGTCGATTTGGAACCAAGAAAGGGGAACTTCCAAAGACTGAAATTACTGCACAGTCCTCCTCAGAAGGTGGTGGAATTATTACCAATCGTCAGACTCTTCGTAGTCGTGCATCTGTTATTGTAGTCGATGTCTTGCCCAATGGTAATTTTATTGTGGAGGGTGTGCGAGCCGTCTCATTCTCGGGTCAGCGTTACTTCGGGAAACTCCGTGGTATTGTGCGCCCTTATGACATTAGTCGGAATAATACGATTCCATCCAGTTACATTGCTGATGCCCAGATTGAATACGTCTCCCAGGGCAGCTTGGCTAATGCCGAAAAGGAAGGCTGGCTCTCTCGTACTCTTAGTAAGCTCAACCCCTTTTGATCGTAATAAACTTTTTAAATTAAGGAGAATACACCTGTGAATCTCAAGTTTCTAACTACTATTGTATCCCTCATGGTTTTTTGTTCCTTGTCTTATGGGGCAAGGATCAAGGATTTGACTAATGTCAAGGGTGCCCGGGAAAATCAACTTCGGGGATTCGGTTTGGTTGTTGGCTTGGCTGGACAGGGTGATGGCAAAATCGAACCGACAGAAAAGGCTATCATCAGCGCAATGAAGCGATTTGGGCTTGATATTCAGCGAGCAGATAAATCGAGGAATGTGGCTGCTGTCATTATTACTGCGAACATTGGCCCTTATGCCAAGGAGGGAAGTCGTCTTGATGTCACAGTCTCTTCTTTTGGCGATGCAGCCTCACTTCAGGGAGGCACTTTGCTACAGACGCCGCTTGAAGGTGCGGATGGCCAGGTTTATGCCGTCGCCCAAGGTCCAATTGCTGTTGGTGGTTTTCTTGGCGGGAGCACTGCCCAAGGGGCCACAATCCAGATTAATCATCCCACCGTTGGGAAAATTACCAATGGTGGAATAGTCGAACGGGAAATCCCGATGGAGATTATCAACCCGAATGGGACCCTTGATCTTTTGATCCGAAATCCTGATGCTGCAACAGCTGCACGTATTGCTAACGCGATTAACACTTTTTACCCTGCCAGCTCACTTGCTACTGACTTTGGAACTGTTAATGTCAGGTTACCGGAACTGTTTCGTGGGCAGGAAACCAATTTTCTCGCATCAATTGGTAGTGTTGACGTGCTCCCCGATGTACCAGCCAGAATCATTATCAACGAAAGAACCGGTACCATAGTTGCCACACAGAATGTCCGCATCTCCAAGGTGGCAGTTAGTCATGGCTCAATCACTGTTGCAGTTGAACCAGAAGTAGCCGCGGTGCAACCACCTCCATTTGCCCCTGCAGGGACTCCGCCAGTTGTACTCAATGGTGCAAATGTAACTGTGCGTGAGAAAGTGGGTAATTTTCAAATAATAGATGAGGATATGAGCAACCTACCACAGAATCTTCAGCAAAATTTTCAGGCTTTGCCGACACTTGATCGCCTTACCACAGGCTTAAACGCACTTGGTGTAACCACCCGTGAGATGACATCCATACTTCAGGCAATGAAAAATGCCGGTGCCCTCCACGCAGAACTCATTTTGAATTAATTTTTACCGTGTCAAATCTAGTCAATACATTCACATCAGCCAATTCGGCTTCCATACCCAAATGGGCCCAGAAATCGGCTCAACCGAAGTCTGATCTCCCTCGTATAAGGACGGAGGAGGCCAAGATTGACGAGGTTTCCAGGCAGTTTGAAGCCGTCATACTTCGAAATTTCCTGAAGGACTCCCTGAAACCCGTTTTTCAAACATATTTAAACAAGGAAAACAGTCAAAATAGTATATATCGTTACCATCTGGTGGACTCTCTTGCCGAAAGCATGTCGGAACGACAAGCGTTGGGCATATCCAATATCCTCCAGATGCAGCTTAAGTCCACTCTTTCATCCAAAGGATCTACGGAAACCGCAAAATGAATTCGACCTTAGACCAAACCTCATTTGAGGAACTAACATCCATTCTTCGACGCGAGTTGGAGGAATATGGCGCACTCCTGACAGTTCTCATCGAGCAGCAGGAAAAGATTATGAACAGGGATCCGGATGCCTTGTTTGAAATCAATGAAAAAGTGGAGGAGCAGATGGAGACAAACCAAGGTCTGCTTAATAGGAGACAACGCCTTATTGCGTCATTGGCAGAGGAACTGGGTGCAGAGTCCGAGTCGACGCTTTCCCAACTTATTTCGTCTTTCCCTGAGGCAGTTCAACCCATGTTCCATTCACTTGCAGAGGAAATTAATAATCTCATTTCCAGTGCCCGAAGAAAGGTGAAGCAGAATCAGGTTCTTCTTTCTCGTCTCTCCGAGGTGGCAGAGGAGCTACTCCATGCTGTCACGCCGGATGGTGGAGTTACCAAGACATACGATCGTCAGGGTGATC
>JABJCN010000200.1 GCA_018668635.1 Opitutia bacterium
ACCATCGCCGGGGTTTCCTTCAGAAATCTCTTCTCGGCGCTTCCTCTTTCGCTGGTCTAAATATTGCCTCCTCTACACATGTTTCTGCAGAAAGTGTTTCGCAAGCAGACGAACCTGAAGTCACCAACGAAGTCGATGTACTTGTTGTGGGAGGTGGTTCCGCTGGTACCATAGCTGCAATTCAATCTGGGCGAGCCGGTGCGAAGACGATGCTTGTGGAGCGTAATATTCAACTCGGTGGCACGACAACCACGGGTGGCGTTGCCTTTCCCGGTTTGTTTGATGCCTGGGGTAAACAAGTGATTGCTGGTATTGGGTGGGAACTTGTCAAGGAGAGCGTCGAGTTGGATGGTGGAAAACTTCCTGATTTTGCAAAAGTTCCCAGAGCTCACTGGCATAACCAAGTTCATCTAAACCAATTCATCTTTGCATTGCTTGCTGAAGAAAAGTGTAGGGAAGCCAGCGTTGAACTTGCATATTATGAGTTTCCCTCCTCGATCAACAAAACTGAAAATGGTTGGCAGGTCGATTGCCTGGGGTTTGGCACCCGACGTCGGGTTTTTTGCAAACAGATTATCGATTGTACGGGTGGAGCCGAGGTGGTCGGATTGCTTGGTTACGAGCGTCTGCGGGAAGATGAACGCCAACCAGGTTCCTATCTCTTCAAGCTTGGAAGTCCCCATAATCCAGCTGGCCAGCAGTTACACAGACTTTACGTACACGGTGCTGACTCGACGAACTCACGTACTGTAACTGTAGCCAATATTACCGGACGCCAATCCATTTTGCAAAAAGTGCGAGATAAAAAAATGCGTTTGATGCACATGCAACCGGAGACTGGATTTCGAGAGAGTTTTCGTATTCTGGGTGAGACCTTGATTACAGTCAAAGATTACACTTCCGGCCGGCTTTTTGATGATGCAGTGTCCTACGCTTTTTATCCTGTGGACCTTCATACCAAGCGAGGAGTTAAACCAAAGCCATTGAAACCAGGAACCGTTCCATCCATCCCACTCAGCGCCCTTATCCCCAAAGGCAGTCAAAACCTTATTGTTGCGGGGCGTTGCGTAAGCAGTGACCGACTTGCCAATTCAGGATTGAGGGTGCAAGCATCCTGTATGGGGATGGGACAATCAGCTGGAGTTGCAGCGGCTCTGGCAGCCAAAACCCAAACCACGCCACTTAAAGTTCCTCTTGCCGATATTCATGGATTACTCCGCAAGCATGGAGCCATCATTCCAACAAAATCCTAATATCTCTTGAATAAGAGACGCATCATATCCCTGTTTAATGCCCTGCTTTTTTTGGTTATGGCGGTTTCGGGCTTTTTGGCCTTTTCACAACCCTTCTCCATCAAGGTCATCGGGCTCCATGCCCTAACGGGTTTTCTATTCATCATTGTCGTCACTTGCCACGTTTTCAATAATATCGTTCCCCTGAAAAAGTATTTCAAGGAACCGGTTGTATGGGTAGTCATTTTTGTAACCGTCCTGCTGACCTCTCTTTTTATTTATCAACCTCGTCCAGTCAGGGCCGTATTGGGCTTGAGTGGGAACCTTGGACCGGTTCTCGATCGTTTTGAGATGAACGAAAGCGGGATGACTTATCGATATTCGCCTGCTCCATTCTATAAATTATTACTCGATCTGCGTACTGGTCCATCTTTCGACACCCAAAATCCTCCAAGGCTTGCGATATGGTTGGAAAACCAATCCTTCTACCATATCAAGACGCTTTTTGTCTCTGACTCCTCGGATTCTCGAGAAATGCTTCCGTTTTGGGCTTTTAAGGTTGAGGGATGGGAAAATGCAAAAAGAGAAGCCGAAGAGAAAGAGTTGGCCCTTGATGAAGTAGTGGATGGAGTCTCCGGGGCAACCCAGAATGGATCCTTTGACCCTGCAGACTACATTCTTCCAACAGATCAAAATTCATCGATGCCTTACCGGGTTATGATTGAAATCAATCAACCCGGTGATTCTTCACAGAAAATGAAGGATCAGCCATCCCTGGTCTACGAGGTGGAAGTCGACAATTTTGCCCCACGTACCTTTCAGTTGCTTGAATTGATCGGATATCCTGAATTTGATGAGGAGAAAAAGGAGTGGGCCATTTATTATGTCGATGACCGTTTCGATTCTGCCCTTGAGATCGTGGATAGCGTCCTACTGCAAATCGAACGCGATTTAAATAAGGAGTCTACCGGTGATGTAAAAGGACCTTGAATATGCCTTTTTACCTTTCAGAAATTATTCTAAAGGGGATGCCACCTATGTGTTTTTTGTCTCATTTCTCAGCTCGGATTCTTTCATCTGCTGGGCAAAGACACCCGCCCAATTGAAATAGGTAATAAGGAAACCTGCTCATGAAAATCCATACTCTCTTCCGACCGAAACTTCTTATCTTGGTTGCCTGCAGTTTGGCAGTGGTTTCTTCGCTCTGGGCAACCAAGCCCAACATCATACTGATCTTGGCCGATGACCTGGGTTGGGGAGACGTGAGTTGTTACCAACCTGGGAATAGGTTTCAAACACCCGAAATTGATCGTATTGCCAGGGAAGGATTGCGGATGACCAATGCGCATGCTCCGCACTCGGTCTGCTCGCCCACCCGGTACGCTGTGTTAACC
>JABJCN010000136.1 GCA_018668635.1 Opitutia bacterium
ACCCGGGGTTGGCTGACCCAGCCGAGATTGGCAAGGCCGGGGTTGGGGTGGGGGTTTTCGGGGTGGGTTTCGTAATCGTAGAATCCTTTGCCGGACTTGCGTCCAAGCAACCCTTCCTTTGTCATCCGGGCAAGGATACCGGGCAGGGTGTTGAAATTGGGCAGGTTATTGGCAAGGTTCCTGGCCACGTGCCCGGCTACATCGGTGCCGACCTCGTCGATGAGGCGGAGTGGTCCCATGGGCATGCCAAAACGAAGCATCAGCGAGTCAATCTCAGCAACAGATTCACCTCTATTAAATAGGTGCAGCGCCTCAATCATTGAGGGGATTAGGATTCGGTTGACAAGGAATCCGGGGTGGTCACGGACAAGAATGGGTGTCTTTGCTATTCGGTTGGCAAATTCAAAGGCCTGTGCCACGCTTTGTCGGGATGTGCATTTACCCCTGATAATTTCTATGAGAGGCATGCGATGTACCGGGTTAAAGAAGTGTAGTCCCACTAGTCTTTGAGGGTGGCGAAACCCGTTTCCTATGGCAGAGATTGAGAGTGCTGATGTATTGGTGGCGAAGAGTGTTCTTTTATTTGCTCGAGCCTCTAGCTGTTCCAAGACTTTTTGCTTGGTTTCAAGGTCTTCCACGATCGCTTCAATAACCAGATCCACATTTCGCATGGAAATCTCGGCAGTCATGGGCGTAATCCGATCGATTCCTTGACGTGCCTGTGTCTGGGTTAGGACCTTCTTGTTGACTGCAACCTGATAACTTTTGCGGATGGATGCCATTCCTGAGGCCAGCACATCAGGAAAAACTTCCTTGAGAATAATACGGAATCCACGTGAACTCAGCCATTGAGCGATCCCTGCCCCCATGATCCCTGCACCTAGAACGACAATATTTCGTATCCTTAAATGTCGTTTCAAGGAAATGGGGCTATGTTGTCTGCCTGCTTTTTCTTTTAGGAAGTGAAGACGAAGCAGATTTTTGTGGCTAGGTGTTGTGGATAAATCAATAAACGCTTTTTTTTCATTCTGAAAGGAAACGGATTTGGGCAGTATCAAGCTGTTTCTAATTGTGCGAAGTGCCGATGTGGGGGCCGGATAGTTGCCTCGGGTTTGGGCAAGCAGTTTTTTATGTATGCCCCAAGCAATTAGAAATGGTATGGGCAGGATGTTTAGAAAGTGAAAACGAGGCTTTCGGGTTCCAAGGGCAATACGTTTTTTTGCTGCTTGCAGGAGATGCTCTGGCAGGACCACCTTGTCAAGAATCCCGATAGAGAAAGCCTTTCGATAATTGTAGGCTTTACCGCCCAGTATAATTTTTGCCGCCTTTGGAAACCCAAGCAATCTTGGAAGACGGGTGCAGCCACCCCAGGCGGGAAGGAGACCGAGATTCACCTCTGGGAGACCAATCCTTGTTGTTCGTGTTTCTGAACCAATGCGCCAGTCTGTTGCTAGTGCCAGTTCAAGTCCTCCGCCGAGGCAGGCTCCATTGATGGCTGAAACCTTGGGGAATGGAAGTCTTTCAAGTCTTGAGAATGCCTGTTGTCCCAGTCCGATGAGCTGCTCCAATTCATTTCTTGAAGTTCTTGCGAGCGCTTTTAGGTCGGCACCAGCGAGAAAGATTCTCGGTTTTTTACTATAGATAATCAATCCTTTGATATCCTTGGATTTCTCAAGGAACGTAAGCTCCTGATCCATATTCTCCAAGAAATCCCGGGTTATGACATTGGCCGAGCTGCCGGGATGGTCTAGACCCCAAAGGCACATGTGTTCCGAGGTAATTTCGCGGTGAATGGATCGGGTCATTGATTTATCATGCATTGGCTTCTGGTGTCTTTAAGTTGTTGAAATACAGGTCCAGGTATTGGGTTGCACATTATTTCATGCGGCCTCAAGCCAGACGGCAGCGCCCTGTCCCCCCCCGATACACAGGGAGACTAATGCACGCTTTGATTTGCGGCGTTGAAGTTCCTTTAATGTGGTTAACACAAGCCGCGTTCCGGTGGCACCAACCGGGTGCCCCAGCGCTATGGCACCTCCATTGACGTTCAGTTTGTCGCTGGGAATTTCACCCAGTGGGCGTTTACGCTTGAGCTTGCGTTGGCAAAAGGATTTGGAACTGCAGGCCTTGGTCACGGCGAGGACTTGGACGGCGAAGGCCTCATTGATTTCGATAATATCAGCATCATCAAGTCCCCTCCCAGTCTTTTGTTCAAGGGCGTGGATGGCGTGGGCCGGGCCAAGTCCCATGCGCCGTGGGTCGCAACCGGTGTAGGCGTAGTCGACCAGACGGCCAAGGGGCTCGAATCCAAGTCGGTCACAGGCTTTTTCTGACATGACAAGCAGCGCGGCTGCACCATCACTTATTTGGGAGGCGTTTCCGGCCGTAACGGTTCCATAGTCTCGATCGAAGACTGGCTTTAGCTTGTTTAGGGCTTCTTCTGATTGTTTTTCCCGGGGCCCATTATCATTTTCAATGAACTTGGGATTGCTGCCTCCTGAGTTCGGATAAAGTGTCAAGGTCTCTTCACGAAGGCGTCCCCTTGAGGAAATGGCCCGACGGTGGGATTGTAGGGCATAGAGGTCCTGACTCCTGCGGTTGATTTTGAATTCGCGGGCCAGGGTTTCTGCTGTCTGGCCCATGTTTAGATTACATATGGGATCGGTCAGGCCCAGCTTTAGTGCCACCTTGGGCGTAAAGTCATCAAAGCGGAATGCGCTGAGGGATTTTAATTTTGAGACCGGGGTGCGTGCCCGGGCAATTTTATTGAATTTTCCAGCTGTTTTCCGGGGGAAAAGGAGAGGGTACTGGCTCATGCTTTCCGTAGCCCCGATGAGGAAAACCTCACCTTGTCCGGCGGCGGAAGCCTGATGAGCCTGGGTCAGGGCCTCGAGTCCTGATGCGCAGTTGCGGTGCACGGTCATTGCTGGCACATGTGCGGGGATTCCGGCGCGGAGAGCGATGATGCGAGCGATGTTTGCCGCATCTACCGGTTGCCCGACACATCCAATGAAAACCTGGTCAATGCGCGCGGGATTTATTCCGGTCTTGGCAAGAACGTGTTGAAATGCATGGGTTCCGAGGTCGACTGCGCTTTCCTCGGCGAGGTCCGTCCCCGCCTTACAAAATGGGGTGCGGGTACCGTCGACAATACAGAGTGGTTGGGGCATTATGTACGATGTAGTTTAAAGATTAATTTTTGAGGGATCATGAAGTTTCCGGATACCAGTCCGGTGACGGTGTTTGCGATTTGGGGATCGGACGCTCATGGTTTTTTTATTCGTAACTCCTTTGGGCCGGTTATCCAGAATGCGTTCCTCTTTTATTAAAGTGCCGACCCCGTGCCGTTTACGCATTCCTTGTTCTGAGTGAAAGCGGATTGCGTTGGGTCTGAGTTCGGAAGTCTGAAGAAAGCGTTCCTCGATTTTTCGGGCAAGGTGATCCGGTGAGGCGGTGGGAGCCAGCGAAACATGAAGTAATAGTTGATCCAACTCCATTGGGTCGTCGTTTGCCTTGCGAATCTCAAGTTGCCAGGTTCCAATATCTTCAATCTCATCAAGCATGTGTTCGAGTTCGTTGAAGTCGACAAGGGTGCCTTTTACCTTTTGTAGCTGCATTGAGTGGATACCTGAGACGCGTGAAATACGTCCGGTCAGCCGGGGGACATTGCGACCGCAGCGGGGACAGGGTTCGTGAATTATACCGCCTTCCGCCAGATCGCCGGTCCGATAGCGGAGGATAATGGTGCCTCTGGCCTGCAGTGGGGTGAACACTATTTCACCACCCTGTCCCTCAGGTAGGACTTTTCCTGTTTTGGGATCAATGATTTCAATAATTCCAAGATCAGGAAAGAGATGATATCCTGTTGGTGATTCCCCAACTGGTGTGGCACATTCTGGAAATGCCAACTTGGCTTCAGTGAAGCCGTAAGTGGCGAGTGTTTTTATGTCCCCGGCACCCATTTCGCGAACGAGGGAGGCAAGCTTGCGACGGGTGCCGGGAGCAACTTTCTCCCCTCCAAACACAATGCAACGGAGATTCTCGAGCTGACGTTTTTCAGTCGATCCCTGTCGCAGAAGATGGTAGAGGAATGTTGGCATACCAACGAGTATGGAGGGTTGTATTTTTTCCATCAGGTCGAGATTGCCGGTGGTGCCGAGGACTTTTCCACCTCCGGTGCCAACGGAGAATATATTTCGGGAATGTGCGGCGTAATGGGTCACCCAGTAGGCCAGATGTGGTGCGTAGGGGAAGAGATTGAGTATTCGGTCCTCGCGGGTGCCATTACCAAGGTCAATGACGCGTCCACCTGCTGTGCGAAGATTATCAGTATCCTGCCTGGTGTATAGAAAGGGGACGGGGGCGGCGGAACGACCAGTTGTACTCGTCATAAGAAGAGGTTGGTATTCTGATTCCAGATTCAATTGAATCTGGCGCTTTCCATACAAGAGAGTATTCAGAATGACACTCGGTCGGCGGCGAAGGATCTCTCGGTCGGGCATCAGGAGGAAATCCTTGGGTCGTTTGGGGCGTTCCGGTGTGGGCAGAAGGTCTTCCTTGTTTGTGAATGGGAGTTTTTGAAGATCGGAGACAGTCCTGATGGAGGAGGGGTTTATGCCTTCGTCATCCATGATCTTCCTGTAATGATTCGAGAAGGGGTATACCTGATTGCGGATGAAGCCTCGTAGTTTTGCATTCTGCATTTTGCGGACCTGACCTTTGGTAAGTTGATCCCAGTTCTTCATTGCATGGCTCCTTTTCGGCGGGCTGCTTCCACGGCGAGAAGAGCATCAATGTTTTCAATTGCTGTTTTCTTTCCGGCGTCCACGTATTTTTGAGGATTTGTAAAGTCCTGCCAGCGGCTGTTATGAGGTAGAGGTTGGAGGACCATATCGGCCAACTCCGCATCTCTCTTCACCAGTCGAATCTGTGCAGTCTCAATACTACGCATTAGCGTGTCGAAGGCATTCCCATGGGCGAACAGGTTTAGTCGCTTATTTAGAAAATGGGCGATCGGATGTTTCTTTTTAAAGGCGTCCTCGTCGGCTATTCTTTGGCGGCCCATTTCCCTCCCTTGCCCGTGGGTTAGGACAGTGCTTACAGCAATGATTCGCTCAATGCCATGGTCTTTGAGTGATTGGACAGGCAAGGGGTTGGCTATGCCACCATCAATGTAGAGGTTTCCATTTCGACTGGAGGGAATACAGATTCCAGGAATTGCACTGCTGGCATGGATTGCAGAGGCGACATCCCCTCTATCAATTAGTTTAGAGTGAAGGTTTTCAATATCAGTAGCTGTGATTTTAAGAGGTATGGAGAGTTCACTGAAGTGTGCATCTTCCAGGAGCGTGCGAAGATATTTCTCCATGCGATGTCCATCGATAAGTCCGCGTCGGATATCCATAACGTGGTGAATTATTTTTAGTAAATGCATCCAATTTCTAAAACGCATTGCGATGTCCTCAAGTTGGTCTCCATCATAACCTCTGGACCATAGTGCAGCGACTACTGCGCCAAAGCTTGATCCTGCAATCATATCGAATTCCAACCCAAGTTTTTCCAGAATCTGAATGACTCCAACGTATGAAAACCCCTTGGCTCCTCCTGAAGAGAGAACGAGCCCCATCCGGCAACACCCTATTTCACGGGCAATCCGGCGGGCCTGTCCTGCATAGCGTCCGTTTGGATTCTTATTGTATTGAGACTCAGGAGGCAGGTGTAGCTTGTCTCGATCCGGTCGGATTATGTGGGAAATTTTTAAACGGAGCCTTTTCTCAATTGGTTGCAGGTTTTTAAGGATTGCTTTATTCTCGGTTATCAGAACCGGTCGAATCATATTGTGAAGCCTTCGAGGCAGGGACTTGATGATAAGGTCGGCCTGACACAGTTCTTTTTCCTTCTCACCCAATAGAATATAGAGCCAGTGTCCGTAGTTTAGGCATTCCTGAAGGAAACTACTTGGGGTTTCTGCAGGTAAATCTGTCAATACAACAGAAAATTGGTCGATGCACTCAAGGATGCTGGACAGGACTTTCTGGTGGGTGACTGATGGGTTTGTCCCTGTAAGTTGAAATTTTCTATCAATGTATAGTTCAGTGAGGAATCGGTCCCGTGTTCTTTGTTCAAAAGCCCTTCCCAAGGATAGGAATTCTCCTTTATCGGTATTTTCCCTTTCGATCCGTAAATGGTAAACGGGCTTGAAAATTTCCGCATGCAAGTGATGCTGGATTGCGGCAGTTAAGCGTAAGGTTTCCGGTCTTTCGATTAAGTGTATAAAGTGGACTGCACAGGGTGTATGTGGTTTTATATTTTCCCCAAATTGAATTACCTCCCTTTGCTTGGGTGTACGCTTCCCATGGATTTGCTTAACTACCTCGCTTGAAATAGACGCGGAGTGCGATGTCGAGGATGGAGACAATAAGGCACCATCCTCCCAAGTCTTGGAAGGTATTTTCATTGTTGGTTTAGACAGCTGATTTTTGCTGCACCAAGGAGAGGTTTTAGTCTGGCGGTTAGACTTTCAGATTTAGGTATCTGTTTTTTTCTTTTCGGTTGTGTCGGGTATGTGTCCCGCTGTTTTTACAACTTACGCCCAACCTTGAGTCTTTGCAACTTAATGGGTCATTTTTCAGATTTTCCATATGTTCGAATCGGCTGGCCAAAATGACTCTTGTTCTATTTACTAGCTGGTTATTTTAATGGTTGGATGTAGATTTTGGAATCTCCATTTTGCATGAAAAATTTATCCTCCAGGCGCCTTCTATACCTGTACATTACCTCCTTTCTGGTTTTGGCTGGTAGCATCTTTTGCCTATGGTATCCCAATCGAAGCGAACTTAACGAGAAACATGCCCGGAAGCGTGTCGAGAACATACATCAACTGGCATGGGTTTATGCCAATAAAGGCGATTTTACAAAGGCTCAAACCTTGTTCGGTGAATCCTTGGAGCTTTGCCGGGATTTCATGGAGGGCTCAGATCCACTAATGCTTTCCAGTCTTAATAATCTTGGATGGACTGAAAAGAGAATTGGTAATTACGTACAGGCGCTTTTCTATTATAACGAAGCATACAATGGGCGTGAAAAGCACTTGGGTAAGAGCCACAGGGATACTCTGATCACAAAAGTCAATCTGGCTTCCGTATATGTTGAGCGTGGAGACCTGACGCATGCCGAGGCACTCTATCAGGATATTTTGGAGACGCGCAAGGCACAGTTTGAGCCGGATCACCCTGATATTCTCTCAAGTATGATTCATCTTGGTGGATTCTACCGGTACTCCGGTCAGTTGGAACTTGCCAAGCCCTTTCTTCTTCAGGCGACTAATCTTTTGGTTGAAACCCTTGGGTCAGAGGCTGATTCAACCTTGCAGGCATTCGAGGAATTGGGTGCACTTCATATGGCTGAAGGTAATTTCGCTGATGCTCACAAGTTATATGTTCAGGTATTTGAAGCCCGTAAAAAGCAACTTGAATTGGAGCATCAGGACGTGCTCAAGGTTCAGGAAACGCTGGGTGTGATTTTTCGTGGCATGGGGAGGATGGATGAGGCTATTGAATTCCAAAAGTCAGCCTTGGCTGGAAGAAGAAAGCAATTCGGGTATTTTCATGCCTTGGTTGCATCTTCCCTATACAACCTTGGCATCACCTATGTGGGAATGAATGAATTGGAATCTGCGTTGGAAGTCTTTGCCCAAGCGGATACGATCTGTAGCCATAATTTAGGGGAAGGCCATCCTTGGACAATGGGGATCCGAAGCGAAATCCAGAATTTACAGCAGAGAATTCAGTCTCCAGTTGGATCCGTCTTGGATCAATGAAGCGAGAAGGTCGGGTTGAATCATTCCGGGGGGTTGCCAAGGAATAACCAGGCATGCGGGTCACCGGGACTCAGGGGGGAAACAGTAAATCCTGTTTCAGCTATCTGTACATCTTTGACCAGTGGATCCGAACCAACACCTAGCTCGAACCCATCGTGCCACCCATCACCATCAGAGTCTGCTTGTTCTGGATTCGTGCCAAGTCTTGCTTCATAGTCGTCCGGAATGGCATCCCTATCGCTGTCGATGCCAAATGCCTCCGCGATAAGTGGTTCTGTTCCCAGACCGACTTCTACAGAGTCAGATACTCCATCACCATCTGAATCAGGGCTTTGTGGGTCACAGGCAAAAATGTGGTATTCAACTCCATCCGTCAGTAAATCTCCATCACTATCTGGATTATCCGGGTCACTCCCAATTTTATTTTCAGTGGCATCTGCCAGCCCATCACCATCTCGGTCTGAAATAAAAACATTAAGTGATACTTCCTCCATACCTTCCCCCAATGCCGCGATGTCTGCATCTGTGATACCAGTTTCGGTTACCTCGGCAATGAGCACGGTCGGGTCCACATTATTGAGAATATCTTCAAGGGAAAGGTCACCAAGCATAGCGACTACAGGTTCACTTACATTTCCCGCCGCTGCCTTGATTTTTGCAATGGCGGCGGCATCCATTCCTGCTAGGGTTGCTGATGCAACTGCCCCTTCCACTGCCCCTTGTATTGTGGCTGCAATAAGTAGTTCCCGGGGTACGTCGAGTACCGCACCCTGAAGTGCAATCTCGGTTGCAAGAATGTCAGTCAATTGTCTGGCGAGATCCGCAATGAAATCAACATCCTTGCCTGCACCGGCTGCGATAAAAATAATTCCTCCAGCGGCTCCGGCTGCTTGGGCTCTAACGACTGCAAGAATTTCTTCCTGAGAGGCTTCCTCTTCTTCCTGAGCGTGAACCAACTGGGCGACAAACAGTGCCAGCAACAGTAGAAGGGAAAGTATTTTATTGGCCTTGATCATCGGGGGGTTAACCATCCGGAATTTTTCTTGAGGATTTTTCCGATGATTAACTGGGGAGTTAAGATTTCTTCTTAGTATTAAACCCTATGAACGTCAACCTGTCAAGTTGCCTCGATCCATTAAAATTACTTGAGGAGTGAGAGGACGTTTTGTGGCCCAAAGTTAGCTTGAGCTAGCATGGCTACTGCGCTCTGGGATAGGATGTTGAATTTTGCCATCTTACTGGATTCCTCTGCAATATCGGCGTCCATGAAGCGGGACAGGGCAGATTCAAGGTTCTGCAGTGTGATTTCATTGGAGGTCTTAAAGCGGCTCAAAGCATGTTCTGCTCCTGCCATTTCACCCAATGTAGCCGAGGCTTCGTCTTGGGCGCCCTTTATAATTTGCACCAGTTCATTTGTATCCAAGTCCTGGGAGTTAAAATCAAATGATCTACCGGAAAGCTGGATTAGATTGGTTGCGATACGAAGATATGCCTCAGGGATTTCATAGGTATGTGATTCAAGTTCCCCCACAAATATTTCTGGTCCATTACCTGCTTTTTCCGCAAATAGCTCCATCCCATTGAACATGGCTCCCGGTTTGCCGGCAGCAGTACCTTGGCTGATGACAGCGTTGGTGCCAGTGGAAGAAGACTCATAGGTGATGGCTTGGGTTGAATCAATACTGGTTATCAAGAGACTCTCATCGTCGCCTTCATACGCCCTTACGAGAAGGCTGGCATCCGGGTCCTCATTAATTTGAGTCGCCAGAGCATCCCGGATGGTTTTTACAGAGTCATCCTTCTGCGCTGTATGCGTAAATTCCTTATCATTGATTTTGACAGTAAAGGTTTCATTCGGCTGGAAGCCATTTAATATATCGAACCTTTCTGCTGTGTCACTACCAAGCACATCGACTAGTTGCTGGGCTAGTTGGTTGAATTCATATCCATACGAAGCTCGCTCCCCACTTCCCAGCATCTGGGAGTTTGCATGTGTGGCAATTTCTGACATGCGTCCAAGCGAAGCGTGCAATTCATTTAGGTAGCCCTGACCTGCCTGCACATAGGAAACCCCCCCATCAATGGCCTTGTTGGCTGTGACGAGACGACTTTGGTGAGACTGGATTTTCTCCGCTTCGGCTATGCCGTGCGGGTCATCTGCAGGTCCCAGAATCTTGTTGCCGGAATTGATCCGTTGAATCGTCTCACTTAAATTCTGTGAGGTTTTTCGCCAGTCATGTGTTCCCAGGACCGTGACACTCCTTGGGCTAATGTTCACTCTATCTTACTTTGGTTTTAAATTTATAATTGATGGGGCAGTTGCTCTATCTTTATATAAGAATCGCCGCGCGTGAACGATTGGTCAACTCCAAATAGGAGAAAAATCCAATTTTATCCTAACTGGTAGATTATTGGAGTGTCCATCTCTCTCCATTAATTTTTTAGAAATACGGGTAGTGGATTCAGTGATTTTCCACTTGAAGATTGCTTTCCCCAAGAATCCATTTCTCATCAGAAACGTAAACGATGAAAATTTAAAAAGGTGAAGAAGGTTTTAATAACGGGGTGTTCGCGTGGGTTGGGATCGTCCATGGCAAAGGAGTTTGCCCAAATTGGGTGGTGTGTCGGTGGATGTGGTCGGAATAAAGAGGCAGTTGATTCCTTGCAGGGCAAACTTGGTCCCAAGCACTTGATTCTGACCGCCGATGTTTCCGCAGAAGATTGCGTTAATGATTTTTGCCAAAGGTTCCTGATGGAATTTGGCCCCCCGGACCTTGTCCTAAACAATGCGGGCATGATCAATCGGAATGCTCCACTCTGGGAGGTTCCCTCAGAGGAGTTTTCTCAACTCATTGACATCAACATTAAGGGTGTTGCTTCTGTCATTCGTCATATTTTACCTTCCATGATTAAGTCGGGCTCCGGCATCATTGTGAATTTTAGTTCCACCTGGGGACGTTCAACTTCCCCCGAGGTTGCACCATATTGTGCAAGCAAGTGGGCCATCGAGGGACTGACCCGTTCACTGGCTCAGGAGTTGCCTGCCGGATTGGCTGCCGTTGCCTTGAATCCAGGTATTATCGACACAGATATGCTCCGTAGTTGCTTCGGGGAATCAGCTGCATCCTATCCTTCCGCCGAGCAGTGGGCCAAACAGGCGGTCCCATTTCTTGCCAACCTTGGTCCTTCCGACAACGGTTCGGCACTGGCTGCTCCCTGATTCATTTTTGTTATGTCTAAATCACCTACTATAAGCCTTTCCCTTCCATTTGCACTTGAGGCGTTAGTCGACGAATTGAAACGAATGAAGGCTTATGATGTGACAACGCTTAATGTTGAGGAGTCCACTCTGGCTTCATTGAGGGAGTTGGTTGCTTCCTCCATTGATCCTGAGGCTGCAATCGCTCCTGTTGCTGATGCTTCCTATCCGACACATCCACCTCAAGAAGAGGCCGTTGATATTCCTTCGCCCCGCCCCGCCCCGATTTCTGCGCCCCCGGTCCCGATTAAGGCGCCCGAGCCTGAAACGCATGCACTCGGCGATCTGACTCCGCCAACGATTGAAGTCCCAACCTCTGGCAGTAAAAAGGAACGCTGGGAATGGTTAAGGGAAAAGGTGCTGAATTGTGAGACCTGCGTGGCCAACAGGAATCCCGATCGCCAAATTGTCTTTGGAGTGGGTAGTCTCGATGCAGATATATTTTTTTGTGGTGAAGCTCCAGGGGAAGAAGAGGAAAAACAAGGGGAACCTTTTGTCGGGCCCGCCGGCCAAAAACTCAACGGAATGATTCAGGGCATGGGGCTTTCACGGGAGAATACCTACATCGGTAACATCATGAACTGGCGACCCCGTACCAGTCGCGGATATGGCAATCGGGCACCCAGTCCTGTCGAAATGGACTTTTGCATCCCTTATCTCAAGGCCCAGCTTGCAATCGTGCAACCCAAGGTCGTGGTCGCCCTGGGAAATACCGCCATTCAGGGAATTCTCGGTCATGATAGAGCCCTGAAGATTGGGAAAATACACGGCAGTTGGTATGAGTTTGAGGGTATTCCCCTAATGCCCACATTTCATCCTGCATCACTGCTCCATAATGAATCAAGGAATGCCAAGCGCCGGATTTGGGAGGACCTGCTAAAGGTCATGGAGCGTCTGGAACTCCCAATCAGTGATAAGCAAAAGGGGTACTTCCTTTAGATTGTTTTTCCCATTTCCCCCCGGATATATTGTTGCCTCTCTTGCCGTTGACAAAACCGGTGATCACGCTATCGTCTCCGCCTCTTTTTAATCAACCAACCAAACGCTAGGAGACACAGGAAAACATGAGCCGGGTATTACAGTTGTTGCTGGAAGGCGAACGTCTGTCCACCGAACAGATGGGTGATGTGCTTGGCATATCCATCGAGGAGGTCAGCCAGGAACTCGATCGTCTTAAGTCTGAAAAGATTCTTCTTGGCTGGCGCCCCATCCTTAACCCCGAAAATGCGGAACAAGGCTTGGTTCGTGCTGTCATCGAGGTCAAGATAAGCCCCGAGCGCGAGGGAGGTTTTGATCGGCAGGCAATGAGAATTAGTCGGTTTGATGAGGTGGACTCCTGTCAGCTCATGTCAGGCGGATTTGATCTACTTGTCATCGTGAAGGGTAAAACGCTACACCAGGTGGCTGCCTTTGTTTCTGAGCGTTTGGCCACTATCGGCGGTGTGCTTTCGACAGCCACCCACTTCATGCTTCGCTCCTACAAGGAACAGGGGCATATCCTCGTGGATGGGGATGCCGAGGATGTCCGTCCTGCAGTCAGCCCGTAGCTGACAACCTATTTCCTTGCCATGAACCCTGATCAGGAAAGTCGTGTGGCCCAGCATGTCCGTTCATTACCACGATCAGGCATTCGGGATTTTTTTGCCATTGTTGCCCAGATGCCGGATGCCATATCCCTTGGTGTTGGTGAGCCGGATTTTGTCACACCATGGCATATTCGGGAAGCCACCATCTTTGCCTTGGAGAAGGGGCGCACCAGCTACACGGATAACCGTGGCCTAGGAGAATTACGTGGCGAAATTTCCTTACATGTCGAGAAGAACTATGGGGTGGGCTACAATCCTGAAGATGAAATCCTAGTCACCGTTGGCGTCTCAGAGGCTTTGGATCTTGCCCTGCGAGCCATCCTTGATCCCGGCGACAAGGTGCTCTATCATCAACCCTGTTATGTTTCCTATCATCCCGGTGTTGTTCTGGCCCACGGGGTTCCGATTGGGGTACCAACCAGTGCGCTCAATGACTTTGCCATCGACCCGGACGCTCTAGAGGCTGCATGGGAACCGGGTTGCAAGGTATTGATGCTCAATTTCCCAACCAACCCGACAGGGGGAATCGCCAATCGAGAGGTTCTTGAACGGATTGCCCGGTTCGCAAATGAAAAGGACCTTATCGTTCTCAGTGACGAGATTTACTCCGAACTAACCTATGAAGGCAGCCATACCAGCATTGCCTCCCTGCCAGGCATGAAGGAGCGAACCATCTTTCTTCACGGTTTTTCCAAGGCTTTTGCCATGACAGGTTATCGCATTGGCTATGCCTGCGGACCTTCCGGGTTGATCGAGGCGATGATGAAGGTTCATCAGTATTCAATGATGTGTGCCTCCATCTTGAGTCAGGATGCGGCGGTTGAGGCCCTTCGTAATGGAGGGGAAAGCGTGGCCAGGATGAAGGAGCAATACCATCGCCGCCGTGACTTCATCATTCGCCGCTTCAATGAAATCGGCTTAAAATGTCATTCTCCCGGCGGTGCCTTCTACGCCTTTCCTGACATCAGCTCCACCGGTCTTGACGAAAATGAATTTGCCCACCGTCTCCTTAATGAGCAGAAGGTTGCATTGGTCCCGGGTACCGCCTTCGGTGAGAATGGCAGGGGCTTTGTCCGTGCCAGTTTTGCCACGGCGTATGAAAAGCTTGTTGAGGCAGCTGACCGTATCGAGGGTTTTGTAAATTCCCTCTGACACACTTTACGAGAACATTTGACAACACACTTTTATTGCTTCTTCCAATGAATCTTAATCGCACCGTGGCCCTTGTCGGGCGTCCCAATGTTGGCAAGAGCCGCCTTTTCAATCGGCTTGCCGGCAAACGCATCTCCATTGTGCATGACCAGCCAGGTGTCACGCGGGATGTCATTTCCGAGGAACTGGATCAATACACCCTCCTCGATACCGGCGGCATAGGCTTGGCCGGCAAAATGACACCGGAAATCATCCAGGCGGCCACCGAGGAGCAGGCAGACTTTGCAATTGCCGCTGCTGATCTCATCCTTTTCGTTACCGATGGTCGGGATGGGTTCACCGCCCTTGATGAAATGGTCGGCGGGATGCTGCGGTCAACAGGCAAACCGATCCTGCTCCTGGTCAATAAAATTGATCAACCGGACCTCGAGGATGCCGTGCACGAGTTTTCCAAGCTTGGGTTTGGTGCGGGTCTCCCTGTTTCCGCCGAGCATGGTCGTGGTATAGACGAGCTTGAGATGCATATCACCAAGCACCTCGGTCCCAAGCCGGAGATTCCAGAGGATACCGAGCCTCGTCGAATTCGCATATCTTTTGCCGGACGTCCCAATGTCGGTAAGTCATCCCTTTGCAACCGGTTACTGAATTCCGAGCGCATGATCGTCAGCGAAGTCCCCGGTACCACCCGGGAAAGCGTTGAGCGCGACTTGGACTACGAATCAAAGGGGGAGGGGACCTGGCGTTTCCGCTTGGTTGACACCGCCGGCATGCGTCGCAAGCGCAAGGTCGACTCTTCTCTTGAGTATTTTTCAAACCTTCGCACGAAGGGCGCCATCGAGACGTCTGATGTTGTTTTCCTCGTTATCGATTCAATTGATGGCGTGACCAAGCAGGACCAGATCCTTGCTGAGAGCATCCTGGACGATGGTCGCGCCCTTGCCATTCTGGTCAACAAGTGGGACCAGGCTCAGGACACTTTTCGCAGCGGGAGGATCGAGGGTTATGAAAGCCTCAAGGACTTCCGTGATGCCTATGAAGAATCCATTCGCAATGAACTCTTTTTCCTGCCGGATTCCCCCATTATTTTTGCCTCCGCGCTAACCGGTTTCGCAATCGAGCGCATTTTTAAGACTGCCCGTCAACTTGATGCCATTCAGGATACCAAGCTACCTACGGGTGAATTGAACCGGGTCATCGGGAACCTGCTTGAGCGTCAACCCCCTCCATCTGTTCGTGGCAAGCGTTTCAAGGTTTACTACACCGTGCAGGTCGGTATGCGCCCCTTTCGTATTCGTCTTTTCTGCAACCAGCCTCATCGATTTGAATCGGGGTACAAGCGCTACATGAACAAGGGTTTTCAATCCCATTTTGGTCTCCCGGGTTGCCCAGTCCGCTTTCTCCTGACCGGTAAGGAGGAACGCTATTCCGGGGAAAGCTAGGAAGTTTAAAGGCAAGCCGATGACTAAGATTCTCTTTATGGGTTCTGATGCCATTGCTTTACCTGTGCTGGAATCCCTGCGAGAGAGTTCGCAGGTGGAAATCGCCGGGGTCATGACCCAGCCGGATCGCCCTTCCGGTCGGGGCAAAAAGCTTCGCATGAATCCTGTCAAGGCCTGGGCGGTTGACCACGGGATTGAGACCCGCGATCCGGAGAAGCCCGGCAAGGATGAAGTTCAATGGTTGCAGGAATCCGGCATCCAACTCTCCCTCGTCATGGCTTACGGGCACATGCTGAAAAGGGACTTGCTGGATGCTCCTCTCCTTGGCACGTGGAATCTCCATGCATCCATCCTGCCCCTTCATCGCGGGGCCAGTCCAATCGAGAGTGCAATTCTTTCCGGGGATTCCGAGACCGGGGTTTCCCTTATGAAGATCATTCCGCGTATGGATGCCGGTCCTGTTCTGGATGTGGAGCGGGTCACCATTACTCCGGCAGATACCTCGCCAACCCTCCGCGAAAAACTTTCCCAAGCCTGCAGCCCACTGGTCAGTCGCAACCTGAAGAATTTTATTTCCGGCAATATACACCCAACGGAGCAGGATGAAACCTCTGCGACCTACTGTTCCAAGATCTCCAAAGATGACGGTCGGCTTGACTTCAATTTAAGTGCCATCGATCTAGAACGTCGTACACGTGCCTTTACGCCTTGGCCGGGAAGCTTCTTCGACTATGGTGACATCCGTATCAAGGTCGCCGGTGCCCGTGTGGAGGTAGCTGACCCGCAATCATCCCCCGGTACAATTCTTTCTGCAGACAAGGAGGGCCTTCTTGTTTCCACGACATCAGGCGCCATCCGTTTCCTGCATCTTCAACGTCCGGGTGGTCGCATGATGGAGGCAACAGCATTCTTTCTTGGATTTGAGATGACCGTGGGTTCAGTACTATAGGTATCCCTGCCTTTAAAGCACATTATTCTACTCTCCTTTGGCGTTCAGTACACTGCAGATTGCCTCGGGTGCCATAATTAAAGCAATAGATCTGGTTCACTTTATTTCCCCATGCCAGTAGGAGTCATTTTGGCATTTCTCACGTTATCCGCTTAGGTTCAGCCCGGGAAGGTTTTGGGGTAGTACTGATCCGGCTTTTCCGCCTCAGGCTCGTTCAATCATTTTTTGGAATCGAGTAATTCCAAAGTGCTGAATTAAAGTTATTTAACTTGCCATAAAAATGTAAATAACACATCAAATACATCCCCAAAAAATCTTTACCGATTGTTTCCCCAAACAGCCTGTCACATTGTTTGAACCTCGCACCCTTTCTCGCGAAGGCTGACCTTAAGGTTAACCCATTTTCACCGTCATGAAATTACAACATCCCGTACTCCTTCTTTCTGTTATTCTCGGCCTTGCGGCAGGCCTGGCCTATCCGGCGGACAAGTTCGAGTTCGAATACACGGAGTCTGCTATTTACAATGGCCAGGCGCAGTCGGTCATTGTGACTGCCCGCGACAACGGGGTAGTGATTCCCTTCACGGAAATCTATACCGATGGGGATGGCAACGTAGCTACCCCGGTTGAAGTCGGTACCTACAACTACGCGGTTGATTTTGACCACCCTTTTCTCAAGGACCTAAACGGTACGCTTACGATAACTCCAATACCGGGCTCTGCCATTATTGCAGCAGTGGTAGGTGGAGGTTCGCAGCATCATTTTACCTTATACCTCAAGGAAGATGGTACCCTTTGGGGTATCGGCAGTAACAATAATGGCCAATTGGGTCTGGGACAGGGAAATGATACAGCGGTCATCTTGACCAATTATGGTATCCCGGAGCAAATTGCTTTTGACGTGGTCGATGTGGCTGCAAACCGTGACCATGCATTATTTGTGAAAGAAGATGGCAGCCTTTGGGCCATGGGTTCAAATGTTAGCGGTCAATTAACCGGGGGAGAGGCTCCAGAGGAGGATTACCTTTATACTCCCACGATGGTTCAGCCTCCCGGTTCCGATGTGGTGGAAGTGGAGACCGGCTTATCTTATTCATTGTACAGGAAGAATGACGGTTCCCTCTGGGTATTGGGGGAGATCTCTTGGGGCAACCGGCCCATTGACTACCAGGATCCCTTCTATAATCGGGTTGCAGATGGCGATGTGACGGATTTTAGTGCAGGAGGAGATTCCTTTGCAATGTTTGTCAAGAAGGATGGATCCTTATGGGGGTTTGGAGGCAATATCCCTTTGCCGGCCACTATCCCGGAGGGGCAGACCACCCCTGTCAGAATTGTTGATGCCGGGGTCAAGTCAGTCTCCGTTGGGATTTCCCCTGCCTCTTCCGATTACCTGTTCATCAAGACAGACGGTTCACTTTGGGGCTACGGCATGGTCGCAGAATGGTTCGATTCCCGCCCCTATGACCCCGATATTGATCTCACGGATAAATCCCCCTTCCAGATTATTGATCAGGGTGTTGCCGGCGTTTCAATGGGGGAAGGTCATGGTCTCTTCGTCAAGGAGGATGGCTCAATGTGGGGCTTGCTCACACCTTTTGGTCCTGAACATGAATCAGATCCCGATTTACCATGGGTTCTCTTGCCAAAAAAAATCCTTGGGGCGAATGTGGCATCAGCTGTGGGCGGCTTTAACCAGGGGCACATACTCTACATAGACAACTCAGGTTCTCTATGGGGCTTCAGTAAAGTTGTCGGTCGAGGTGATTATGGTGCAGTTGGTGCAGAATATCTCGTCCTGCTTGAGGCAGAAAATCCAGTCAAGGTGAACACGGATCTTGATTACGTGTTTCAGGATTCCGTCCTGTATGATGGAAATGTCCAGTCTGCAGTCGTCAGGCTTCAAAACAAGGGCAGGGACCAGAATTTCTACGAAAGCTATCTGGACTGGACTCATGATTCCCCGGATTTTGGAAAGGAAGTAGAACCAACTCAGCCCGGGGAATACTCCTACGAGATTTACATCGACTATGATGAGGACTTTCATAGCTGGGGGCCGGAAGGAACTGAAATTCTCAAGACGGGGACCCTGACGATCCTGCCCCACAGCCTGCAGGTCGAATACAAGGATGTGCTCTTGTATACGGGATCCCCACTGGACTTCATTGACACCGTTCGCCACAACGGCACTGAAATCAACTTTGTGGCGACCTACACCGATGACCAGGGCCAGGAGGTTCAACCGGTCGAGATCGGCCTGTACGCTTGCCGGGTTTCTTTCCCGGATCATCCATTCATCAAGGAACTGTCGCTTTCCGACCTTTACATCGATGGGTCCTCATCGGGTTCTGCACATACACTGCATTTTGAGTACCTGGATCCTCTCCTTGCTGATGGGAAGACCCACAGCTTTCTGCATGCAGCCAGGCGCCAAAGCGTTGATTTTGATACCCAACTGCTCCAGCTTTCCGAGGTCTACAAGGACGAGGCCGGCGTCGAGGTCATCCCCAGGGATTCGGGAACCTATGATTTTAAATACACCTTTGATGATCTGCATTCACCCGTGCTTTCCGGCATCTTCACTATTGGAGAAAGTCCCAAAGGTTTGGAAATCGAGATCACGGATTCTGTCACGTACAATGGCCAGACGCAATCCTACATCAAGAAGGTTACCTACAACGGCCAGGACGTGCCGTTTAGCGAAACCTACACCGACCTTGTTGGTAACCCTGTCGATCCCGTCAATGCTGGTGAGTACTTTTACTCGATCACTTTCACGGGGGACGCTCCGCTAAAGGATTTGAGTTCCGGCGGTGATCCCAACAAGACGTTTACCATCGAGGAAGCCACCCTGGTGGTGTCCGCCAGTTCACAATCGCGTCAGTACGGCTTGTCCAACCCCACACTTGATTACCAAATCACTGGATTTCAGGGGTCGGATAACAGTGGTGTAATCAGCGGGTCACCGGTTTTCACGACAACCGCGACATCCGGTTCGGATGTAGGTTCCTATGTCATCTCCGTGGACGTGAGTGGAATGTCGTCACCAAATTATAATTTTTTTGGCTCGAACCACATCTTATCCGTTACTCGGGCACCTCTTACAATTCGTGCAGACAGTACAACCCGATCCTATGGGCAAGATGATCCTGCCTTTACGTATACTGTAATCGGGTTTCGTAACAGTGACACTAATGCAGTCCTTCTCGGGGAACCTTTCTTTTCCACCACGGCAACATCGGCATCCACATCTGGTGTTTACGTTTTAAATATTGCCCGCGGATCTCTTTCTGCGACGAATTATGCGCTATCTTTTGAGGCGGGAACGTTCAGTATCGGAAAGATTTCTCAGTCCTTCGGCGGCTTGCCCGCGCAAGTGACGTTGACCTTGGGGGATGTCGACAACTACTCCCTCCCTGCTACTTCCAGTGCCGGGCTTCCCATAACCTATACCCTTGCACCAGGTTCTCCCAGTGACGTGGTCACCGTCTCCGCTAACACCCTTAGCGCAACAGGGGTTGGTCCGGCCATGATCGTGGCCACACAGGGAGGTAATGATGTTTACCACCCAACGGCAGATGCATACATTGCGATCGTGGTTGGAGAAAACCAACCAGCCCCCCAAATCCTCCTCGACAACCTGATGGTCGCGGAGAACACAGAGGCCGGGTCCTTGATCGGTCGCTTTCATGTCGGTGTTGGGGATTCCGCTGTTGATCTAGATGCCGGCCTGGTGGCCCACTATCCGTTCAACGGAAATGCCAATGATGAAACCGGCAATGGTCATGATGGTGTTGTCAACGGGGCCGCATTAACCGCAGACCGTTTTGGCAACGAAAACACCGCTTATCACTTTGACGGCGTGGACGACTACATCGGCACCAGCCTTCAAGCCTCTTTCCCCGACTGCACGATCAGCGGGTGGTTCCTTGCGGATAACTGGCATGCCAACAAGGGTTCGATCCTGGTCCACAATGGTGCCGGAGGAAGTGTCGGTGGTGAGCACAAGGAGACCTCTATTTTATTTTCCGATGGGGAACTGGTGTCAGCCCGTTGGACGGACGAAAATGTCAAGACACCTATCGAGAAGTCTACATGGTATCACTTTGTGGCGATCTTCACCAATAGCTCGACAACCCTTTTCCTCAATGGCGAGTCAGTGAACTCCAAATCGGCCGACTATCCTGATGTGAATTCCCTGACGGGTTTCTGGAAGCTCGGGGCCGCCCGGAATCCTCCCGGTGGCTTTCACGAAGGTCTATTGGACGATGTCCGCATCTACAATCGTGCCCTGGATGCCACCGAGGTGGCCGAGCTCTATCGGCTTGAAAACCATGATGAAGCAGGGGAAGGCATTGATTTGAATTCCGGCCTCGTGGCCCACTACCCGTTCAACAGCAATGCGAATGACGAAACCGGCAATGGGTATGATGGCGTCGTTCACGGGGCAAGCCTGGGCCCTGACAGGCAGGGGACAGAGGCCAGTGCCTATTACTTTGACGGGGTGGATGACTACATCGATGTCGGGAATCATCAACTGGACGGTGCTTTCACGATTGCCTCGTGGGTTTATCACGACGGGGTGAACACCCTTCCATGGTTTGAGGCTGTTTATGCTACGGCCAATATCGATATCGGTCTCTTCGCCAAACTGCTTGAAGGGTCCATGTTCTCCAGGCTCCATGTCGGAGGTAATAACGACGCCTATATCGACACAGATAAAATGACAGTTCCCTCCGGTAACTGGTATCACCTTGTTGGCTTGTGGGACGGCCAGAACGCCAGTTTATACATCGATGGTACCGCAAAGGCTGCGGCATTGACCGGTTCGATGAATGCACCGGTGCCGTCAAATGCATATCTGGGCAAGGATGTCTGGCGAGAAAACAATGCTGATGGCCATGGGGACCACCTTAAGGGCCGACTGGACGATGTGCGCGTCTACAACCGTGCGTTGAGTGCCGCCGAGGTGGCCGCACTCTATCGGCTTGGAAACAGTGATGAAGATGGAGGAGAATCTGGCTCACCTGTGCTTGTGGATGGAACCACCCTGGAGATTGTTGGCGGGGATCTTCCCTCGCCCTTCTTTGTCTACGGGAACGAGTTGCGCCTGCGCAAGTCGATGAATTTCGAGGAGAAGGAATCCTATGATGTGCAAATCAAGGGGACGGTCACCTACCGGGCGGAAGGTGATGGGCAGACCCACCAGGGCATCGTGGATGAGACTTTTACCATCCGGGTGGAGGATATTCTGGAGGAAATCGTGGTGCATTCGGCGGCGGACGAATCACCTGCCGCGGTCAGGTTGGGGTTGTCCGGCACCATTGCCGAGGGCAAGGCCTTTGAAATCATTTTCAGGGTGGAGGGCTCTGTACTTGTGGACAATTGGCCGGGATTGACCGATTTATCCTATGAAACGTACCTTCTGCCCGGGGAGGATGGTGGGCTCGACCTGCACGATCACAAGTGGGGGGCGGAACGGCCCTCCAATGGATTGCTGGTCAAGGGTTCCCCTGCCTCCGAGACCAATGACTTTGACTGGGGCAGGCAGGGGCACCTCTCCATTGGAGTCGATGATCCGGCGCCAGAAGGCTTGGTGGCCCACTACCCGTTCAACGGCAATGCGAATGACGAAACCGGCAACGGGCATGATGGCATCGTTCACGGGGCAAGCCTGGGCCCAGACAGGCAGGGAACAGAGGCCAGTGCCTATTACTTTGACGGGGTGGATGATTACATCGATGTCGGGAATCATCAACTGGGCGGTGCTTTCACGATTGCCTCATGGGTTTATCACGACGGGGTGAACACCCTTCCCTGGTTTGAGTCTGTTTATACCACGGCCAATATCGATATCGGTATCCACGCCCACCTGCTTGAAGAGTCCATGTTCTCCAGGCTCCATGTCGGAGGCAATAACGACGCCTATCTCGACACAGATAAAATGACAGTTCCCACCGGCAACTGGTATCACCTTGTTGGCTCGTGGGACGGCCAGAGCGCCAGTTTGTACATCGATGGCATCGCAATGGCTACGGCATTGACCGGATCAATGACTGCCCCGGTTCCGTCAAACGCATATCTGGGCAAGAATGTCTGGCGGGAAAACAAGGAGGGCCTGGGTGAACACCTGAAAGGTCGTCTGGACGATGTGCGCGTCTACAACCGTGCGTTGAGTGACTGGGAGATCCGGCAGCTTTACGAGGGCAGCCAAAAAGATGTCGGTACCCACATTGGCGGGGAATTCCTGGGTGTGTTGCAGGTTGGTGGTTACCAGGCGCCTGCGGCTCATGATTCCGGCACCGACTTTTTTGTCGCCTCCATTGACGATGAATCGAGTCCGGATTGGCTGCGGATCATCAGTGCAAAGGGGGCCGAGGGACGCCTGCAGAAGTACAACATGCTGGGCATCGACAGGTTCGGCCGAAATCTTGTTTTTGGAAGCCTGACTGACTTTGCCATCCTGGAGGAGGCGGGGAACTGGATTATCTCCAGCACCGCCACCCGCCAGTATCCATTTATCCTGAAGCTGGATTCGTCAACAGGTGAAAGCCACAAGCTGGTGGAGCTTCGCGCTGCCCTTGGCACCGGAATCAGTCCCTATAGCCCCTATGATCTTGCTCATGCGGGTATTCCCCTGCCTCAGGTTGAGGCATCTGCTGCCACGTTCATGGATTTGCAACTGGACTACCTGACCCGGAGCAAGCTGACCTTTGATTTGCCCACTTCAGGCTTTCAGACCAGTGACTACGAGTGGGGCGTCGGAGATGCCGAACTGGATGGCCGCGGAGGGATACCGGAATCCATCACCTTTGCCGGCCCTGTCCATTATGAACTGGTCGAGGGTGAGGGTGATGAGGACAATCCTCTCTTCACCATATACGGAGACGAATTACGTCCCGTTGGTGACCTTGACTCCGTCCGGGACCGCTATTCTGTCCGCATCCGAGCTACAGATACCTTTGGGGATGTTTATGAGAAGGCAACTGATTTTGATTACTCCGGCGATAGGAGTGAGAAGCCTCCCGTTGTCGACCCACCTCATGCCCCACCGGTCATCACCTCAAACGGGGGAGGGGAGACCGCCAGCATCAGCGTTGCGGAAAACCAAACAGCGGTCACGACTGTCACGGTCAGGAATGCGAACATGGAAGAAACCCTTTTCTACAGCCTTCCAGGCGGGGCGGACAGGGCGGTGTTCTCCATCAACGATGTCACCGGGGTCCTCTCCTTTATCGCCCCACCTGACTTTGAAGCCCCGGCTGACGTGGACGCCAACAATACCTACGAGGTCCAGGTCAAGGTCTCGAACGGTACCCTGTCCGATACGCAGTTGATCGCGGTCACCGTGACGGATATAGATGAGTTCCCTTCCGGTCCTCCTTCTTCACCTCCTTCAGTGGATGACTTTATCCTTTCACCCAATTCCATAGAAGAAAATAACAATCGAAATGCATTTATTGGCCGTTTCTTCATCCCCTGGGCCGGCTCTCTTTCAAAAGATGAAATGGATACAGGGTATAAGAAGGTATGGTCTTTCAAGACTGGTGGCCAAGTCCAGTCCTCCCCGGCCATGGGGCCAAATGGGTGGATCTACATTGGTTCAAATGATGGGAATCTTTATGCTCTGAATCAAAAGGGTGAGAAAATGTGGGAGCGTAAAGTTGGAACCAATATCGGTAGAAACTCGCCGGCAATTAGTTCTAATGGCACTGTTTATATTGGTTCCAACAATCACAGGCTTCATGCGCTCGATGGTCAAACAGGGGAGGATATCTGGCCTCCTGAAAAAACTAAATCAAATATTTTTTCAGGAGGGGTCTGGTCTTCTCCATCGATTGATGCCGATGGCGCCGTTTACATTGGTTCCAGAAATCAGAAGCTTTATGCCTTTAACGGTGCTACAGGTGATTTCTTATGGGACAAACCACTGGGGGGGAACATTGCTTCCACGGCGGCAATTGGGCGGGATGGGTCGTTGTTTATCGGCGCAGAATATTCATCCAACAGGATTTTTAAGCTGGATGCCTTGACAGGTGATGAATTGAAATCCCACCGCACCGGTCATGCTGTATCTTCATCCCCGGCCCTGGGCGTTTGGGATGTGCTGCATGTCGGGTCTTCCGACCAGCATGTATATGCACTGGACGTGGACACTTTTGATGTAGTTTGGAAGAGGTATTTAAGCAAGGATATCTACTCGTCTCCCGCTGTCGGGATCGATGGGTCAGTCTATATAGGTACCCTTAGCCCCAAAGGCAAATTTTACTCACTAAACGGCATTACTGGTGAACCAATTTGGGAATTTCAAACAGGTGGCCCGATCTATTCTTCCCCCGCATTGGCTGCCAATGGCTTGGTTTACGTGGGTTCAGATGATGGGAATCTTTATGCTCTATATAATAATGAAGGGTCCGGCGAAAAATTATGGGAGTTTCCGACAGAAGGCAAGGTTCAGTCCTCTCCATTACTTGGCCCGGATGGGATTGTCTATTTTGGATCCAGTGATGGTAATGTCTATGCTGTTCAAGGAAACGAGACTGCAGGTCCTGCCGCTTCCATCTGGCCAATGGTTGGTCAGAATACCATGAGAACCCATCGGGTTTCGACTGAGCCTGAATCCATCAATTTTGAATTGGTTTCCGGCGAAGGCGATTCTGATAATGCTTCATTTGTGATTGAGGGAAACAAACTTCGTACCCTTATTCGCTTTGATTTTGAGGTAAAGGAAACATATTCTATCCGGGTTCGAGCCAATTTGCCCGATGGCAGTATTCGAGAAAAATCTTTTGTTGTATCCATTGAGAATTTGCCGGATCCCATTAATCTTCAGGAGGATGTAGGCATTGAATACGCTCAAACCATGGAAAAGGATATTTCTGTTTACCTTCCGGAGGCAACCATACACGGCTCACCCCTTAGTTACAGCCTTCGCGATGGTACATCCCGGGATGTGATTGATATTGTCGGGCATGAGATTAAGGCACTGGAGACGGGGGTCGCTGTTGTGGAGGTATTGGATACCAACGGGGACACGGGACATTTTATCGTGCAGGTTCATATTCCTCCCTCACCAGAAACCCTCGTGGCTAATTATGACCGTGATGGGGATGGTTTTTCTGATTCAATAGAATCCATTATCGGGACAGATGATTCTGTATTCACTGTCCCTGAAGAATTCGCAACGTTAACCATTGACCCAGATCGGGATGGGTTTACCTCGGACTTGGAGGAAGCTATGGGAATGAGTCCGCTTACCTCGAATGAACCGGGAGTCTTTGCCAGTATTCTCACCGATCCCGATGGGGATGGATTGGCTAATAGCCTTGAGTCCAGCCTTGGACTGGATTTACAGTCCAAGGATTCGATGGAGGATGTTGCTCGTAACATTCTGGATCCTGATGGGGATGGACTGACAAATACTCTTGAGGATTTATATGGTTTAGATCCTGCAGTTCCCAACTCGGTGGAGGACCTTAGCTCCCAATCAGGAAACACACCTCCCATGGATCTGTTCCAGGGGGAGATTTTGTCACCTTTTGTCAAGGGTTGGGTATGGGTGGAGTCCATGGGTTGGCTCTTTGTCGACCCGTCCACCTTTCCTTACATCTACAGGAAGAACTGGACCAACGACGGCGGTGGTTGGCTTTGGTTTCTTCCCTCGGACGATGGCATCATCTGGTATTACAACTTCTCCACCGGGAACTGGGAGCAGTATTGATTAGTCCATTTTCTTTTCTGGTCGGCTTTTTCACCGCATGATCCGAATGGACCGGTCCGGTTTTTGAAAAAGCTTGCCCACCTTTGGGAAATGTGCTCTTTGTTGGTTGAGGATTAACAATGAGGTACAGTGAAAATATATGAGACGACTGAGGATTTAAAATCGGGCAATCTTTCTTCTACACGTACGCGGGCGACATCTGTTGCCCGGCGGCTCGTGGGTGGACTATCCGTTTTTTTGGCATTAACGATTGCTGTGCAGGCGCAGACTTCCGGCACGGCAAGTTATCAGGACCGTTCGGATGCAGCGTTGCATCGAAGGCAACTGGCTGGCATGACACAGGACCTCGCTGCCTTGAAGGATCTGGTTAACAAGCTGCAGTTTGACCTGCAGGATGTTCAACGAGAGAACCAGACCTTGCGGCAGAAGGTGGTTGAGTTGCAACGAATCCAGGTTTCGGCCCCGGCTCGAACTGCGCTGGATACCGTTGGCATGGAGAAAATCCTGAGCGCCATGCGTGCCCAGATTTACAAAGATATCAACAAACTGCGAGGCGAGTTTTTCGGGAGTCTCGATGATATGCAGAAGCAGATGAACTCCGCCCTCAACGAGGTTGCATCTACGCCACCGCCCAGCACCGCTTCATCCAGTCCTGCTGTCGGTTCCTCCACCCCAGCATCTCTGGACTATGAGCAATTTTATGAACATGAGGTGGCAAAAGGGGACACTCTATACGGGATCGCCCGCCAGTACAAGGAGTACAAGGTTCATCTCACAGATATCAAGAAGGCCAATAAATTGAACGACAAGACTGTTCTCAAAGTCGGACAGAAACTGGTCCTTCCAGTGAGGAATTAATATAATGGCAGCAACACAAAAGAACAGATTGGGACGCGGGCTGGGTAGCCTTATTTCGGGTGGTGTGGATACCGTAGCAAAGGGGAAAGCCTCCTCAAACGGTAACGGCAGCAACGGCAATGGCCGGGCGCACAAACCTGTCACCGAAAATGGGCGCAACGGGAAAAATGGAGTGGCACCGAAATCAAAGGGCGAATTTCAGGAAATCCCTGCCTCCAAGGTCGTACCTAATCCCTATCAACCCCGTAAGGACTTTGATGATGCAGAGATTGCTGACCTCGTGGCCAGTATACGTGCCGAGGGACTCCTGCAGCCGATTGTGGTTCGAGAGGTTGACGGCAAGTACCAGTTGATTGCCGGCGAACGTCGCTTCCGTGCCATAAAAAAATTAAAGAAATCTCGTATCTCGGCACGGATCATAAAAGCGGACGACCAATCCTCCGCTGCATTATCTTTGGTCGAAAATCTACAAAGGACCGACCTTAGCCCAATGGAGGAATCCCATGGTTACAATTCCCTCATGCAGGAATTCGGGCTCACGCAGGAAAAAGTTTCCGGTCGGGTCGGCAAGAGCCGTACCTACGTGGCAAACTCTCTTCGATTGCTCCAGCTTGACCCCGAAATTCAAGGTTTTCTCGCTTCCGGTACGCTGAGTGTGGGTCATGCCAAGGTTCTCCTTGGCCTCCCATTGGAGAGCGACCGCCTCTCCTTGGCCAAACGGATCGTGGACGAGGGTCTCAGCGTGAGGGCCGCTGATGCTGAAGTGAGAATTTTAAAAGGGGAGGATTCCGCTATTGCCGCACGCATTGCAACTCCCGCTGAGTCGGCAACTGCTATTCTCAAACCGGCCCAGGTGGTTCGTTTTGAAACGGCACTTGGTCAAAAGCTGGCTGCCGGTGTTTCATTCAAGCATGGTTCCGCGGATCGCGGTCGCATCGTCATTGACTATCGTGGCCTTGAGGATCTGGAGCGAATCATGGGGGAGCTCGGAGTCTAGGTTTGATCTCCGGAATTTTCCTGATTCATACTGCTTTTTTTCTTTATCCCCGGTAGCCTTCGGGGTTGTTCCTGTGCCAGTTCCATGCAGTCTGTACAATGGGTTCCAGGGTGGGGTACTGGATTTCCCAGTTCAGTTCACGTTTCGCCATTGACGGGTCTGCGTAGAGTGCCGGAGGATCACCTGGGCGTCGGGGTGCGGATTCCCATGGGACCGGTTTGCCGAGCACCTTCTCAACGGTATCAATAACCTGCTTTACGGAGAAAGGTTCACCGGTTCCCAGGTTGTAAAAAAGTGCGGTACCGGGTTCGTTCAGTTTTTCAAGGGCAAGAATATGGGCACGGGACAAATCATCCACATGCACGTAGTCTCGCAGGCATGTTCCATCCGGTGTTTCGTAGTCTTCGCCGAATATCTGTAGTGCAGGTCGTTGACCGTTGGCCGCCTCAATGGCCAGCGGGATGAGATGAGTCTCCGGACTGTGGTCCTCACCGATCGATCCATCCTCTGCTGCACCTGCTGCGTTAAAGTATCGAAATGCGGCAAAGCCAATACTCCCTGCGTTAGCCAGGTCCCGAAGGGCCAACTCCACCGCCAGTTTGGTGTTGCCGTAGGGGTTGATGGGCTTTTGTGGAAAGTCCTCCGTCATCGGCAGACTTTCCGGAATCCCGTATGTGGCGCAGGTCGAGGAGAATATAAACTTTCGTACCCCCGCCTCCAACATTGCCTCGAGCAGACCCATCGTCGCGACGAGGTTATTATTGTAATACATTATCGGTTTTTCCACCGATTCGCCAACGTAACAAAATGCGGCAAAATGCATGACCGACTCCACATCTTCCCTTCGTAATATTTCAACCATGCGTTCACGGTCAGAAATATTTGCTTCATAAAAAGGAATTTCCTCAGGCACGGAACCGCGGTGTCCGTAGGAAAGATTATCAACTACAATTGGCTCATGGCCTGCCAATTGCAGCTGGCGGACACAGTGGCTTCCGATGTATCCGGCACCCCCGGCAACAAGAACTTTCATTTTTTACTGATGGACAAGTTGGTCAGTCGCATTTTGATGTTTTAAAAAATGGTCGACAGCCGAATTGTTATCACGGGACTGGGTCTTACAAGCCCGATCGGCGACAGCCTTCCCGAAATGCGAACAAATCTTCTCGAGGGTAAGCCTCGAGTAGACCGCATCCCTATGCGCTATATGGGCGATGTTCCGGCAGGAGTTTGTCGTTATGATCCTCTTAAATATCAGAAAAAAAAGGAGGTCCGAATTGGTACTCGTGCCGGGAGTATTGCAATTTTTTGTGCAAACGAGGCCATTAATGATAGTAATTTGGATTGGGAAAATGTGCAGAAGGACCGGGTTGGTGTCTATGTCGGGACGACTGAGCACGGCAATGTTGAGACCGAGAATGAAATCCATAATATTTCACAGTTCGACTACGACACGAAGTTTTGGTCCCACCACCACAATCCTCGCACGGTGGCCAACAATCCTGCCGGTGAGATCACGATAAACCTTGGCATCACCGGTCCGCACTACTCGATTGGTGCCGCCTGTGCCGCCGGGAATGCCGGATTGATCCAGGGTTTGCAGATGTTGCGTCTCGGTGAGGTGGATGTTGCCCTGGCCGGTGGTGTCAGCGAGAGCATCCACACATTTGGTATATTTGCCGGGTTCAAGAGTCAGGGAGCACTCGCCACCCATGACGATCCCAACAAGGCCAGTCGCCCCTTCGATCTAGATCGTAACGGCATTGTGGTTAGCGAAGGAGGATGCCTCTATGTTCTTGAGCGCCTTGAGGATGCACAGGCCCGTGGAGCAAACATCATTGCCGAGGTGGTTGGTTACAGTATAAATTCAGATGCCACGGACTACGTTCTCCCCAATCCCGAGCGTCAGGTTGAGTGCATGCGCAAGGCCCTGGCCAAGGCGAAAATGGCCCCCGGCGACATCCAGATTGTCAACACGCACGCCACCTCGACCCCACAGGGCGATATTCAGGAATGTACTGCCATTCGAGAGATCTTTGGTGATTGCCCGGACACCTTTGTCAACAATACCAAAAGCTACATCGGTCATGCCATGGGTGCGGCCGGTGCCCTGGAACTTGCCGGCAATCTTCCTTCCTTTGAAGATGGCATGGTCCATCCAACAATCAATGTGGATAGACTTGACCCGCAATGCGAATTATCCAATCTCGTTCTCAATCAACCACGTAAACTTGGAAATATTGATGCCATTCTCAATAATTCCTTCGGCATGCTAGGAATTAATTCCTCGCTTGTCGTAAAGCGGTTTACAGGCGGTTGACGGTTTATTTTAAATTCCCAAAAATGACAAAGGACGACATTAAAAAGATTGTGCTCGAGATTATCGAGGAGATTGCTCCCGATGAAGATCTTGCCGATGTGAAGCCCGATGTGCGGCTGCGTGACCAGCTTGACCTCGACTCAATGGATTTCCTGGATATCGTGATGGAGTTGCGTAAGCAGCACAGCATTGAAGTCCCCGAGGAGGAATATCAGGAACTGGCCTCATTGGACAGTTGCGCCAATTATCTCCTGCCAAAATTCAACCAGGCGTAGGGCGGGAAGCGTCGCTGCTTTTCCGCGCCAAGTAACTTGGACCCTCTCGACGGCAGACACTTTGACGCCGTCATAATTGGAGCCGGCATGTCCGGCCTTGCTGCGGGGATTCGTCTCGCACATTTTGACAAGTCGGTTCTTGTGCTTGACCGGCACAATGTGGTCGGCGGTCTGAACAGTTACTACAGTTTTGATGCACGCAAGTTTGATGTCGGTCTACATGCCGTGACCAACTACGTGGCCCCGGGTGTCAAGGGTACGCCTCTTCCAAAGATCTGTCGCCAGCTTCGAATCTCCCGTGAGGAGTTGGGCCTCGCCCCGCAAACCTTCGGATCACGGGTGGTATTTCCCGGCGTTGACCTCCGCTTTAACAACGACTTCGAGCTCCTGCGTGCAGAGGTCCGGGACCGTTTCCCCGATCAGGTTGACGGCTTTGACAGGTTGACCACGTTTGTCCGGGAATTCGACCCCTTTGCCGATGACCTCAGGATTGAGGACGCCCGCCCCGTTCTGGCCGGTTTCATAACCGAGCCCATTCTACTCGAGATGATACTCTGCCCCCTTATGTACTATGGTAGTGCGCGCGCGGGGGACATGGACCTCGACCAGTTTGTTATCCTATTTCGCTCCCTTTACCTGGAGGGGTTCGGACGTCCC
>JABJCN010000229.1 GCA_018668635.1 Opitutia bacterium
AGTCCTATTGGAGGGAAGCTGAATATGGAGACAGGCGAATCCCCTTTTGAATGCGCAATTCGTGAATGCAAAGAAGAAACAGGGCTAGAAATCACAAACAAGGATTTACATCTCTTTAGTGTTGTCGCGGAGAAAAGCTTCGAAGGCACTGGTCATTGGTTAATGTTTTTATTTGATTGCCAAAAAACGATTGATCAACTTCCACCAGCAATAGACGAAGGGCAATTTTCCTACTTTAGTCGCGATGAGATTGAAACTCTTGTCATCCCTGAAACAGATCATGACATTCTATGGCCTTTCTATGATAAACATCACCGTAATTTTGTAATCATGCGTGCCGACTGTAATCCCGACAAAAAGCTGGAGATTATTGTTGAAGAAAACCTACAGGCCAATATCTAGATTCGAGCTTTAGTTTCCTCGTGTTAGGCGTGCAGAATATTTAAAATCGATTATTGAACGAAAAGGCTGTAGCCAACCATATTAAAATATTTGAGAAAATGAGTGCCGACGCAAAAAAATCAAAGGATTCAGAGGTCCCAGATGTTGCAGCTTCAATGCGAGAGTTTGCAAAGTCAGACATCAATAAAACACTCACACCCGAAGACCGACTCCAATTTTATCGGGATATGTTGCGCATTCGCAGATTTGAAGAGCGCTCTATCCGTGCATATCAACAAGGGCATATAGGAGGTTTTCTACATCTGTATATCGGACAAGAAGCTGTTGCAGTGGGATGCGTCTCCCTAATGGCTGAGGATGACCATATCATTACAGCTTACCGTGATCATGGCCATGCACTTGCCGTTGGCATGACAATGAATGAATGCATGGCTGAACTTTTTGGGAAACACACCGGTTGCTCCAAGGGCAAGGGAGGTTCCATGCACTTTTTTGCACCGGATAAAAATTATTGGGGCGGCCACGGCATAGTAGCAGGCCAAACTCCTCTTGGTGCAGGCATTGCTTTTGCGTTGAAATATAAAAAAATAAAAGGCTGTTGTCTGTGCTTCTTGGGGGATGGTGCAACCAACCAAGGGCCTTGGTATGAATCTCTAAATTTGGCATCCCTCTGGAATCTTCCAGTGGTGTTCATTATAGAAAATAACGGCTTTTCAATGGGCACTGCCATGCATCGACATAGCACCGGAACCCCACTCGCCCGCCGCGCGGAGGGGTACGATATTGACTGGGGTACCTGTTACGGCCATGATGTCTATGAGGTACGCCACAATGTCGGACAAGCGATGGAGCGGGCTAGAGAAAAGTCCCGACCAACAGTGCTAGAAATCATAACCTACCGTTATAGAGGACACTCTGTCGCTGATGCTGATGATACCTACCGAACCAAACAGGACATCCAAGACTATAAAGATGAAAAGGATCCACTAAACCTGTTTAAGTGCCACCTCGTCGAAGAAGGTGTGGCCGATGAAGATGCCCTTAAGCAGATTAATAATGAGGCAAAGGAAGAAGCTGAAACATCTGCACAATTTGCTGAACAAAGCCCCTTCCCGCCCGTTAGTGATATTCAAGCTGATGTCTACTGGGAAACAGACAACCCCGATGAAAAAGCATCAAAAGGCACCCTCTTTTTTAACTAGATTAATATTCGGTAAAAATATATAATTTTAAAATACAATGGCCATCATCACTTATCGCGACGCCATCAACCAAGCCATGGCAGAGGAAATCGCACGGGATTCGGACGTATTCATCATGGGCGAGGAAGTGGCCCAGTATAAAGGTGCTTACAAAGTAACTCGTGGTCTTCTTGAAAAATTTGGCCCGGAACGGATTATCGATGCCCCGATCAGTGAAGCTGGATTCTGTGGACTCGGAGTAGGCGCCGCGATGATGGGGCTTAGGCCAGTCGTCGAATTCATGTTCTGGAGTTTCTGCTATGTAGCATTTGACCAGGTCATAAATAATGCCGCTAACATCCGATATATGTCTGGTGGCCTTATAAATATTCCCATCGTCTTCCGCGGACCAGGCAATGGGGGCACAAATGTTGGAGCCACCCACTCGCATACTCCAGAAAATTTTGTAGCAAATACGCCCGGGCTCAAAGTAGTCTGCCCATCAACGCCCTATGATGCCAAAGGGCTCTTAAAGTCCGCCATTCGGGATAACGATCCTGTTTTTGTTATGGAAAACACCCTCCTCTATGGCAATCAAGGGGAAGTACCGGAAGACGATTATGTCATCCCCCTAGGTGTTGCCGAAGTCAAAAAAGAAGGTTCAGATATATCTTTAGTCGCCCATGGTCGCTGTGCGATCCTTTGTCTGGAGGCAGCAGAAGTTCTTGCTACGGAACACGGTATTAATGCGGAGGTTGTTGATCTGCGTTCGATCCGTCCACTTGATGAAGAAACCATCCTACAATCCGTAAAGAAAACGAATCGGGCTGTACTTGTTGAAGAGAACAAACCCTTCTGTGGCGTGGGTTCACAAATCTGTTCTATTATTCAGGAAAAAGCTTTCGACTACCTTGATGCACCAATTAAACGAGTATCCTCCATTGATGCGCCGCAAATTTATAGTATGCCTCTGGAACAGGAACAGATCCCAAATATTGAACGTATAATTGATACGGTCCTTGAAATTGCCTAGAGTCAACTATCTCTCTAATATTAACAATCTGCACCTCCCATGGCTAATATAATCGAAATGCCCAAACTCAGTGATACCATGACGGATGGAACCGTTGTGAGCTGGCTAAAAAAAGAAGGCGATGTTGTCGAGAGTGGCGATATTCTTGCTGAAATAGAGACGGACAAAGCGACCCAGGAACTTGAATGTTTTGATGAAGGTACCATCTTGAAGATTTATGTCCAAGCTAGTGGGAAGGCTCCCTGCGGTCATCCACTTTGTGCCATTGGTGAAAAAGGCGAAGATCCACCCAAGGTAGAAGAACCAGTGGCAAAACCGGAAGCGGAAAAAGAAAATAAAGGGCAAGAAGAAGCGAAAGCCATACAAGCCAAAGCAAAATCCAAGACAACAAAATCCCCACCAGCAAAAAACCCCGTACAGGCAGTCAATAGCAAGCAACGCTCATTTGCATCTCCGCTTGCCCGTAAAATTGCCGATGAAAAAGGTATCCCCCTCGAAGCCATCAAGGGATCTGGTCCCAGTGGAAGGATTGTCCAAGCAGATGTCATCGCGGCAAGCCAGGCAGGTATAAAAGGCATTCCGGCTGCTTCGGTTCCTCTTGAGGAAAAGATCACACCGGTTTCCACCATACGCGAAGTTATCGCCCGAAGACTGCTTGAATCCAAGACCCAAGTGCCTCACTTCTATCTAGAAAAAGAGGTGGATGCCTCTCCCCTCCTGAAAACCCGAGTAGCACTGAATGAAAAGTTGAAGAAACTGGGACAATCGATCAAGCTCACGGTTAACGACTATATACTTAAAGCCTCCGCAGAAGCCCTTCGCACCGTGCCTGCAATGAACAGTTCATGGGAAGGCGAAAACATACGCCAGCATGGCAGTGTACATCTCTCTTTTGGAGTGGCTCTGGAAGATGGATTGGTCACTCCGGTTATACGTGATGCAGAGAAAAAAGATCTTGTTACAATAAGTAGAGAAGCCCGGGAATTAATAGATAAGGCGAGATCAAAAAAGCTTACACCGGAAGAGATGAGCGGTTCCACCTTTACAGTGACCAATCTTGGAATGTATGGCATCAATAGCTTTTATGGCATTATAAACACGCCAAATGCCGGGATTCTTTCAGTTGGAGGCACCTTTAAAAAGCCTATCGTTGATGAAAATGATAACATCATCATCGGCAACCGTATGAGCGTTGGCATCAGTGGAGACCATCGAGTCGTTGATGGCGCCGTTGGTGCACTATTTCTTCAGGCACTTGCTGAGAATCTGGAAAATCCAGCAATAATGATGGTGTAGGAGGATTCCCCAAGGGGATAAAAGGCAATGACTCCGGTCTGAAGGGAAGATTAATGAGTTACTCTCCAGCCTTGTTTCGCGCATCAGCGAGTATTACATCCAACAAAACCTCGACAGATATAGCTGTCTTATCCTTCACCGTAGCTAATTCAGATTTACAAGTCACGGCCTCACATCCAAAGACGTAAAATTTAATCTTTGGCTCGGTACCGCTGGCTCGAACGGCAAAACTATATCCGCCTTCCAGCTC
>JABJCN010000110.1 GCA_018668635.1 Opitutia bacterium
AAGCCTTCATTCATTGAACTTATGCCCATTGTCCATCTTAATTCCCCGGTTGCAGGGTGCATGCCTGGCATGGCCACAAGCACGCCCAGGCTACCTGCAAGAAGTCCTCGTGCACGGGTGGAATCACCCACTCCTGCAAGCAGGGCCAATGCGAGGATTACAAGAGAGAAAAGCTCGAACGGCCCCAGTTTGGTAGACCAATCAGCCATTGGTTCCGATAATTGCCAGAGTGCGAGCCAGGAAACAACCCCGCCAAAGAGTGAAGCTCCAACCCCAAGCCCCAAGGCCCGTCCCGGTCGACCTGATGTAGCCATGGGGTACCCGTCCAAGGTAGTCATGACCGCGGCCGGTGTCCCCGGCATTCGGAGAAGTGTGGCACTTATCAAGCCACCACTCACTGCACCTACATACATGGCCACAAGGAGGACAAGGCCATCAACCGGTGCCATGGAGAACGTTAGCGGAAGGGATAAGGCGATCAGCATGGTTCCAGTCAATCCCGGTACAGCTCCGACTGTTATGCCCAGAATTGTTCCAAGAAGAACGAGACCGAGAATCATGGGGTTTGAGAAAAGTTCGATCATTCCTTTTTTCCTTCCATCCAAACCAGTACGGAGCAAATCAAGACCACGCCCAGAACCATCCATTGAAGAGGGGGGAGGCGAGTCGGTTTTTCGATGGTGATTTCCTTTATTTTTGCACTCCGTTGCTTGATGGTCTCACGGAGTGGTTCTCCAATCTGGAAGAGTGGGTCCATGTGAAGATTTTCAAGGCGCTTACGCACCATGTCGGTTTTCATGGTTTCTTGCAGTAGGTTTTCCAGGTAAGCAAGTCTGTCAGGTGGTGTTCCCTTGGGCGCCCACCAAAATTGAACTATACCATGAACAGCGTCAACTCCTTGCTCCCTTGCTGTTGGCAATTCAGGGAAGGAAGGTTTGCGTTCCTTGCTGAGGGTGGCGATAGCCCGGATCCCTGCGGCCTTGAATTGTTGATATTCTCCAATGGAAAAACCGGTCAGGTCGATGTGTCCACCCTTGAGTTGTGCGAGTCGCTTGGCTCCACCCCCGGTTTGCGTGAAGCGGAATTTAGCGCCTTTTTTTCCTTTTTGCAGAAATAGCGCAGAGTAATGACTGGGGGCGCCAAGGTTAGTGCCGAAAATAAGCTGATAAGGCCGCTGGACAGCTTCCTCCATCAATTCACTAAGTGACTTGAATGGGGAATTTTCAGTGACTGCCACAACGACTCCATTTCGTCCAGTTGCCGCGATCGGTTCAAATTCGGAAGGTCCCCAGTTGGCATTCCCATAATGCTGTGCTGTGTAAATGCCGTCATGCAGGCAGAGGATTGTATAACCGTCAGGTTTCGCTTCCAGTGCCGCCCGACTTCCAATAATACCTCCTGCACCCGATATATTCCTGACGACAAAAGGTTGAGGGCAAAGGTTTTGTTTTCGAATCGCTTCCTGGAATATTCGAACAAATACATCGCTTCCTCCTCCTGCTGCGAACGGTACGATGACAGTAATCGGTTTTTCCGGAAATTCAGCCAATACTGGGATGCCAATAAACAGGATGCCCCAAATATGAATAATTAAAAGACGGGGGAAACGCAGGCTGTTCGATATCTTGATTGGCATTTTTTAAAAGAGGTCTGTACTCATTCCCGGTTCTTCCGGGGTCTTGTAAACTCCACCTTCGACTCGACAGGGGTGTACAAAATGTTCTTGTAGATGAGGTATATGTTCAAGCAAAAGCGCCTCATGATTGAGACAGATGTGGTTGAACAGGACCAAATGTTGGTGGATTTGCCCCATGTCACCAACGTGTGGAATAACCGGGACATGTCTTTTTCGCGCCATGATTGAGATGGCAATAAACTCGCTTACGCCGGCAACGCGCAGAGCGTCAACCTGGCAGAAACCGAGCGCGTCGAGTTGGAGGTAATTCTTGAATATTACCCGGTTGGGCAGGTGTTCGCCTGCAGCGACCTTTGTCTTAGGTGCATAGGCTTTGGAAAGCGTGGCATGACCCATAATGTCATCTGGGTGAGTCGGTTCCTCGATCCAGAAGAGGTTTAAGTCGCTCGCTCGTTTGCCAAACTCGATGGCTCGAGGCATCGACCACTGCTGGTTGCAGTCAACCATTAGGCTGATGTTTTCCCCTGCACATTCACGGACAAGTGCGGTTCGCCTGAGGTCGCTTCCCATATCGGGTGAACCAACCTTGAGCTTCATTGCATTAAAACCGGCGTCAATAGACTTTTGTATGTTTTCCCTGAGTTGATCGTCGGAGTAATTGAACCAACCAATCGAGGTGTCGTAGCCGGGGTACCCACTAGAAAGGATCGATATTCTATCTTCGCGGGTATCGAGTTTTTCCCTGAGCAATTGGAGGGCATCCTCGCGGCTGAGTTCATCTTCGAGGTAGGAAAAGTCTATGGTTGCGACCAACTGATCTGGCGATAGGTCAAGTAGGAGTTGCCAGAGTGGGATACCTCGTTTCTTGGCCCACAAATCCCAGCAGGCGTTGCTGACAGAAGCAAGGGCGAGATGGGCGACACCTTTGTGTGGACCGATCCATCGAAATTGTTGTTCGTTCGACAGTTCGCGTTGAAATTCTCCAAAGTTGGACATGATTTCCTCGATGTCGCACCCTTTTAATCGATTGGCGAGAAAAGCTGCCGCCTGACACACCAGGTTGTTGCCATCACCGAGGGTGAAGGTGAGGCCAGAGCCGCGCAGGCCTGAATCATCCTCAAGGATGGTCACGGCGTACGAGTACTGTGGATTTCGATGAATGGCGTCCGAACCTGTATCGGTTCCAATGTCGTATCGGGCGTCGCGAGTACTGATGCGCGTGATCATTGGATTGGTATTTATATGAGTTGGTTAAAATGCAGAGGGAAATATTGTGCATCAGGCCGATTTTGTTCGAGACGCTTTGAAATTAACCAAATTCAGCAACAAAAAACCACTTTATGAGCATCTATTGGATTTAATGCACTTTTTTTTAATATTGAGATTTTCGTTTTATGCATAAAATCAGTCCAAGTGGGATCAAAAGATATCGCCATTGTGGATAATTTTTTCTAGTTTTGCTATTTGTTTAAAAGATGAAATCCATGAGACCTAATCGTAGAAAAATACTTCAGGGCATGGTTGCCGGTATCGGCGCCACCCTCGGTAATTCATTGGTTCCCAACCTTGGCTTGTCATCGCCCAAGGTTGGAGGCTCTCCCAAGCGCGTCATTTTCTTTATGCAGAACCAGGGTTTCGATCCGGCCACGGCCATTCCCTCCGGCATGAAGAACAGCAGCTCCCTGGCCAAGACGAAGCTCCCTGAGCCCATTGAGGCACTGGAACCTTTCAAGGAGAGGATGCACATCATCAATGGTCTGCATGGCATGCACACCAGTCCCTCGCACAGTCCCTTCTTCGGTGCCCTTGGCGGTTACCGTGGCGGTGATGGCGTGGCGCCCAGTGATTCCACCATCGACTATGAATTGAGCAAGGTTCTGCCCGAAACGCTTCTTCCTCATTTGTGTATAGGGATGGACTCCATTGAGAACATGAGAGCCAAGCCTACGGTAGCCAACCTCTCTGCCAGCGGGGCCGGTCAGCCCATTTTCATGCATTCCAATCCCAATCATCTTTACGAAATGCTCTATGGGGGTATTTCAGATGGTGATATCCGCAAGCAGCATGAGGCCCGTTCCAGCATGTTTGACAGGATCGAGCTTCTTGCCCGGGCCAAGGGCAGCAAGCTTCCCGAAACGGACAAGCCGCGTTACGACCAGTTTGTTCAGGGGTTCAACGACATCAACGGCCTGCGCGAACGCCTGGGCAGTGTTTCCGGGCATCTGCGAAAGTTCGCTCCCGAAGTGGACGAAGGCTACTCCAATCCCGAATTCGAAACCGACTGGCACGATCGTATTTTGGATCTTGGCATCTCGGCTCTCAAGTCTGGTATCACCAGCGTGCTCACGATTGGCTCGGGTAGAGGTGAGATTTTTGGGGCGTGGAAGGGGCTTGGGATTGAGCAGCAGGGTCACAACCTTGGCCACATGAAGCAGCCCAACAACCCTATCTGGGTCAAGATTCGCCAGTACAATAGTCGCATGTTGGTTAAGCTTATGGAGGAACTGGATAGTGTTCCTGAGGGCAGTGGCACCATGATGGACAACACTTTGATTGTTTACACGAGTAATAATGCTGACTCGCAACATACGTCCGGCAAGAACTGGCCGGTAATCCTCCTGGGCAATTACGATGGAGCCTTCAAGACCGGATGTTTTACTCAGCTTGATGGCAAGCGCCCGATCAATGCTTTGTACGCTTCCATACTCAGGGCCTCCGGTGTCGAGTGCGAACGCTTCAACATGACCGACAGGATGGCTGCCCAGTTTGATTCCGGAACCGGGCCGCTCAAAGAAATTTTGGCATGAACTGGATGACCCGCTCCCTTGGGGTGGCGGTCTTCGCCCTATTCAGTCCGGTCACCCAAGCCTCGGAAGCTTACGTCCCCGGCGAAAAACCGAAGGGAGACTTCAAGGATTTCGCAAGTTCTTTTCTTGCGAACCACTGTTTCGATTGCCACGACAAGGAAACCGCCAAGGGCGATCTTAACCTCGTCGAACTCGGGTCATTGGACGAGACTAACGCCGCGGTTTGGATGTCGGTTTGGGCTCAGCTTACGTTGCAGGAGATGCCTCCGAAAAAGAAGCCGCAACCCGAAATTGTCGACCGTCTTCGGTTTTCAGATTGGATCGTCGGCGAGCTTGAGCGTGAGATGACGGGCAAGGGTGGTTTCAGTGCTCATCTTGATCCGAACAAGGGTAACTTTGTTTCTCACGACCTTCTCTTTGGACCGTTGCCCAAGGGGATTCACTTGGCTCCAACTTCTTCACCTGCCCGCATTTGGCGGGTCACCCCGCAGGAGCATATAACGCGTCTCAACGAACTGATCAACCTCGAGCCGAAATACAATCCGGAAAAACCGGGTGTGCGCTCGCGTGGAGACCACGTCCCGACCAACCACGGGGGCGAACTCAAGATGTACTTTGGCACGGACCGGATCATCAAGTGGGAGGGCGGAACGGTCGCCTATGCCACGGCAGTGAAAAGCGTGCCCGTAGTACTTTCCTCCGCTCGCAAACACGGTTTGGAGAACTATCCCGACTTTTATACCGTCAACAGTTCCGAGGCGACCCAGATCCTCGGCAAGGCGGAGGATATTCTCAAATTCATGGCCTATGGCCCGCTCAGCTTGGTCGGGTTCCCCGAGCAAATCACCGACGACCCCAAAACATGGGACAAGGTCAAGCCCAAGGGCGATCTCCGCGGTCTCCCTACCGCTATCGTGTACAATACCAAAGTCTCCCGTCCGATCACTCCCGTTTACGACTTGATGAAGGAGCCAGAAATCACCGACGAACGGTTGCGAGCTGCGGTGAACTACGTTTTTGAGGCAGTGACCTTTCGACCACCCTCGGAGAAGGAAACCAAGGACTACCTGCAAATAGTCAAGAACTCCATCAACAAGGTTGGCAAGGAAAACGGAGTCTTCATGGGGTTGTCGGCAATCTTTCTTGATCGGGATGCCCTGTTCCGTCCCGAGCTGGTGGGATCCGGCAAACCCGACGAACATGGTCGAGTCATGTTGCAGGACTGGGAACTCGGTCTAGCCGTCAATCATGCGCTTAGTTATGTGCGACCCGACGATACCCTCCGCAAGGCAATCGTCGAGGGTCGGATGAAAACGCGTGAGGATGTGAAACGTGAAGTCGCCAGAATGCTTGCCGACAACGGTATCCGCAAACCCCGCGTATTGCGCTTCTTTCGCGACTTCTTCGACTACGACCTCGGGGGCTATATTTGCAAAGACAACGCAGCCCTGGCCAGCACTGGAGTCAGTGCGCGCGGAACGTCCCATTATCGGGCCATGTTCGATGCCACCGCCAGCACGGACCGCCTGATCGAGCTCATCCTACAAAAGGACAATGACGTATTGAAGGAGCTACTTACCACCCAGCAAGTCGTGGCCACCGGTAACGACAAAACCTACTTCGGCAAAAAGAACAGTAAGGCGGAAAGGGCAGTTGCCACCCTTGCCAGAAAGAAGGCCAATGAGGAAAGATTCAAGAAGGAGACGGTGGCGCTGGAGGACCTCGAGAAAGAAATTAAAGAACTGGAGAGTAAATTAAGGGATGCTCCGGGGGATCAGGCGCCACCTGAACTTTTGATCAACGGGAGCTTTTCCAAAGTGACTTTTGAGGAGCCCGACAATTGGGAGTTGGAAAAAGGAACCCTCAACCAAACGGAGCTTGCAACCGGCAAGGTGGGTGCTGTTCGAGGCTCGGTCGTATTGATGCAGTCCTTGCCCAAACCCATTGCTTCCAAGAC
>JABJCN010000173.1 GCA_018668635.1 Opitutia bacterium
AACCTCGACTTTGCTTCGTGAGGCTTATCTGGAGGTGGGCATTTTCCCAACCGACCCCGGACAGGCAACAAGTTCCCGGCAATCGATGAATCCACAGCCCAGGATCAATCGTTTTACCCGTGACAAGATTCTGGAAAGCCTTCAGCGCAGAAAAAGTCACTATCCTTTGACGCCGATGGAGAATATTTCTGATCTTTCCATGAACCGAATTCATGCTCTCAAGAGAACGGGCTTTATCTCCGGTAAGCATCCTGCTTTCATTGATGCCTCGGTACTACTTGTTTTTCTTCGTTATCGTGAGCAACGCTATATTGAGGCTGCCGAACTTGCGGATCAACTTGTTGCTGCAAATAATCAACATGTTGACTGGTTGTTCTCAAGAGCTAGGTTGCACAGTTCGATGGGGAGTCCCCGAACACGGGTACTATTCAGGGAGTTATTTGAAGTCCTGGATCAAGGTGGTGTTGATCCTGTTATGGCGGATGTTTTAAAGCGGTCGGAACCCTTTCTTCGTCTCTATGGCAATACTTCCACAAGGGATATTGAGGGACCTTTGGCCCCTGGGTGGTTTGGCCAAATGTTACCCAATGATGAAAATCCTATTTGGAGAAAAGTGCTCAAAGGCTTGGTTGAGGGTTTGGAGAACAGGATCGATCTTTGGATTCAGGGCAGTCTTGGAAGCAATATGGACCGTGCCTCCATGTCTCGCCTTGATGGATTGGGGAGTGCGATGTCCTGGGATGTCCTTGATAATCATCTGCAATCCCTTGACCAGAAGGCGCTTTTACCTCTAAGGGATTTTCAGGAGTCAGGCTGTCTATCTGATCCCCGATCAAACATGATTGCTCGCTTGACACAAAGGGGGCGTCTTGAATTGTTTCGTCGTTTCCCTTGGGCAGAGACTGCACATGAGGCTCTCGGACTTTATGCCAATATGGAGCTGGAGTATGGGAACGGACAGGCTGCTAGACGGGCCTATCGTGACATCTTGAATCATTCCATCAATCCAGCCCATATACGACTTGCCAAAGTTGGGTTGTGGACGGCTGTTTCTCTAGCGGATAATCCAAGTGAACTGGAGGCATTAATTAAAGGTGTCAATGAAGATGAAATGTTTCCATGGATGGATGGAATGGCTTCTCTTGGAGAAATCCGCGAGCGTTTGATGTCTGGCATGTCCGAGCCTGATTCTGCCTCTGGAAGTCTAAATCTCCAACAATTAAAGCCCAGCATTGTTAAACTTCCACCCACATCAATCTGGCCTACCATTCATGGCCGGCATACTGTGGGGTTGGAGCATGTTAACTTTCAGTTTACAGACGACGGAATCTTACTTTCCACCCGCGATTTTATGGCTTGGTATGATTTGGAGTCTCCCGAGCAACCGGTTTGGAATGATTTGGGCCGTTCCGTTACGCGTGACCGTTCTCTTGGCAGACTGGGCATTTGTAGACCGGTTATTAAGGATGGATTTATCTACACCCGCTGGGGTTACAAAGCTGACCCCTATTATCTCATTGCCATGGATGCGGATACTCGCCGGATTCTTTGGAGTCTTGATGTTACCGGACCTTCAGATGCCCGAAGTAAGATTCCACTCGGCAATCCAATTCTTCTGGAAGGCAAGCTTTACACGGCTTCCGCTTGGGCACGCAAGGATGGTTTGGGTACCTACCGATTACGGATCACCTGTGTCGAGGCAGTCTCAGGCGAGGTTGTCTGGCAATCAGACACGGAAATGCAAACAGGTGACAAAGGCATGTATGGGGTGATCGGTGATGTACTTACCGTTAAGGATGGTGAGATTTATTGCACGCCAGGTGCCGAGGAACTTTTTCGTCTCGATGCCCGAGATGGAAGTATTGAGTGGACCCACCTTTATCCCCGTAAACAGGGGCGGCGCCAACAGCATTATGGTACACTTGGATCTGCCCCGGTTATTGCTGGCGATGTCGTTATCTGCCTGCCGCGAGATACTGATCTATTGATTGGATTGGATCGACGTACTGGTAACCCTCTATGGCGTTCCTCCCTTTTACTTCCTTCCAGAATCCTTGGAGTTAATGGGGAACAGGTTATCATTCAGGGACGATCTGTTCTTGCTTCAGTTAATGCAAGGTCAGGTAAATTGAAATGGATGGTCCCGCTAACCGACCATATCCTATCCCTTTCTGTTTTACTGAACGATTCCATATACGTTACGACAGGGACAGAACTGCATCGCTATGATTCTGTAACCGGTGTTCTGCTTGAGTCTCATAAACTCCCGGAAACTGGTTATTTTATCTGGAATATGGCTATTCGAAATGATCAGATTTTTCTGATTACAAATGAGCCTGCTTCAAGAAATCGTGACCTTCTTGCCAGAAAGGGAAATGCTGGGGCACTGTGGCAGGTCGAGGCAAGAGATATTCGTGTTTTCGTTCCACGGTTAGAAGATTCTGCTCAATCTAGGTTGCTTTTACATGAAGGGGAACGACTCCAATGTATTGATACGAACAAAAATGGTGAACTACTTTGGGAAAGATTTGTTCATCCTCAACCCAAGGAGGTTTACTTTATCGGGAAGAAAGGTATTTTTGTCTATCATTCACGGTACGACATAATCCTTGTTGCACTTGATCTTGATACCGGCAGGATGTCTTGGAAACTAGAGTTGCCAAGAGGTTCTCGGTGGTATGGTCGTCTGGGCGAATCCTTCTTTATCAAGGATAATTCCGATCGGTTTACCTTGGTTGACCTTTCGAAGGGAAAAATTGTGGCAAAGAAACTTGTTCCCCGCCGGAACGGCTCGGTATTTACCCATTTTGGTGATTCAAACATTCATCTAGTACGTGCAGTTAACCATTATTACGAGGAACCTGCCTTGTACTGGTTGAGTTGGAATCCCTCCAGTGGCGAATTAGTAGGGCACGATAACAAGTTGAAAGGGCTTTTAAGTGATCCCAATCAGGCATTTGGTAACTCTCATTTGCACACGGCCCGATTTGGCAGGGAAGCCTTGTATTTTGTCTCCTCCAAGCGAGATGGAGAAGAGAAGCGTCCGACAATATATCGCGGGGAATACCACGACCGAAGTATTCATGTGGTTCGCTATGATGCCCGTCTTCATGATTTGAAGTCCAAGTACCTTCTCTTTCAGGACGAAGGCAGGCAGAGAGAGATTAAAAATATTCATGCCTGGGTTATTCATAGGGAAGATGACCCCAAATACGAATACCAGATAGACTTGCCACGCCACTCAACGGTAAGCCTCATGAATGATGGTTTGTTGTTGGAAGTGATGAACCAGAAACCCAAGACCCTTCGCTTATATGATCTTGATTCAAAGAAAGTCTCGTTCACCCATGTAACTGAGGACCCAGAGAGGTTGGGTGCTGTCCGGGTCGGACCCAATCATATTGCTGTTTTTGAGTTTCGTCGTAATCAATACTTCAGGGTTACACCTTACCATGTTGAGTCCGGCAAAGCAGGGACTCCCCTTGAAATTGATTACTGGATTGGGAATCATGATCACCCCCGGGAATTTCACGTGGTTGGTAATCTTCTTTTGGTCTCAAATCCTTCCTTTCTGCAGGCTTGGAACCTTGATGGATTACTTCCCTCAAACATACCAAGATAGTCGATGGCAAGGTATGAAATCATTCTTTTATAATGAATTGAATTTGGTAATGTGCAGGAGATTAACAAATAAGTGGATTCTTTCGGTTCCAGTTTTTCTTTTTTTCTGCTTTTCCTCGGGGTTTGGAAAGCCCGAAGAACATGTTGGAATCGGAAGGGATGCGGACTTAAAAAGTTTGCTTACCACCCATTGCGTTAAATGCCACGGCAAGGAAGGCAAGGTGAAGGGCAAGGTAGATTTGCTCAAGTATTCCGTTGGAGGTGACTTGAGGAAGAATTCCGAACTTCTGCAAACCGTTCTTGAGGTGATTGACTTTGGAGAGATGCCTCCGGAGGAAGAGAAGCCCATACCTCAAAAAGACAAAAACCGAGTTATCGGGTTGCTCAAGCTCATGCTCAACGAGTCCGTAGTCCGGGACTCTTCGCCTGTCTCGACCCGTATTCGCCGTATGAATCGTTTCCAGTATGCCAATGCCGTTCAGGACTTGCTCAAGCTCAAGGTTTCTGTCTTTCCTCTCCCAGAGAGAATGATGCGGGACCGTTCAGGTTACTTCAATCGGGCGATCAAGGACGGGATGCCGGTTTCCCTGACCGTGAGCAGTCGCCCGCTGGGAAAATCGGGTCTGATTGAACCGAGGCTTTCCGGAGTCGGGCCTTTCCCTCAGGATCTGCGCGCTGAACACGGATACGACAATCAGGCCGATCACCTATCGCTTTCTCCCCTGTTGATGGAGGCTTTTTTCCAACTTAGCCGAACCATCGTAAGCAGTTCCACTTTCGATCCCAAAACGGTGGGGATATGGAAAGACTTCTTTCTGGCTCCCCAAAAAGAGGAAGATCTCGAGAAAGTGCTTGCCGCACGCTTGAAGCCGTTTCTCACCCAAGCTTTCAGGCGACCCGTGAAGAAGGAAACCCTGATGCGCTATCTATCCCACGCTCTTGGTTCGCTCAAAAAGGGAGCCTCCTTCGAGGCGACCATGAAGGACGTGGTTTCCGCGGTTCTGGCTTCCCCCCGCTTTCTTTATCTCTACGATTCGCTGGGGGCGGAAGAAGAGACCTTGTCCGGGGAGGCTCTTCTTGCCTCGCGCTTATCCTTTTTTCTTTGGGGCAGCTTGCCTGATGAACAACTGCTCGGGCTTGCCCAAGCCGGCCGACTTTCCGATCCCAAGGTTTTGGAGGGGCAACTGGATAGGATGCTTTCCGATCCGAAACTCAAAAGATTTTGCGACAGTTTCCCGACCCAATGGCTCCAATTGGACAGGATCATTTCCTCGGTTCCGGATGGAAAGGCCTATCCCGATTTCTATTACGCTCCGCCTAGTT
>JABJCN010000230.1 GCA_018668635.1 Opitutia bacterium
GCTTCCACTTTAGGCAGGATTCTCCAAGGTGTGAAAGCATGTTTTTTTTAAGAAAGTGGTTTCGATTACGTCGCCGTCGTAAGCGTGCGCTTCGGCTTGGTTTCGAATTCAAGCGCGCTACTGGATTCGAACCTCCCAACCAAATTGAGGTTCAAGGCCATTCCTTATCCTTGTATTTCCCGAATGAAGTAGGCACGACCAACGACTTCCTTTCTATTTTTTTAGACGATGACTACCGGCTTGAACGCCAACGATGGCCAGTGTCCACCGTGCTGGATATCGGCGCAAACTTGGGATTTTTTTCCATTGCTGCGCGTAATGTATTTCCTGAAGCTAAAATTCATGCTTATGAGCCGAACCAGACTCTTCAGGAGTACCTGAACCCACATGCTGAGCAAGCGAGCTTCGATATTAACTATGAGGCGGTGGGACTGGATGATGGGCGAGTTACTCTTGATGTCCGAGGTGAGACAAACCAGACTCGGTCCCAGTTGGATGAGTCGGGCGATGTTCCGCAGGTTGCATTTCGAAAGGCGGTTGATCGTCTGGGCGGTCGTGTCGATTTTGCCAAGATCGACTGCGAAGGCGCAGAATGGGAGTTCCTTGAAGATACGGATACTTGGAAGAAGGTACATTTTCTCGCAATGGAATACCATCTTTGGCCAGGGAACAAATATCACCATGATGCTCAGGTCGCACTTCGAAAACTTGGGTTTCAAATCCTGCACCAGATACCCATTGATGACTATGGGCTAATCTATGCAATGAGGCTATGAGTACTTCTCCTTTTTTGTTCCAATGACTCGATGAACATTTCTGCGATTGTGATTGTGTTGAGTCGCGTCGGTTTGTGTTTTGGCGGCCTTGATAAATTTTGCAGAAGTTGCTCGTCGGACCGGATGATTAGCGGCATGAACTTCTCTTGAATGACTAATGGCGCTTTAGGGGTTCCTCCATCTATATTGATTATGACTGGCAGACCATGTTCGACCATGGCCGCTATGGTGCCGCTTTTGCCAACAAGGTCCCATGGGGTTGATGTGAGACCGAAGTGAAGGGAATGCAAGTAATGGGAAACATTGTCTTCTGGTTGTGGCCCGAGGGAATGTATAAGCCAATCACCAGAGTATTTTTTTTGTATTTCTTTCCATCGGTTCCTGTGTTTCTCAATGATTCCCACATGGAGAAGTCCAGGTCGTTTATCTTGTGCATTCGTATACATCCTTAATCTCTCCAGAATCCGCCGTGCTGGCCATTTCGGGTGTATGCTGCCAAAAAAACCAAACCAAAGAAATCTTTTGATACTAGGCTTTGACATTGGTTTTCCTGCCAATGCTAACTGCTGCGATAACCAGTCTGCCTTTTTTTTCTTGGCTATTTTAATGTTCCCAAAGATTGGAAGGTATTGCGCTATAATACCTGCTCGTTCCATCCGCACTTTTGAGCCTGCATTGGTATAGTGGATGATTTTGGGCGCAGTCATCTGTAGCAATTTTAATATCAATCGCTTCTGCAGCCAACCAACTACCCTTTCCTTTAATGGTGCTCCGGGGTATTCACCGATCCAAATTTCATGGAACTTAATGTGAAGTTTCTGTTTTCTGGCTAACGTGGAAAATCCATCCAAGAACTGGTTGAAAAAACCTCGTGGATGAAAGGCATAGGGAACGAACTGCAAACTGATCCAGTCAGGCCCAAATTTGTCGATAAACCTCGATGCCTTTTGCCAACGGTATTCCCAAGTTAATGCATCAGGTAACCGAAGGGAGCGGATGCCATCCATCTCGCCTTCCCATTCATTTGTTAAGAAGAGATCATTCAACCCGATCATCTGGATTTGATGTCCAAGTCCTGCACAGGCTTTGGCTATAAGACGCGTGTAGTCACCTACGCCTGTTCGTCCTGGCTCCAAACTTCCTGTAATGAAAATAATTTTCATTTTATCATGCGGCAAATTCAAGAATACGGGAACAGTGTTCAAAGGCTTCTTGGACGGTGGTCAATTCCTGTCTGCCAACTGATATTTCTCGCCCCAGTATTGTTGATTCCTTGTGTCCCCACTGGTCGTGGTGTAATTGTGCGGAATCATACCATGGTCCAAGCAGAACAAGTGTCGGCACTTCAAATGCTGCGGCAACATGCATGAACATGGTGGTATTACAGATCACGAAGTTTGCCATAGACAGTATCGCCAACGTCTCACGGAGTGTTGTGCTTCCCGCAATGTTACGCAGTTCTGGTATGGCTTTCTTGAGTTCTTCTCCATTTTCACGATCCATTTTTGAGCCCAGAAAAATCAATTCCACATCACCACGGGCATACATTTTTTGGGCGAGTTCGCAGAAGTTTTCTGCAGGCCAGCATTTTTCTGAAAAACCTGCTCCAGTGCTTATGGCTACTTTTTTGCGTCCTGTTTGGTTTTGCCAAGAGGCCTTTCCTTTCTCAAGTTCATCCTTTGTAAGGTACAACTGGGGGCGCAGGGCTGGGAGATCAATTTCTGACATACCCAGCATCTCCGCATAACGAAGGGTTGAGCGACCTGCATTCTCATCGATCTTGAACTGCCTCCACTTTTGACATCCTGAATAGCCACCGCTATAGCCTCGCGCACCCATACGATTCTGAATGCCAGCCTTATGCATTAGGAGCGTGCCTTCAAGACTACCTAGAATATCGATACCCATGTTGCTTTTTTGTCTGCTGAGTTTTCGGGCTTCTTTCGAGAAGAAGATATAACAAAGAGACCGAAGAAATCCAATTGGAGAGTTAGGGGAATGTCGGCACGAAACCTTATTGTGCCAAGGGGCATTGAGGGGAAGGATCTCATCCACATACGGATTACCCATCAAAATCTCACGGTTCCAGTCACCGATTCCGACTTGGAGCCAGCAGTTCGGGAAGATTGTTTTAAGCGCTTCAAAAAGCGGCGTGGTCAAGATCAAATCTCCAATGTCATTATTTCGCAGAACGAAGATTTTGAATTTTTCTTTATTTCCCTGAATTTGCCAAGAGGCGGGTCTACAGAATGTCCCAACCAACTTTTCTATTATATCTCTTTTTGCCATCAGGAATTAAACAGATATCCTTTTTTACTTAGTGCAGAGAGCAATTTACATTCTGTTTTTTCGGGGGCGAGGCATAGGTAGTTCATTGTCTTTACCGTGGTGTTCCCGGAATGGTCTGCATCTTGAAAATGGTAGCCAAGCGGTTCTAGGATTTGGCGGATGGCTGCTACTTTTTCTCCGAAGGATTCTATTAGCAGGATGGGGCGGTGTCCCATCAGGGTTTTTTGAGCTCCTTCAAGTACCTCTTGTTCGTGACCTTCAACGTCAATTTTCACCAGTGCTGGAGGAGGTAGGGTTTTCGTCACACAATCAAGCGTTACTGTCGGCACTTCTATAAGGCTTTTTCTTTGTCTATAATGATGCTCGGAAAAGGAGGGTTCCGATTGGTCTAGGCTACCCGTTGCAGAAGATAGAACATCTTGAGAAAATGATGCTTGGCCATGATTATTACTCACGGCAGAAAAATGCATCTTCAAGTTTGGTGCCCCCCATCTCTTTTGAGTTCTTTTTAAGAGAGCTGTATTGCGAGGGTCGGGCTCAAAAGCCGCAACGTGGAGGTCTGGTTTTGTATCCAGTGCAGACCATGTATAGAGTCCAATGTTTGCCCCAACATCGATAAAGGAATGCTCTTCTACATGTAGATGTCCCAGGATGATTTTACATGTTTGCAAGAGATTTTCCTCCATTTTCTGCGAGAGAAAAAGAAAGGAAAAATGTGTTAAAATTCTTAGGTAGACAGGATGTCGCAGTCCCAGATTGGCTGGTATTGGGATATCGAGACAAGGCTGTAATATCCGTTGATATAATAGGTTTTTTCTTAATCGATGCAATGGATGGAACCTTGTTCGTGCTTTTTCCGCAGCTTGTTTCAGAAGGCTCATTTACTTCGGATTATGGACTTGCTCATTAAAAATAGTTTTTCAGCATCATTTGTTTCATTCAGGAAGCGTCGAGAAACCGAAAGACATCCTTCTGATAAATGAAGGCGAGTCTGCGTGTTAGAGAGAGCCTTCAGGCCTTGTGCAAATTCTTTGGCTCCCGTTGCAATTAGAACATCACGCCCATCTTGTAACTCGTTTAAGCCTTCTAGGGCATCTGGGGTTGAGACTGTGGGCAATCCCACCCCGAGTATATTTAGAGTTTTTAAACGAACGCCGTTGCCGCCAAAGACTGGGATGAATGCAACTTGTGCATTATGAAGAGACGTGGCCAAATTATCAACAAACCCTGCAAATTCCAGCGAGGAACCAGTTGGCAGATGATCTTTATTGGGCATTGAATCGGGTTTTCGGCCAATGAACTTGAAATGGTAACGTTTGCGGAGAGTTTCTGCCATGCAGGGAAGAACTTTTTCTATAAACCAAGCAACTCCTTCTGCATTCCTTACGAAGCTCATGTCTCCAAGATATACTGCAAGCAACCGGTTGTTTGGGCCTTTGGGAGTCTTAATATTTTCCGGGGTGGTCGGTGCGAGAGTGGTACTTGGTTTTGGGGGGAGGTATTCTACTCGTGAATCTCTAACACGATTTTGCAGAAATTCACAACTGTCCAAGGTGCCAAGAGTCACTATCTCTGCTTTTTTCGTTGTCCATTGATCGAAGGCCTGTGCGGTTTTTTTATGATGCCACCCCCGTATGAGATTTGTTATGCTTGTCCCGTTTTTCAGAAAGGATTCCTGCATGCTGAATAAATAGTGCCTCACGAATATAGTGGGTAGGTGAGGGGGGATATCCCTTAGGTAGATTCCGCCATAGTCATCGAGAATCCAGCAGACATCAAATTCCTCTTCGGATAATTTACGTAGATAATTTGTTGTTTTCTTTGAATACAGACTCCAGATGCTTGGATAGATGCCTTTTGTAAGGCTGTATATAAAGCGGGTTAATGCACCAATATCAGCACTTATCTCATGAGTCTGGATTTTTACATTGGCTTCACAGAGCCAGGAATCCCGAACGGGTGGTGTTGTAATCAGCGTGATTTCATGGCAATGGTCGAGAACCTTGGCTAACCGGAGTGTCCAGTTTGTACTGCCAGTTTGGTTTGAGGAACTACCGTCCGGTGGAGTGGTGGCAATGAGTAGGGCTTTCAAATAGAGTCTAGGTCTTGATTGCTGAAAACTGCCGAGTGTGAGTGGCAACTTTTCCGCACACGAGATTAAGGATGCCTGAATCTAGATGCAGATTCAGGTTTTGCTCCAGATCTTGAAGTGGCTTGAGATCTTCTTGTATGACAAGAAACCTATCATATCCAGCCTCGTTAAGCAATTCACTGAAATCTTTTACTGTACTACCGAAGTCCCTCATATAGGAGTCCCACATCTCAAAAAATAGGATTGGGCCTTGGTTTTTAAGCAATCTCTTTGCTCCTTGAAGTACAAGATGTTCTGCGCCCTCTACATCAATTTTCAAGAAATCAACAGATGCAATTGAGTTTGCTTTAATGTAGTCATCAATTGTTGTGCATTTGCAAGGGAAAGAATGAACCGGCTCGTTTTTATCCCAAGATTCTCTGGTATGCTTCTGGATTGAAGGGCGGGCATGGTCATCTCCAGGCATGTGGACTTCAATCTCTCCTGATTCATTGGATACCGCAACTTCATTGAGAATTACATTATTCAACCCCTCGCTTACTATAGTTGACTTGAGGCGATCAAATGTGGAAGGCACGGGTTCGAAGCTGTGAACTTGTCCGCTTGAACCGACCACCTTGGCAAAAGTACAACAATAGTCTCCAATATTTCCTCCAACATCCAAAACGATATTACCTTTCTCTATAATCTTGAGAAAGACGTACTTGTCACGGTTCCAATTCGACTTCATTCGCATGAGGTTCGCAAGAAGGGAAGGCCATTGATAAAGCAGATTTTTTATTAGCGTTTTCATGATTGGGTTTCTTCTTGCATGAGATGACGAAATTTGAATTCCGCTCGCCATAGAGCGGGTAGGGTTAATGGCAGACTGACCCATCCCCAGAGCTGCCAGAACCAGCGGTTTTTCCAAGTTTTAGGGTCATGCTGGCTAAAGAGATGCCAAGTTGTTCGTAAGAGAAGAAAAAGATGTTTAATCGTCGTTCCAAGACAGGCTACAGGGGCAGAGATTGAAAGGCTTTTTGCCCCGATTTTGTAGTCGTAAAGGATTGCCCAGCGATGATGTAGCGCCCACCAGAGCAAATGCTTCCATCCTAATCTCTGCGCACGGTGGTCAACTGCAGCACCTTCGCAAAAGGTGTATTTATATCCCTTTGCCTTTATTCGAAATGCAATTTCGAGATCCTCCATAATGACAAGGTCCTCATCAAATGCCCCCATTTGGAAGAATGCATCTTTTTCAAAGGCAAGATTCCCTGAAGTGAAGAGGCCGCCGTGGAGATTTTCCGGCATTCGATAGAACGGAGAGTTAAGCTTGTCCGGACAGACGATTTTTCCCTCAAAGGCTTGATATTGTTCTTTGGAAAATAGGTCGTGATAGGCGAGGAGGAACCCTGGGTGAGGTTCGGTGTCATCATCAATGAAAATGATCCATTTCCCATGTGCTTGTAGCGCTGCGTGATTACGATTTGTTGCAGGACCCTTTCTTGCCCCTTGAATCCAAATTGCTTCGGGATGTGTGGTTTCGAGAAATTGCTTTGTTTCACCATCTTCACTATCATCACCAACTAGAATCTCAAATGGTATTTCTTTGGGCAGGGTTTGCTCTTTCAGGCGGTTCAGGCAACGATTAAGGATTTGTGGCCGGTTGCAGGTGGGAATGACTACTGAGAAGAAGGGGTCAGGCATCAGGGTTTTTTTATTTTTGCCGGTTCTGCTTTTAATTTTTCCTGATTTAGTCGAGTTTGCCCCACGATTTTCCGAAGGCTTTCCTTGCCCAGAAATACCAACCCGATGATGGCGAGAAACCAGTAGACTGCTGCGGTGTAAAGAAAAGTGCCGGCAAGAACGGTTCCTGATTCAACCATTTTTTCCAACAGGAAAACCATTGCCCCATCCCTTGTGCCCATTCCTGAAATGGAAAGAGGCAATATTCCCACCAAGATCGCAAGTGGCATAGTCGCGACCACGGTTGTAAATTCTAGATTGGCATCAACTGCCTTGAAAAGAAGAAACATGACAAGAAGGTTACTTATCCAGCATACCGAAGCGACTCCCCACCCATAAATCAACAATCCAGGGGCTTTCATTGCCGTTCGGCAAGCTTGGGCAAGAGATTTCAATTTCTTCCCAATTACCGGGATACGATCCGCAAAGTTTAGGGCCAAAAGTGCGCCAATGGGCGCACATAGGGCCAGTAGTGAAAGCTTGGTCGCAACTTGGTTTTCCGTTACAATTGAACCTATAAATGCAAGGATGCACAGGATCAATATGTCAAATACACGTTCCAGAATAGTGACACCAACCATTGGAGGGAGTTTCTTGAGCTCATTCTCAAGAAAGGTAACCTTAATAAAATCTCCACCCCGGGCCGGGAGCACTGCATTTAAGCTCATTGCCGCAAGAACTGCGCTAAGACATCTTCCGTAGGCCTTTGGTATTTGGCTGGCCTTGAGGTAGATGTTGAGTCTTAGAGCGACCAGAAGGGGTTGCATGGCTGCGACTCCAAATGCGCATGCGATCCACTTTGGCTTGGCATTGGAAAGTGACTTCCAGAAATGGGCCCATTCCACCTTGTGCATCAGGACGCCCAAGATAGCAACAAGACCTAGGACAGGAATGATTACTTTTAGTTTGCTCTTGATACCAGAAATAGTCGGGTTAGCGAGACCTTCGGGCATTGATCAGGTCACCGATCAGGCCTAGTCCCAGAAAGATGATACCTGTGGAAAAAAGGGCGGAGGTGACGACGTCCGGTACCTCACCCATGTAGATGCGCCCCAAGACACCGATGGCTACGGCGGAAACAATGAGTGCCAGCGAAATAGTTCCCAGTATTTGCAGTGGGCGAAAATACATTACAGTTCGCAAAACAAGGGAGAAAAAACGTAAGGTGTCACGTACAGGTTTGATGGAACTTTTGCCAACTCGGCGGGCATAGTCTATGGGAATATATTTTACACGCATTCGGTTCATATGCATGGCGAGCGTGATCGTGCTGGTAAAACTGAAAGCATCCGGTAGCATGAACCAGAATTGATGAACATGCTTTGTCCACATTGCTCGAAGGCCCGAATTGATATCTCGAATATCAGCGCCAGTCATCATTCTCGCATATTGCAGGAGCGCCCATTTTGCTGGTCGGCGAAGTAGGGGGATGTGTACATTTTCCCCTGTCCGTGCCCCGGTGACCATGTCATAATTATCGAGCTCGCGTGCAATTTCTGGAATTCGGTCGTTCGGGTAGGTCCCATCGGCATCAGTGATAACTATCTTATCATAACGAGCTTGAACGATGCCTCGCTTTAGAGATGCGCCATACCCGCAGTTTGTTCCATTATCAACAACCCGAAGGCGAGGGTTATTTTTTGTTAGTTCATTCAAGATGGACAGAGTTTGGTCTCCGCTCCCATCATTGACGAAGATCATTTCTGACTCAAACGGCGATGCTTTATCAGATGCCGCCTCATTTAGTACTTGAGTAACAGCTTCTACTGTTTCTCTGACGGCGCCTTCTTCATTGTAGCAAGGTACAACAACAGAGACGCCCGGCTTAAGGTTTTTCGAGAATGGAATCATGAGTTTTAGCCTATTTCAGTAAACCGATAATATGGGATTAGGGATACAATTAGTTTGGGCCGTGTCCAGAACCGCGGAAGTAAGTTCTTTTCCATATACGCCAATTACCCTCTTGGGGGAGTTTGTCCACGTCGGCATGTTGCCAAGGACAAAGTCGTGATTCTTGAAATGTCAGGGAATTGGCAACATATATACTGGTGGCGTCGCTACCAATACTTATTCGCTTTAGAGGCATATCTTTAGGGAAATAATCCTCTACCGTCACTCTTTCATCATCAACAGTAATAATGCGTTTAAAACGGTAGGTTAACTTGGGTTTTCCTGTGATGGCCATTTTCTGGATGATGGATCGTGTCAGGTTTGCCTTGAAGCGTCCAATAAGCAGGACCCACCCGCGCAAAAGCAGTTGTTTGAAGACGCTCATTAGGTTGGGCTTTCGGCGACAAAAGTTGCCTTCAACTATATATTTGGCTCTTTCCTGATTGGGGTTGGTAGCAGGCGTGATTTTTGAGTCATGTTGAACAAGGTGAGCCACGGCTATCGTGCCGTCATCCAGTTCACCTATCAGGCCGGTATCGCTGGCAATGGGCCCCCCGGCATCAAAGATTTTGAGAACTCCTCCCTTGGAGAGGTTGGCAATTGCATGGCGTCCTCCTTTGACTTGTGACTCCTTCCCATTCCAGGAGACGAGCATTTTGGCTTCAGGCATCCAGATTGTGGAGGGTTCACGTCGGCTTTCGGTTATGGGTCGCGGCCGTTCGGGGTGATAATCCTCCCACGCTTGCAGGAAGTCATACACGTAATGTGCGGTCATCCGGTCATCGTCATTATGATAGCGTTTGTCCTCGGGTACACCGGTGAGGAAGGCCTCCGCAATCTGCGCGGCCTTCTCAGAGTGTGGGGCCAGCAATTCAAAGCCATGCGGGTAAAAGTGGTAGGTGTTGCGTGAACCGTACTCCCCACCGTAGGATCCATCAGGGTGCATGAAATACCAGGAGAACTCAGCGGCCTTGATAAGTGGCTTCAGGAAGCCATCTTCACTCTTGCCGGGCCGGCTCATTTTCTGACGAAGCTTGGCAAGGAAGTCGATTGTACAGGTGTGATAACCCGGGTCAGCACCCTCATATTCCTGAAACCATCCCTCCTCCTTGTCCTGCCAGGAAAGGGTAAGTTCCACCCTTCGTTCAGCGATACGCCTCGCGTTGTCGTCCCCTGTAATCTTGTAGACATTGTAAGCCGCCAGTGCGGCAAGGGCCTGATGATTGCTTAAACGTCCGGTTTCATTCTCATCCTCAAGGTGGCGTATCCGCTTGGTGAAGAGGTCGAGAACTTCGTTGTCGTTCATATCGAGAACTTGGTACGCCTCACTTGCGGAGTAGAGGCTGAAAACCAGTGCTCCCATTGCACGCTCGAATGGGAAATAATCGTCACAGGTTCCGTCCGGATGACTGGATTTTACCATGTATCGAACCGCAGCTTCTGCAATTTCCCGCATGCGTTCCACGCCTTGGTATCGGTTGCCCGGATACTCCTTTGCATAGACAAGTGCCAGAGGCAGAACCATCTCCTGAGACATTCCGCAGGGGAAGTCCATGGTTCGATAGTGCCAGAAGGCCCGATCGAGGCACCCATAGGTCTTGGAGTAGGGGTTCTGGTCCACTAGGTGCAAAAGCCTTGGAATGTAGGGAAGGGCGAGTTCTACGTATCTGTCTCTCACTGTAGTTCTAATAGAGTTTATTTCCATTCAGGTTCAGGTGCCCCTGATTGGTTGGCTATCTTGTGAAAATTAATGAGTAGAAAAAAAAGAAGTGGTAGGATTGGTAGCATCAACCATCCAAGGATTGATTGCTTCATGAAGGTCGCAAGATGAAATGGCCATGCATGCAATCCTTGATAGGTTTCGTAGTCCTTGGTGAGTAAAACATCTTTTTCTGAATCTCTGTACTCGTCTTGATCGATGAAAATATCCAAAGGATACTCTCCTGAATTTCCTGCAAGCTTCTGGTGGAACAGAATGGCGTTTCCTTTAAGTTGAGGGGGCATGACTGCTTGGACACCTGGGTTGGACTCCAAGTCTCTTATTATGACAAAATATTCCTGTGTATGCTGAAAAACTGCGATTACCTGAATGTATAAGGAAACAATAAATATCAGCGACAAACTTATTTTCTGCCAGAGCATCTTGATCTTCATTAAGCTTACAGGGATCAGGAGAAAAGGAATAATAGGCAAAAGCAATCGGTTGCCCCAAGACCATCCACCTTGATAACTTACCCATGATGCCATCAGGAGAAACCATAGGACTATCGTTGAAATCAGAAAAATGGCTTCATTGCGTTTTGCCTTATACAAGGCAGGCCAGAAGGCCAAGGGGACTAATAGAACAGGATTGAAAGCGAAAACTCCTCTTTGTGGAGAAATGAAATAGTCCAGGAAGTCTCGTTTGAAATTTGCCAATGTGAAATTTGCTCCAGATATCGAATAGCCAGTTTCCCACGGGGTTCCAAAACGAAGGTGATTGTAGAGAAGAAGCCCTAAACCTGTTAAAAATACAATGCTTCCAAAGCGGATCAGGTGATGGAACGATTCCTTATTCACACCGCCATGGCGAAGGATCAGGTACAGCGCACACGGTCCCCATATAATGATGTTTACGACCTTAAGCAACAAAAGACATGAGAACATCATGGATGCCTTTACACTATCGTTGCCTTTGCCTCGCAGGAGATAATAAGCGGTGCCAAGCAAGAAGAAAAGCTGAGTGATTTCGGAGTAGTCTGTTACCGTGTATTTCCAGAAAAAAGTGCCAATTGCGAGAATGAGGGTGGCTAATGTTGCTCCTCGGGTCTTGGCACCCAGAATTATGCAAATTTTATGGAAAAAGCAAAGGGATAAAATTGCGAATGGAACGTTATAGAATGAGATCAGGAATCCTGTGGTTATACTCTCTGATGCGCCTGGTATTAGTGCAATCCCCTTACTTAATATGACGATTGGAAGAAAGATTATAACAAGTCCTACTCCATACTTTGAGTATATCTTACCATCCACAATCTTTGGCGCCACCTTCGCGAAGTCAGGATCTGGTGGATCAATAAGAAAAGTGCCTTGTTCAACCAGTGCCTGTGCAGTTCTCAAAGAATAATCAGTGTCACTGATTTCAATCAGGCCTTTCGCTGAGAGCATGTAAACCCCAGCGACCAATAGCAATAGTGACCATGGTACTTTATCCTCTGTTGTCTTCAATTTGAAATCATTTTATTGTAGATTCGAAGGGTTTCAATCGCTGCATCCTTCCAACTGAATTTTGATGAGCGGTTCAGGCATAACTCTTCATGTTTCTTTCGTTCCAAAGGATTTTCCAGAAGATTGATCATGGCATTCCCAAACCCGTCATCAAAATTGTTGGGACAAACCTGGATGCCTGTATTGCCTAATACTTCGGGAATACTGCTACAAGAAGTTGCGATTGGTACGGTCCCGCAACTCATTGCTTCCAGCATCGGGATTCCAAACCCTTCATATAGTGAAGGGTGTAATAGTGCCACGCTA
>JABJCN010000085.1 GCA_018668635.1 Opitutia bacterium
AGCCGTGATGACAGGAAATATCCGGTTGCTTCAGATGAGGTCATCAACCTTCTTTCCCTTGAAGGTATTTTTCGCTTCTAGATTGCTGCAGGTTTTCTCCGGAAAAATACCAGGAACTGAGCCATTTATTCAGCCTTCACCTTGAAAAAGGTCTGTCTGCTGATCGGTTTCAGGATTCGATTCCTGATTCTTCCGGGGAAGATGACGTGGTGCCTTGCTGACATTCACCTTAAGTGAGTTCTGTTGCCTGACAAGTATGTCATCACAAATCTTGTCCAGATGGAGCCTTAACCAGTTGGATGTGCTACTGTCTTCAGTATAGTCTGCCGGGCCATAGCTATGTATACGTCCCGCCTGTAGGAGGTGGTCATTCTGGGCAAACTCCTCCATATTTACCGGGTCGTAAACTGCGTAGGTTCGTCCGCCTCCGCGCTTGACCACGGAAAACACAGGCACATCGCTTGGGCCATCAGCAATATAAACCATGTTGCCAAAAGGAATTCGGCGCTCATCTTCAGCCACAGAGGCATTTACATCAATATCCGGTATCTTGTTTGAGCCCTTGTTTATCTCGAAAAGATATCGGGTCTTGATGGTATTGTCCACGATAAGGCCGACTTGGGAAATCTCGAAATCCGTCTCGATGGGCATCTCCATCTGTTGGGTGAAGTAGGGCGGTGGTGGGTTTTCAATTAACTCACAGGCAAAAATTCCATCCACAAAAGGGGCTATGGCGCTGCCGCGTATCATTTCACCAAGTCCGGTACTGATAATATAATGCTCAAGTCGGATGTTCGCTCTCACATATTCGGGCTTGCGTGTGACATGAGATTTTACGGCATCGAAAAAGTCAGGCAAGCCGGGGTAGAATTGTAGTTTCTTGCCGAGTTCACGCAGACAGGCGTTATTGAGTCCCTTGAGTGGACCATTACGGATAAAGGATAGCAGGTGGTTCAGGTAACAGGTCTCTTTCGATACCGTTTGCCCATGTTGGCGATAGTATTCAGGTAACAGGTTGGTTTCCTTCCAGAATAGTTTTTCATCGATGCCGTATTCCTTGAAGATCGGTGCCTGCATATAATCCGGTATCAGGGTCTTATCGAAGTCCCAGATACATGCGATTATATTCTGGCTATGGAGTGAGCCTTTTGCCATGGTTTCTAACTTCATAAAGTTGTCCACAGTAGCACAGACTGCAACACATTTTCCCCATTTCTCATGGAAGGAATACCCAGTATTGAATCATTTCGAAAGCGGCATCAGGAACTCACTACCGAGATGTCCGACCCTGATTTCTTTAGCGACCAGAGACGAGTTGCCGCTATATCCCGCGAGCATCAATGGTTGACAGGAATTATAGGTCTCTATGAGCAAGCAGAGAAAACCGAACAAGACCTTGTTGATAATCAGGATCTCATTGATGATTCGGATACGGATGAAGAGTTGAAGGAAATGGCGCAGGAGGAGATTGCTGCGCTGGAGCCCAAACTTCTGGAATTAAAGGATAAAATTCTGGTGGCGATGCTGCCACAGGACGAAAGTGACCATCGTAATATCATCATGGAAATCCGTGCTGGTGCCGGTGGTGATGAAGCATCGCTTTTTGCAGGGGTTCTTTTTCGTATGTACTCCCGTTTTGCCGAGCAGCGTGGCTGGCGTTTGGAGCAGATGGGGTCCAACCTTTCGGAGGCGGGTGGCTACAAGGAGATCAGCTTTATGATTAGTGGTGATGAGGTTTACAAGACCCTCAAATTTGAGAGTGGTGTCCATCGAGTGCAGCGAATCCCTGTTACCGAGACCAATGGACGCATTCATACATCAACATCTACTGTTGCCGTTCTTCCCGAAGCAGAGGAGGTGGACGTGGTACTGGATCCCAATGATCTTGAGATAACAGTTTGCCGGGCCAGTGGTCCCGGAGGCCAAGGGGTTAATACCACGGACTCTGCTGTACAAATTCTTTATAAACCGACGGGCATGATTGTTCAGTGCGCAGATGAACGATCCCAACTTAAAAACAAGGCCCGTGCACTCAAGGTTTTACGTTCCCGTCTACTTCAACACAAGCAGGACGAGGAACGTTTAAAGTATGCGGAGCATCGACGTGGGCAGATAGGAACAGGGGACCGAAGCGAACGAATTCGCACCTATAATTTTCCACAGAGTCGCTTAACTGACCATAGAATTGGTTACTCCAGTCATAATCTGGAAGGTATTATTGGCGGTGAATTACTTGAGCTGACAGAGAGTCTCCAGATCGCGGACAACAAATCCAAGGTTGAGGCGCTTATGAAGGAAAGCAACGAAGTTCAAACAGCAGGTTGATTCTGCTTGGTTTTTTCATGGTGGCTTTTATTGGAATTCGGAAAGGAATGTCATGCTGACAATTCTTGATGTTCTGCAACGAACTACGGCTTTTTTTGAAGCAAAGCAGATAGAGAATGCGCGGCTAAATGCGGAGCTATTGCTTGTTCATGGCTTGGGTTTGTCCACGCGAATGGATCTCTATATGGAATTTGATCGTCTTTTACAGGAGTCCGAGCTTGAGAAGGTGAGGCCTTTGGTAAAACGACGTTCGATCGGGGAACCAATCCAATATATCGAAGGTAAAGCTAATTTTATGGGAGTGAATTTCATGGTTGATTCCCGGGTACTGATTCCTCGGCCGGAAACGGAGGAATTGGTTGATCGAATAGGGGTTTACTTTGAGGATAAATCACCTCAGAAGATTCTGGAGTTGGGTACAGGTTCCGGCGTAATAGCTCTATCACTGGCCCGAATGTTTCCCAAGGCAGAGATTATAGCAACCGATATTTCGAGAGATGCATTGACCGTTGCAGAAAGGAATTCCGAGGACCAGGGCCTGTCAGAGCAAATTTCTTTCATTGAATCAGACTGGTTTGAAGGAATTGATGGAAATTTTGACCTGATTGTGAGTAATCCGCCATATTTAAGTCAGGAAGACGTCGATCAGTCTCATCCTGAAGTGAGGGAGCACGAACCCTTGGACGCCTTGGTTTCCTCTGGGGCAAACGGTGAGGACTGCCTTTTGGCTATAATGTCAAAAGCATTCCCTTTTTTAACTAAAGATGCCATTTTGGCAATGGAAACCGGTATAGATCAGCGCAAGGCTTTGGAGGCTACGGCAACCAGGCTTGGATATCAGGATATCCTTCACGAGACTGACTTGTCTGGTCGGGATCGCTTTTTCTTTGCCCGCAAGGCATAGACTTTGCGCACTTTAATGTTCTTCTAGAACATAACCCTTCAAGGGCTACTGTTGTTTTGGTTGGCAGTTGGATACGAGCCCCACCAGCTAGATTTCTTTTTTTTCTTCAACCTTTTGGGATACAGACGAGGTGGTAGCCCCGCCCCGAAGATCAATCCATTCAGCCATTATTCGGAGACCCTCACGACGATGAATATCATATTTTGGGTCATCTTCATCCACTTCATTGAGGTCCTTGGGTTTCTCGCCCTGCTTGATGGCAATATGGAGGAGAATTTCCTCCGCTGAAAATTTATCCTTGGCCAACTTCTTTAGGGAATCGTTAAGCAAATCCTGTTTTTCCTTGTCCTTAACAGCCTTGTTCCTACGGCCTGCCAGATTGAGGGAGAAAGATTTTTGGTCGCGACGTTGGCGGTACCATTCAATGGATTTTTTTAAGTACTTGAATTCAGGAATGGTACCCTGACGTTTCTCACAGGTTGTGCGGAGTGCATCAAACAAGGCCTTGTCGAGCTTGGCTGATTTTTCAGGATTGTTTTGTGAAGTTCCTAAATCCAGCTTGGGTATTTCGTCCCACTTGAGCGCGCGGGGGAGGTCAGATTCCCCGATCGGCAGAAACTCATTGGCGGATTGAATCACTATATCAGAGGGAACACCTTTGTTTTGTGTTGAGCGGCCACTTGGAAGATAAAACTTTTGTATGGTGACTTTGGCTGCGCTGCGCTTGGGGTCGCGAAAATTAAATATAAATGGTTCATCCACCTGGAAAATAGCCTGAACGGTGCCTTTACCATGTGTGGAGCTGTCACCTACGATAATTGCGCGGTTGTGATCCTGAAGGGCGCCTGCCACGATTTCTGATGCAGATGCACTGTAGCGGGAGACAAGAACCATGAGCGGACCGTCCCAAGCCGTTTTGGGGTTTCTATCCAGATGCTTCTTGATGCGACCTGTGGTATCCTTGACCTGCACTACCGGGCCGGTTGGGATAAAGAGACCTGAGAGTTTGACTGCCTCGCTGAGTAGACCACCACCATTGTGGCGGAGATCCAAAATGATTCCTTTAACACCGGCTTCCTTTAGCTTACCAATCAATTCCTCGATATCAGAGGTGGTGCTGGAGTTTTGGCCACGCCCACCTCCGTAAAATGAGGGAAGGTCAAGGAGTCCGATTGGGATCGTTTTTTCCTCATGTGGTACTTGTATAATCTCGGCTCGGGCAAGGTTCGCAGTGAGTTTTATCTGATCTCTGATGAGGGATACGATTTTTCTATCCCCGGGGTCTGCTCCCGCCGGAATAATTTCAAGCCGAACCTTTGTATTCTTTGGCCCCTTGATCAGCTTAACAATTTTACGGAGGTTCATGTCAATTACATCAACGAATTCGTCCTCTCCCTGCGCGACACCAACGATCTTGTCATCGGGAGCTAGTTCCTCACTGCCTTGTGCAGGTCCTCCTGGAAGAAGTTTCTGTATCGTGCAGTATCCATCTTCATCTTGAAGTACCGCTCCGATACCAACAAAGGAATTGTTGATCTGCATATTGAAGTCCTCCAGAGAGTCGACAGACATAAAGGTTGAGTGGGGGTCAAACATGCTGGTCAGGCTGGTGAGGAATATTTCCTGCACATTCCATGCTTCATATTCGCCAAGGGTTTTTTCCCATCTTTCAAACCGGCGTCGGATGGTTTTCACTGCATCTTCGAGTACCTCCTTTGCAGGTTGCCCTGATTTGGTGGCCACTGGCTTTGGTTTCTCTTTTCCTTCCTCCTCTTTTAGCCTCTTTTTTTCAGCAGCTTCTTCTGATAAAATCTCGTTGAGTATTTCATAGGCAAGGCGGGCTTCCCAGACATCGTTTGCTGCAGCTTCGTCTTTTGGCCAATCGACTTTTGCGCGATCGGGCATGTAAGTCCCTTCTGATGTAAAGTCGAATGGCTTGTCCAAGCGGTCAAATACCCAATCAATACGAGCGTAAGCCCTCTTCTGGTATTTTTCGAAAATCTTGTAGGCGGGATAAAGATTTCCGTCCTGGAGATAGGTCGGCATATTCAGTCCGAAGCGCAATTCGAATTGTTCCCGGTCAGAGTCGAGGAAATACATGTGATATCCATCCAGCTTTTTCATGAAAAAGCTAATGAACTCTTTGAAATCAACATCACTTACAGATTGATTAAGGTAATGGTAGCGCTGGAGTGCTTGAGCAACCCATTTGGTTTCTCCGACCATCTTCGGGGTTGGCTCAAGTTTGATGACCTTGCGGTCTTCAGTCTGTCCGTTTAGAGAAAGAAGGGGGAGTAGGGCCAGCGCCGCGAAGCGCTTAACGATATTCAAAGTGTTGGATGGAAAGTGGCTCATGGATGCGTTATTGTCGCGGTTAGTGCTTGGTTGATAAATTGCTTCTACATATTAATAGACAAGCCAAAGGTCTTTTCGAGGTATTGTTGTATTTCCTGCCACGATTGCTCCATACGTTGTTTATGCTCGGCGATGAAAGCATCATGGTTTTCCTCTTGGAAACGTCGGTTCACGAAATTATTTTCTTCAGTATGCGGGTTCAGGGTGGTCACCGGTTTTCCGTAGAAACGCCTCAGGAAAAATTCAAGTTTACGTAGGAAATTGTAGTTGAGTAGAAGACGGGCGCAACCTTCTTTATCAATACATTTATATTTAGGAAGTAGCCTGAAAAGTTCACGGGTATTGGTAAGGCGACGCAACTCAATAATAGACTGCCCATGGTGCATTTGAAGAATTTGTACAAAAAACTCAATTTCACCAAGCCCACCCCGGCATGCTTTGAATGCATGAAATTTTTCACCAAGCCCCGTTTTTTCTCGTATGATTTTTTCTCGCATCTGTAGAATTTCCCCTACCTCTTTAGCACCGAACTCATTTTTAAACAGGAGCCTTTCCCGCAATTGATTAAACTGCCGTCCAATCTCTCCATTACCACCAATAAAGCGGGCGCGGGTGAGGGACTGCCTTTCCCATGGCTTGGCATACTTTTCATGATAGCGCTCAAGTCCTTTAAGTGTGGAGATTAGAGGCCCATCTTCACCATAGGGACGAAGTCTAATATCCATCTCGAATGTCTGGCTAAGGGATCCCTGCCACGAGGCTATTTTAATAAGTTTTCTTACTGAAAGGGTCAATTCGGCGTCTGGCTTTTCAATGCTCAGAAATAGAAGATCAAGGTCGGAACCAATGGTTAGCTCTTCTGCCCCGTATTTACCTAGGGCGACAAAGGCCATCTGCTTTTCCAAGCCAAATTTTCGCAGGAGGTGTTGCAGAACACAGTCTGCGAGTTGTGAGAGATTTTTTTCAATAACCGGTGTGTCAAAATAGCCCAGATGCTCTCCCATTGATGAACGAATCTGTTCTGCCCGAACATAAAGCCAGAGCCATTTTGGAAAGTTTTTATCTTCAGGTAGGTTACTAAGTTCCTTGAGCGTTTCCTCAGATGAATTGAGGCGGTGAACAGGAAGGGTTAGTAATTCGTCAAGGATTTCCGGGTGTTGGCAGAGATGGTTGTGAATGAATGGGCTACTATCAAAGAGCATGCATAGCATTTCAAAAAGGTGGGGTGTAAGGGCACATGATTTATAGAGACCTTTCCTTGTCCCGTAGTGCTCTCCAAATTTCCCCAAACGTTGAAGAGTCTGCATTGGAAAGGCCAACAATGGCAGGGTTTTTGGAAAATGCTCCGTGAGGCTCAGAAAAAGCCTTACATGTTCCATCGTCAGAAAGTTTGAGTGCCCACCAAGTACAAAGATGCGCAACTGTCCCTCAATTTCCGGAGAGTCACCGAACCATTCATGGATTTTTTGTGCTGGAATTCCAATTGCCTGATCACCACCAAAAAAAGCGAGCCAATCTTCAAACTCATTATCCTCTGAATCTTTTCCAAATAAGCCATTATAGGCCTCGCGAGTTATTTCACGATGAGGTTGCAAAGCTTTCAGGAGCGCATCCCAGTGTTCATACCCCAATGACCTTGCCAATGCTTGCTGCCTTTCATCATCATTCGGTAGTTCATGCGTTGGGAGTTCCTCCTCCATCTGAAGTCGATTCTCCACTTTTCGAAGAAACAGGTAGGCCTTGCGAAGGCTTATATTTTGGTCTGGGTGGATGATTTCGTATTTCGCAAGCTTATCTATTGCATCGAGGGTAGAGCGGACCTGCAGGAATGGTTGCTCGCCAGCATGGAGCAACTGCAATCCTTGCACAAAAAATTCAATTTCACGGATGCCTCCTCGGCCTGTCTTGATATTACGCGGGTCCTCAGGGTCCTGCTTATCCCCGCCAAAACGGGCTCTTGTTGTGGCTAGTTCTTTTATAAGGCTTGGCGGTGGATGTCTTGGATGTGCGAAGGAGTGAACTTCTTCCAGAAATTCTCCACCCAAGGCAAAATCTCCTGCAACTGGCCGGGCGCGTGCTAAAACCAGGCGTTCCCAGGTTTGGCCAACAGTGTAGTAGTAGTTTACAGTAGATTGAAAATTCTTGAGAAGAGGGCCTGATTCGCCTTCGGGCCGAAGGCGGAGGTCGACGTTATATAGGACACCATCTACCGTGCTTTCTTGAAGGAGGGTGACCATTCCCCGGACAAGCATTGCATGGAATTCTCGTGCAGATAGACTGGTGGATTTTCCATTCTTTCTACAATTGCTTTCACCATCGTAGATAAAAATCATGTCCACATCTGAGCAGAAGTTTAATTCTAAGCCGCCCATCTTACCCATCCCTAGAACACAGCAGCGTCCCGGTTTATCCCGGGATTTATCCCATGGGACACCAAGCCTTTTTTTTAAATCTGCATAAACCGCCGAAAAAATAGTTTTAAGACAAAATTCTGCCAACTGTGTTATTTCCAGCAGGGATTGTTCTGTTGTAGTCAGCTCACCGACTTCCCTGAAGGCGATGCGAAGACTCATCAGGGAACGAAATCGACGTAGAGCATCAGCTACTGAATTGGGGTCTGCAATTGAAGGCAGTTTCCCCTCGTATTCCTGTTTCCAGCATTCCAGGAATTTCGTCGCAGAAAAAGGTTTATAGCCATTATCCTGAAGCCACTTCAGACAGTCTGGTTGACGTCTTAACAGGTTGCGTGATGACCGTGACCAGCCAACCAACTGGTCAACTTGATCCAAAAAGGAATCAGTAAAATCGTTTGCTTTTTCAGCAAGCGTTTCACGGGAAAAACTCATCTTTCCCCGATAGCCATAAGTCCCACTTGTGCTATAGGAGAAGCAATCAACGTCGCAGGATATCCTTCGCTTGGTCTAGCGTCTGCTTTTCCTTTGGTGTGAGCGAGCCAAAGCCTTTTGCATTTATTTTATCGAGGATTCGATCAACTTCACGCTGTAGGGCATCGTTATCTCCATGGTTTACTGTGTATTGGGTTGGTCGCACCGTTTTTTTTCGGCTAGTTGGCCGAGTAACCCTGTTTTGTCGAAGAAACTCAGGCACGCGCAATTCCATTCCCATTCCAAATTTATAAAACAACACTGCGGCAAGCATACCACCAAGGTGCGCTGAATGTGCTGTTCCTGTGGTTCCTGGAATCTCATGGCTAAGGAAATTATACATCTCAAAAGCAAATACACCCCAGGCAATCCACTTTGGCTTCAATGTTACTGGAATGACAAAAAATAGGAGAAAAGTAACAGGTTCATTAGGACGGTTCAGACAAAAATAGACGAGAAATCCAGTTACGCCTGCCGAGGCCCCCATGAGTTGTGGGCCAGCTTGTCCCCAGTTGACAGCCAACCAGACGATGCATCCAGCTAGTATACAGCCCAAGAAGAGAGTTCCCAGTTGCCGTGGATTGAGGATTTGCTCCAAGTTTTTACCCATGAAATACAGCATGAGCATATTTACTACAATATGGAATAGTTGCCCTGTGCTGTGAAGAAAGCTGTAAGTGACCAGGGTCCAAGGCTTGAAAAGAAAGCCACTACTGCTTAGTGCGAGTAGGTCTGTCGGGAAAGCACCTTGGAGCAAAAGTTGCAACACGAATACCGTGACATTGGCCACTATCAGTATTTTGATCAGGCTGTGGCCGGGCCGTTGTGCCTCGCGCATATATGGTCGGTCATAAATCATTTTTCAGGGAGGTGCCCTACACGAGTACCAAGCTATTGGCCATCGATACTGTTAGGTTAAAAGTTTAAAGCGTCTTCGCGACTTGACTCAATGAGAAATTCCAACTTTTTCCATACGCTCTTAAACCCTTATGGCGCACCTTGATGATAAATGGCCGGACAACATGCCCGGCAGTTTCTATGTCGATGAACAATGTATCGACTGTGACCTATGTCGTGAGCTGGCCCCAAGCTTCTTTTGCCGGAATGATGACCGGGGGTATTCCTTCGTCTGCAGCCAACCATTGGAGGATGATGATGTCGACGAGTGTTTGGAGGCCATGGAGAGTTGTCCGGTGGAGGCAATTGGGAACGACGGTTCCCGGTAGATTTTGCCTAGCCGGCGAAATCATTTGGTTTTTTCAAGTCCTTGATGGCGCCCATGATCCGGTTAATTGCGACTTGATAGCGTTCATCCGTCCCTTTCCCTGGATCAAATTCATCAGGCTGAAGGCATTTCCCATAAACTATTTTAATTCTGCCTCGAGCATTCGGAATCTTGTGTTTCCGACTATATACGTTGTGAGCGCCGAAGACTCGTACCGGAAGAACCTGTGCCCTTGAACGACAGGCAAGAAGACCGATTCCTGCCTTGGCCTGCTGGAGTTCCCCATCAGTACTTCGGGTTCCCTCCGGAAAGATAACCATGGCCTTGCCTTCATTCAGTGATTTTAGGACATGGCGTACGGCTTTGGTATCCTTTCCGCCTTCCCGGTCAACGCCGATCACATTAAGACGGGGAAGTAACCAGGCAGAGAAAGGGTTGCCCATCAGTGTTTCGCGGGCCAGATAGTGGAAATCTCTTGGAGCGGAACACCCGATAAGCGGAGGGTCAAAAAAACTCACATGGTTCGAGGCAACAATTAACGGTCCTTGCATCGGGATATTCTCTAGCCCATGCCATGTAGTTCTATACATCACAGTAAACAGGCTTCTCGTCAGCCAGGAACATGTATGATAAATGACATTCATTGGACTACATTGGAATCCTGTAACACTTTAATCCTGGTTTCGGATGATTTGAAGCAGTGTGGCAATTACTTGTTCCAGTGTGTTTTCTGAAGTATCGATGACGATTGCACCTTCCGGGCATTTTAGTGGGGCATCCTTGCGACCGGTGTCAATTGCATCACGTTGCTTGATGGCATCCTCCTGTCCCTGTTTTTTTCGCCGAAGGGAACGGGTCTCGGCATCTGCGTGGAGGTAGAACCTGAATTGTGCATCGGGAAAAATGACAGAGCCAATGTCTCGCCCCTCCATCACCAATCCCTTGAACCCCTTTTTTTGTGCCACCTTCACTTGTTCTCGCTGATATTCAAAAAGAAATTTCCGAACGGATGGGATGGCGGCAAAATGGGCAACCAGACTATTTACACTTGTACTGCGAATTTCAGAATCATTCGGTTTGTAGCCATTTACAGAAAGGAATGCCTGTTGGCCTTTTACTGATGTTCCAAGATTAAGAGTGGCCAAGCCTTCTGTAACCGCATCCAAGTCTTTTGGAGGTATACCTGCTTGATTTAGTGCAAACGTCACTGTTCTGTAGTGTGCTCCAGTGTCGACATGAAGAAACTCCAGGCTCTTTGCTATGGCGCAAGATGTGGATGATTTACCGGTGGCTGCCCCACCATCGATGGCAATTATGGTAGTGGGATGTTTACTCATTCTATTACGGAAGCTTGCCTCAAGTTTTCCAGTTTTTCAAAGAAATCCGGGAAGGTCTTTGAGCAACAATCCGGATTGAGCACCGTTAGCCAGGGGGAGCCGTCACCTCGTAAATCGAGGCTTCCAAGAATCCCAAAGCTCATCGCGACACGATGGTCGTCATAAGTTTCTATGTGAACCCCTTCAATTGCTTTGGCATGGAGTGCTCGTCTATTTGGAAAAATATGAATTGAGTCATCGGTCTCTTCCACCCGTTGACCAAGCCTTCGGAGTTCCGTTGCCATGGCATTTATACGATCTGTTTCTTGTTTACGGGTGTGAGCGATGCCAGTGATTCGAGTTTCCCCTTTCAATAAAGGTGCGATTGCCGCCAAGGTTAGGAATGTATCAGAAATTGCATTGAAGTCAAATTCACCTCCACGTAAATCATCTGGCTGAGCAGTGCTGCCAATTCCTTTATGGATAAAATGTGTCTTGTAGCCTACTTGCTTCAGGATGGCGTCGAAGCGGATATCTCCCTGCAACATTTCCCGTTGCAAACCAGGTAGGAATGCCTCTCCACCGACAACCCCAGGTAATGCGAGAAAATAACTTGCAGCAGTGGCATCGGGTTCAACCGGCCAACAATTCCCAACTGATTTGTACCTAGCGGTATTTGAAATCCTGGTTTCAGCAAGCCCTTCACTTTCTATTTCTGCTCCAAATTGTTGCATCATCTTGAGGGTCATCGAGACGAAGGGTTTGGAAACGGTTTCCCCTTTCAAATGAAGTTTCACTTCACTCTTTGCCAAAGGAGCAACCATTAATAGTGCAGATAGAATCTGGCTGCTTTGGCTGGCATCGACTTCCCAGATCCCCCCGGGGAGCTCCGAAGTTTCCATGGTAAAAGGAAAATGTCCGTCTTTACTGTGACAGATAATTTTAGCTCCCAGTTTCCGTAATGCTTCAAGTAGACCCTGCATTGGCCTATTGCGCATGGCGATAGTGCCATCCAGTTGATAGCGACCTGAAGGATGGAGGCAGAGCATCGCTGTAAGAAAACGAGCAGTAGTACCGGCATTTCCGACAAATAGTTCAGCTTCCGCTTGTGACCAGACTCCCCCGTTTCCTTGTACGCAGATTGTACCAAGGTTAATATCGCGTTTTACCGGGATGGCGAGAGCGTCAAGAGCGTTGCACATGATCTCGGTATCCTCACTGAAGAGACAACCCTTGAGCTTAGTCTCCCCTTGTGTGAGTGCAGATAAGATCAGGGCACGGTTGGTGATACTCTTTGAGCCGGGAATCCGTACTTCTCCCTGCATCTCATTCAGAAAGGGTTCAATGGGAAGACCTGATTTCATTCTTAAAGGCTGTCGCGGAATATTTTCCCGTCGCGGAGAATTTGCTGCACGCATTGAAGGTCTCCTTTTTTCAAGGCTTCTGAAAATTGGGTTAAGTCGTTGCTGAATTGCTTCAGTACTTCCAGAATAGCTGGAGAATTGTCGTCAAGAATCTGTCGCCAAAGTTCGGCGTCTCCTGCTGCGACCCGTGTGGTGTCTCGTAACCCTTTTCCAGAAAATGCTTTCCATGCAGGGTCTTTTTTCAGCAGGTTTTCGCACAAGACAGATGCCAGAATGTGAGGAAGGTGACTCACTGCGGCCACGATTCGGTCATGATCTGCCGGTGAAGTTTCACCTACTTGCATGCCCAATGTCTCCCAGAAATTTCGAATTATTTTCAGGCCCTCAGCATTTGACTGAATCGTTGGAGTAAGGATGCATGCCTGCCCTTTAAAGAGGCCGCTGTGTGCATTTTCTAGGCCTGTCTTCTCGGATCCAGCCATCGGGTGGGAACCAACAAAAGAAATATCTTTCTGCAAATATTTCTCTGCCGCATTGCAGATTGATGTCTTTGTACTTCCGACATCTGTCAGTACGGAGCCTGGCTTCAAATGATCGGAGATTTTAACCAGAAGCTCGGGAATTACCTGTACCGGTGCGCAGATTACTGTGATGTCAGCATCTTCAACGGCTTCTTCTGCAGTTTCCCAGACAGCATCACACCACGGCTGAGCCCGGCATTTCTTTCTTGTTTCATCGCGGCGGGACCAAGCATGGACGGTATCAAATAGGCCATGCTCACGCACGGCCATGCCGAGAGATGCCCCCAGCAGCCCGGGACCCAGTATTGTGATCTTATCACCCATTCCCTTCTTTCAATGAACCTCCATGGCCGAAGTCCAGACGGAAAGCCCTACCTTGGCGATAAACTCTTTACCAATTGCCCGGTCGTCGTGAAACTATTTGTGAGCCTTAAAACATGGAATCCTTTTGATAATGCGGAAAGAACCCAATTTACACGGCAACGCCAATAAGGTTGTTGTTATCTTTTTATTTTTGTTTGCCTTTTTTTTTATTGGTGGGGCATGGTTGCTTACTGAACAAGGTCCGGGTTCAGCCGGTCGTTCCATTCGTAATACAGGCAAGGCTTCTCCTGATCTGCAAAAGAAGGTTTCTGCGCTTATTTCATCCGCGTCTCGGGTCGAGAAATTGGCGAACGAATTGATTCTGGAGGTTTCGCAGGAGGCAGATCTTCGTTCCATTCTACTGCTTGTTGAGAAAGTCCAGATGGAGAAAAGCCACCTTTCCGCAATTGAAATGGAGCGAATTGATAAATTGGGTGAATTGGTTGAAAAAATTCTTTCTAGTCATCTTCGTAACAAAAGTTTAAATAAAGAGTCTGAAGCTCGTGTTTTACTAAATTCCCCTGAGGTGGCCAATGGATTGGCATTACTTGAGAGAGCCTTTGAGCTCCAATCAGAAGTTAATGATTCATTTCCCCAAAGCACAGGAGTTGATCGGAAGCGTATTTTTATTCTCGAGAGGGAGATTCGGGAGCAGCAGGCTGAGCCCCTTTATATTGATAGCATAAACCAGGAAAAATCCGGCGAGGAAGCACTGTCATCAAGTCGGATCAAGGAAGCTCACGCCTATTTTCAGGCTGCGATCGTATCTCAGACCGAAATTAATGAACAGCATCCCAATTCCAGACGCCATGATCCATTACGTCTCAAGCATCTTCAGGCTCGCGCTACTTTTTGTGAAGCCAACCAATTAATAAATCAGCATGAAGGATTAATCACTCAAGCGCAGAAGCATATAGGGGAGGGGAGATTACTGGAAGGGGTTCGGCTTCTCCAGAAGGCCTCAGCAGGTTTCGCTTCACTAAAAAAGGACAAGCCCTTGCTGGCATCCATCCTGGAACCCAGGATTGTATCGGCCGAGGAGTCAGCTACTGCTACGGCAGTCCAGTATTTTCGGGATTATTTCTCGGGGCAGTTGATTCAGTTGGATAAGCACTTGGCGTCTGGACAGTTGGCACCTGCCTTTGCTCTGGAGGGGACCTTGAGAAGGCATTTTATCCAAATGGAAAAGGAATTTCCTGGAACATCTGGTCAATTTAGCAAACTTTCCGAACGAATCAACTTTCTGGAAAGCCACAAGGAACAGGCTGCTGGTCTTCAAGGCTATTTGCGCAAGCAGTTTATTCCCATTACTGGACACCGTGGATGGTGGATGCTACGTACAGAGGTTAGCCAAGATCTCTATATTGCCATTATGGATATTCCCAACCCAAGTCGGCAAAAAGGAGGGACCTTCCCCGTGGAGTCCGTAAGCCATATTGATGCATCAACTTTTGCCACCCGAGTCGGTTGGTTGCTTGGTGTCCATACGCAGTTGCCCAGCTTGTCCCAATTCGCAGCAGTTTCCGGCAAACCTACATCTCCAGCACAAATTATAATTCAATCTGCGACCCGCATTGTTCCAGTTGACCAAGGTGCTACAAACGCGAGTGGTTTTCTTCACCTTTGGGGGAACGTGTCTGAATGGCTGGCTCCAGTTGAGGGTGCAGATGCCAGTATGGTTACTCATGCCGGAGGCCACTTCCTTGACACTGCTGTTGCATTATTTAATAAACCGGTTGCATCAGCCTCTGTTAATGAACGCAGCCGACTCATTGGATTTAGATTGGTTATTCATATTCCGCAGTAATGAATTCCCAAAGAGATAAGCCCAACAGTCAGAAGACTCGCCGATTAATTTTTCTGGTATACTTTGTGACGGCAATAGGGATTCTTTTGCCGGGTATACTTTTTTGGTTTTTTGGAATGGATCGGTGAGCAGAATCAATTTGGGGTAAGCTGTTTCCCGGCTTCAGTTTTTCCAGTGCTTGGCTTAATTTCATGGAGATCTTTCTTTGTTTTACTCGAGGAGTTCCATTTAGGCTTATCGATGGTACCACCGAGGTTCATTTCCAGAAACTTGGCAAGAGGCAATCCGAGGGGCAGAAGTCGCACCTTAAAATTTAATTCACGTGTTTTAATATTTAGATGACCAGTCGCATCAACCTTAGAGGTTGGGCCAAGAATCTTTAAGGGTTCTGGACCGAAAACCATGAATTCCTTCTGTAATCTGAAATCTGATTCCATTCGGTCAAAGCGATAGGAGATCAAGGGAATGGGTAAATTCTTTAGCTCCTTAAACAGCATGCCGAGTATATTGACTTTGGCCAGGGAAGGGTCCTGAAGAGCAAAAGAGCCGTTGCCATCAAAACTCGCTATATCGCCATGGTTCCCCTTGGCGTGAAGACTAAAGCTTTTTAGTTTCGATTTTTCCTCGGTTGGTTTTGGGGGCTTAAGATTGAGCTTTGGGTTTCGGGCCAAATTCCGGAGGGCGAGATCCTTGTCTGCATTCTTTAGCTGTATTGATAATTCCATTGGCGGTCCGGCTGAATGGGGATTGATTTTAAGCCACCCATCCCCTTCCCCTTCAGCAAAACCAAACTTGACCGGATCAATTGTGATTGCCCCCGCATGGCTCTTGAGATCGATATCGAGGTGATCCATGGGTACCGAAAGAAAGGTTGATTTACCCCCTTGGCCACGAACAAAAAATTGGCTCACTGGTTGTTGTTCAAGGAAGTCAAATTGTCCATGGCCAAAGATCACGCCATCAGCTTTAATTTCAGGTGGCTCTTCTATCGTAAAGTCGGCAAGAACCTTCTTCACCCTATCACCAAAGAGCTTTGAGGCGTTATTAAGACTGAGTTTGCCTTCAAGATTAAACCGACGTGAAGTAATCCGGCCTCGATCCCTGGGGTGTAGAATCCATGCCAGTTTCCCTTTTGCATACCCATCCGGGAACTTGGCTTTCAAGTCAAAGAATTCCGTGTATTTCGGAATGCAGCGGAGGATTCCTTGTGCTTCCTCAAATGGGGTCCCTTGGTAGGATGCAGAAATTATTTTGCCAGCCCCGTAGATGTCTCTACGGGTGAGATCATTCCATCTGCCACTGATATCCATATTGGCGTACATGGGAAGTCCGGTGAAATTAAAACGAGCCCAGAGGTCATCCCACCAAGTTCCAAACCAAGGATTAAGTTGCTCGGGAAACATCCTTCCATCCAGGAGGAATCTGTAGTCTCCGGTTTTAAGATCCTGATGAAAAGATCCAGAGACATTGCCGGGCTTAAATTGAGCAAAAACTTCAGGAACTTCCAGCAACCCCGGAGTGTACGTTCCGCGCGCCCGTAGTCCAGCCAATGGTACCTCAAGGATTTCAATTTGGCGGGCGTCCAGGGAAAATTCGGCGCTGCTTAATTTCCAATCTTCTTCAAACCTTGCATTAAGATTACCTTCAATTGGCTCCCGGAGTTTTACTTGTTCCAAGTGTTTTCGAGGAATAAAAGCCTGCAGTTTTGAAATGTCCCCAGGATGAATATGGAAGCGAGTTTCTATTTTTGCTGTCTTTTTTTCAAGATTTGCACTTGCGGAGACTGCCGTAAAGCTGTGATGAAAACCTGCCACTCCCTTCATTTTCAAATGACTTGGGTCTTCCATTCTCGCTTTCCCAATAAAGCGGCCGGCGAGTTCTGCATCGATTTGGATTGGTCCTGTTGACAGTTGGACCTCAAGGGGGAAGAGACTTGGAGTTAACTCAGTGGAAGGGGCGGGAAGCTGAAACTGTAGATTGGTGACACGCAGTTTCTTCTTTATATGGGCATTTTCTAGTCGGCCCTTAATGGGGGCAGTGAAAAGGAGGTGCCCGGGTTCGCGTTGGAGTTTGGTTTCCAGGATCAGTCTTTTGCTGATAAGAAGATCTGGAACCTGTAGCCCTCTTGCTTGAAGTTGAGCGTAAACCTGATTGTCTTGAATTGATTTCAGAGTGATAACTGGTGCGTTCAGCGCGGCGAGTTGGGGACGGACCCGGACTAGGTCAGCGAGTGCTTTCTGAAATCTTTTGGGAAGACCATCAGACTTGATATCCTTGTCCATCTGGAGAAGCAGTGGTGGGTCATCATGGAATGCACCATATACACTTGCATTGTGAAGGCGAAATGAAAAATTCCTCAGTGCCCAGTCATTTTCATGAGGTTGAAGGGTCGCACGAAGATCCTGTAAAAGGGTTTCTTCTGACCCACTTGGTGAAATAAAAGCCGGGCAGTTAAGGATGCCTCCTTTCACTTCCAATTGAGATATATTTAGCGACCCTGCAATAAGGGAGAGAGGATCAATCTCGAGTCGCACTTCTTTTAGAATGGCAAGTGCTCCCACCTGCCCTGTCTGTCGAAGGGTCAAGTCGCCAAATCGAATCCTGCCCTTTGCGTTGAGATCCAACTGATCAACAGAAAAATCCAATCCACTTGTGGCTAATTCCGTGCGAATTTGCTTTTCAACCCAATCCCGTAAAAATACCGGGCTTGAATGCAGGTATAGATATGCGCACTGCAATAGGATAAGGATAACCAATGCAAGATTGAGGCTGATAAGAAAAACCCTGGACCTCAGGATATGATTTATAACATTGGGACCGAGCAAGGGAATCGCTATCTGTAAAGGTTCAGTTTTTCGGGTTGGCTGGAGTTTCTAATGGCTCTTCTTTGAGTGGCTTTCGGTACTCAGGAGGAGGGTTTGCTGCCGGCAGAATCTTGCGCAGTTGATCGATTGTCTCTTGCTTTAAGTTAAAGGCCGTGCGGCTTTTGGCATGGCCTCCGCCTTGAACAGTTCCGGAAATCCGCTCCGTCAGTAGAAGGGTCAACTTTTGTTCAGGTGGGTCGTTGCCTTCAGGAAGCTTGTAGATTGCATCGATTTGATACTGCCATGCGTTTTTTCCAGTCTGAACCTCAAAATATTTTTCATTAAAACCCCGTATCGAAAAATCTTTTACACTCAAGTCACGGATGTGATTGCTCAAGTCGAGTACAAGGGCCACCTTGGCCTTTTCTAGTTCCTTTACCACCGGGTCAACTAATGCATCAGGGGTTGTTGGCGCATTATCCTTGGAGTCGGCCTTTTTCCATGGATATGAAAGTAGGATGGTTGCGTCTGGGAATGTAGTAACCTTGAGTTCCTTGAGTGTTGCTCCTTCTGGTATAGGATTATCAGGAAATAATCTTCTATCTCGGTAGTGTAGGGGAGTGGGCTCAAGCTGTTCCATCATCGACTGGTCCACCTCGTAAACGAAAGGGTTATCCGCGAGTTTGGCGTACAGGGTTTCACCGCTTTCCGTTTGGCCAAACAGGAGAGAAATAGCTTTTTCATTCTGGCCACGGGATAACGTCACAGTTCGCAATGGTGACTCCAGTCCCAAACGCTGAAGGTCTGCCTGGGAAGGTGCATCATGAGGAAAACTGAGGGCCTTTGCTGTTGCCAGAAATTCCAGAAGTTTTTGTACCACCGGGTTCTCTGCTTGAATCCATCGGGCTTCTCCAGTTTCCTGAACCTGCCAGTCCCCTTGTTCAAGTTTTTGAAGACTGACTTGGCTTTCATCAGATTCGATTCGAATATTCGAGACTTTAGCCAATTCAAAATCAAGGAACTGTTTTTGGCGAAAATAGGTCTGGGCCTGTTGCAGATTATCAAAGGGGTCACCCGAGACAATGAAGTATGTCGTAGGGTAGGCATCAAACTTTGCATACAGGAAGGGCTTCCCTTCTTCCAATGGTTCAGCCAGTTCAAGGGTTTGCCTCTGGGTGGCACCATTGAGGGTGATTCGTATGAGGGGGGTTAAAAGTGCTTCTTTGGCCTCTTGTCCATCTTTGCCCCGGAGGAAACCGAGCGCCTTTACGCCCTGCAGGACGTTGATACGTTCGTTGACTAGCGAGGTATCTGCATTTGCCTTTATTGGCGCCTCAAGTTTCCATGCATCCCCAGTTTTTTCGAGGCGAATTTTTGTTAGGCTTCCAGAGTCATTAATTTCCAAGCTGAAAGAGCCGATCTCTATTACTGGTATGGTGAAAATTGCTTGGCTTCTCCAAAGTTCAAGCTTACTTAGAAGGCTGGTTTCAAGCTGTTGGCCAATAGCGTAGATTTTCTTGCGGTCCGGTCCCAACAAGTAGGTCCTGTTTCCTATTTCTGAGGGGTGGCCAAAGGCCACAACCTGATGCTTCTCGCCCCAGCCAAGAGTCAATTCTAGTCTTGGCTCCTGAAGACCATAGTCAGCGAGGGTCTTTCCCGCCTTTAGGATACTGTTGACAGTAAAACTGTATTCCTTCGGAAGAAATTGGATTTGGTTGAGTACCTGGTTGACGATATAGAAGTTTGCAGGCCAGTTCATAGGTTTCTCAATCTGCCATTGACTGTTTCCTTTTTTTCGCAAAAGACGTTCTTCGTCTTCACCCAGAGCGGTTCCTTTCAGCTCCAGACGGTCGGCATCGAGAATGTTCGGGCCGAAAAGCCCTATTGAGTCAGAGACAGGACTATTTTTTTCCGCATCCTGTTTTTCTAGCAGGTAAATTCGGATGAACAATACCGTACTGATGACGAGTAGGAACAAGGTTACTCTGTATCGCATTTTTTCAGGAATTGGACTCTTTAGCAGTAGGAGGGTTCAAATTTTTTCAGTGTCTTCGTGTCCAGAAACAGATCGCTCCAAGCAAAAGGACACTTAGTGGAAGCAGGAACAGGCGTCCCCGCAGCTCCTTGAATTCCTGGGCGTCGATTGTTAGTTCATACTCTTGGACGGGCCTCGGTGGAATATCAACAAGAGTATATCGGTCAAGGTTCCATAGAACACTGTTATGGAGGAGTTCTCGATTACCTCTGCTTTTAAACCAAGCATTGGTGACCCAGCTGCTGTTTCCAAAAACCGTCAACTTCCCTCCGGCAATCTGGATTCCTTGCTGACCGACCTGGCGTTCGGCAACCACTGCGAGGCTGATCGGCCCGGCAACATCCCTTGCCTCAGGTTTGGCTGGCCCAGATTTACGGTAGTCGGTTTCGGCCCAACTTCCCTCCCTGGATCGCATCAGGGATGTAACTCGCCTGGTTTCGTCAGCAGGGGCACCGATGTCCGGTTGTGCGGGTCGGCAAGGCCCAACAAGCACGGGTATATGGTTGGCGCCAATGCTCCTTGTTATCTGGTGATTGGAAAATTCACGGACAAGGGTAGCGCCATTTTGTGCAATAGTACTGCTTGATGCCGGTTCCACGACCAGCTTGTCTTGTACATCGACACCCCAGTCCCAGAATAGATTCTCCAAGCCATGTTTAATGTACGGATCCAGTAAAACAATTACACGCCCATTACTTCGATTTAAATAATCCCTGAGAAGGATCACCTCTTCTTCAGAAAATGCAGACTGTGGCGAGGCAATTACAACCAGCTTTGCATCATTGGGAATCTTGCCTGCAATTAAAAGGTTCAGGGTTTCAGGCTCTATGTTTCGCTTCATCAGGAAAGCGCTTACCTCAGTTATCCCTCGATCGGAGTCTGCCGTATCGAGAAATAATTCTCCATGCCCGTTCACAAAATAAACCTTATCCTTTTCATTTCTCGTTACGTGAAGGATTGCCGAGGTGAAAAGAGCCTCTCCTCGAAAGCCGATCAGCTTGCCGGTCCCTTCCTGGAGTGCACGCAGATGGGCTGCTGGAATCAGTCGGTTGCGTTTTTCACAGGCAAAAAGAATGCTGTCTCCCTGCTGTAATCCGTATTTTGTGGCCAGCTCTCGTGCCCTCTCACGATGTTTAAATACATCCACATATTCCACGGATAGTCGCTGAGGTCCATGACGATTGGCGTGATATACATATTCCCTGAGGAGTTTTTCAACTTCCTTGCGGGTTCGCTGATCCTCCTCCGTATCCTCCGGGCGGGTCATAAGCGTGACAATGATGCTAACAGGTTTTTGTGGATCAATATTTTCCAGGTAAGCTTGGGATTCCAGGGAAAGCGAATGCTTATTGGCACGGGTCAGGTCCACACGGGAATAGAATCGGGCGGCCAGATAATTGACGCCCAGAAAAACCAATGCCAAAAGGATAACCTGGAGGATCGCATTTAAGGACTCCATTCTTCTGACCTTGCGAAAATCCTTATGGCCGAAGTTCATCGCGTTGCCTTTCGTTCGACTACCACCACAGCGATTCCGAGCAACACGAAGGCACTGGAAAAGTACAACACAAAGGGCCTGGAGTCGACAATTCCGCGACTAAAGTCCTCCAGTTGCCTGAAAGTTCGCAGATAGTCCAGGATCGGTTGCCATCGCCCGGGAACTGTCTCCGGGTTGCCTGAATAGGTGAATAAAATCTGTTCACCAAGGATCACCATGAATAGGATTGCAAAACACAACATTGCTGCAACCAACTGGCTACGAGTCAGGCTGCTCGCAAAAATTCCTGCTGCCACATACATGGTTCCACTAACGGCCACAAAAAGAAGTCCTCCAATCAGCGGGGATGCCTCCATAAAGGAAAAGTTGGCACTACCCTCTGGCACCTGAAAAGATGTCAGGATTGGGTATCCCAGGGCAAGGACCCAGAATGAAAGAAATACCACATAGGCGCCGGCAAATTTGCCGGCCACGATGGCAAGTGGTGTCGTTGGAGTGGTCAGTGTACTTTCGAGAGTACCCATTCTTCTTTCCTCGGCGATGCTTCGCATTGTCAGTAGCGGGACCATGAAAAGAACTGGCAACCAGAATAACTGGAAAAACAAAGACACCGGTAGTTCCTTTGATGGCATGGCCTTGAGGACCTGCCAGTAGACCAGCCACATCATTAGCAAAAACAAGAAGCCGGCAACAAATGTCGCGGGACTGATTAGTAGCACAAAAATCTCATGCCGAAGAATGGTCAGGAATCCTCTCATTCAGATTGGCTTTCCTTGGGTGGTTCAGGCTCGTTAAGTGGCGGCTCCATTTGCACGATCCCGATTTTTTTAGGTTTGCGGCCCAGGGTCTCCTCCCAACTGCGTTTGGTCGCTGCCAAAAATATCTCCTCAAGGCTGGCTTCCACATCTGCGATTTCACGGAGAACCCAGGAACTGTTTTTCTGGATGACCGCCAATAGTTGTTCTCCGGCGATTCCGGGATTGAGGGTTTTGAGGGAAAATTCATGGAATCCATCCTCATCTATTTCCATTAGGGCGGAAATTTCCATCTCCGGGTCCAGGGATCGTAATTCGCCTATCAATCCCTCCAATTCTCCCTTTGCCTTTATTCGAAAGGCTTTGGCTGGGATATATTCTTCCCGTAGGGATGCTGACGTCCCTTTGGCTACGATCCGGCCTTGATTGATGATCAATATTCGGTCGCAGCATAGTTCAACTTCCGGAAGAATGTGGCTGGAAATTACAAATGTCATTCCTCCCCTCCTATTATTGATAAGATCTCTTATGATCTTGGTCTGATGGGGGTCCAGACCTATCGTTGGCTCGTCCATGATAACCACCTCGGGGTTGGTCAACAGGGCATCTGCAATACCCACACGCTGTCGAAATCCCTTTGAAAGAGTTCCGATTATCTGTCGACGTGCTTTGCGATGCAGGTCACAAAGTTCCAGCACCTCCTCTACCCTGGCATGGGCTTCACGTGGGCCAAGACCCTTCAGTTGGCCCCTGTAGCGCAGGTATTCCACAACGCGCAATTCATCCGGCAGGGGGTTGTTTTCAGGCATATACCCGACGAGTCGCTTTACTTTTTCAGGGTATTCCACAACAGAAATTCCACCGATGGTTGCTGAACCTGAAGTTGCCCTCACCAGACCGCACAGGATCCGCATGGTTGTACTTTTGCCGGCTCCATTGGGTCCTAGAAAACCAAGAACTTCCCCCCTATTTATTTCAAAGGATACGTCCTCAATTGCGGTTAATGACCCATAGACCTTGGTCAGGTTCGTTGCTTCGATGCTTATTTCCGGTTTAATCATCCGTGGCGGACTTAATGCAATGAACCGGACCCAATTGGCAAACCTCTTTTCAACATTGACCACCAGTTCGGAAGGTGGACTTATTTATTTAACCAATTCATCATCCCGGAAACCAGAGAACTTCAATACGTTAAAACGACATGCCTTGTCTAGCTTACACAACGTTTCTTAAAAAAGATCCTGATCTTCAGCGTCAATATCAAGAGTATCACGACAATGCCTGGCCCGATGTTGTTGATTGTATAAAGAAAATTGGGGTGGAGAGCCTTCACATCTGGCAAAACGGTCGCCAACTCTTTATGGTTGCGGAGGTCTCCGAGAATTTCGACTTAAAGGCCGGTCTTGGTGCATACCTTGACCTTTCCCCGCGCTGTCGTGAATGGGAATCCATCATGGATGGTTTTCAAGAAGCGCCCCAAAATGCTAAACCCGGCGAAAAGTGGGCCCTTCTGGACCACGTTTATTCATTTCCAAGATAAGCCACAGGCTCTAGGTTGGTTAAGAGAGAAAGGGTTATGTTATATTCGTGAGTTGGCAGGAGGACCAGATTTAAAAGAATTTGGCCTCCAGATGTGACTCTGCAATTTGTTTATTGTGCTTACCATGAAACCCAAATGATGTCTCCATATTATTTTTGAGATCAGGAATATTGGATTCATAGCTAAAAGTCCTGGCAAGATCAAGTGTTGCGAAGGTAATGCCTTGGCTGACAAACCAATCATGAAGGAAATGACATATAATGAGATCCTCAGACATTGTTGGCAGGCGAAGGCTGTCAATGTCGAGAAGGGCAGAGGCTTCCATGAGTTTGCGTGACCGGATGGAGAAACCACCATTGCCCACGCGACTCTTATCCATTTTCATAATTTGACCAATGGATCCATCATTGTTCATTAATTCGAGTACTTCTGGCCAGGGTGCGCCTATGTAGTCCTGTTCAAGGAATGCTATATTCCAGTTGCTCTCATTAAGAATAAACCCATCTTCCTGTATAATCAAACAGTGATCGTTGTCGATATGATCCGCTAGTTCAGACATGACAAATCGGCTGTAATCTGCAGTGCTGTTAATGGGTGGAATCTTTGTAATTTTTAAATTTGGAAAAAATTTGATTTGATCATCAGTAATGTCCTCGGATGTGAATAAAATGATCTCTTTGTAGCAGAAGTGTATCTGGGAGATATAAAGGGCCCGGATACATGCAGGAAGATTGATTGACGAAATACATACCATGCTAACATTCGGAAGCTGGGTCATTGAATCAATTCGTTTAGAGTATAGGATTGCTTTATCCAAAAGTTGCTGGATGAAGGAACTCTTTTGGGGGTTAGGAGAGACTATGGAATCACTTATGAGTGGAAGCATTGGGCCTGATGGCTTCATTTGATTCGCAATGTGTTTAGAATGTATTTCAAAAATAGGTTTGATTGTATCTATATATAGTCGAGATGAGCGAATTTCATTTAGATATTCAAGTAAGGCCCCGGGGGGTAGCAAGTGATCGTGACCGAGATTTTGCTGGGCAAATTTAAGTTGTTCATCGTTGGACATGAAACCAGGAAGAGCATCAATGCTAAACTGGTTGCATATATTCTGTAATTCACGCTGAGATGTATCATCCATTTCATATTCTTTCATGTTAGAATATGTAGGTTTTGATCCAGTGATAAATAATTTAAGTCCAAGGTACATACAATAGCAGCAGGCAGAACTCCAAGAGTTGGCTGTTACGTATTTTTTATTTTTAGAAAAATGTATGAAGTTGTGAAGGTAGTTGATTTGAAAAGGAGAAGAGTCACCGCATGTAATTACCTCAAGACCACAGTCAAGAAAAGTCCGATGGTGGTTTAATTTAATGTCGTGAGGATGAACCGAGACTGTGATCGGGTGATATTTAGATGGAAGAGCTGCGATTTCTTCTGCATATTTTTTATATTTATCAGTAATTACATTGCTGGGTAAGGAATGCTCAGGAAAGGCAATGGTACCATGGCGTTCCTGATTCGTATTTTCATCAATTTTTAAAAGTCTGGTAAGATACGCAAAAGGGGATCCGAGTAAATGAAGGGAGTCAGCTGAAATCCCTAAGTGCTTAATGGCATTACTTTTAATATAATCAGAGAAAATCCAGTAGTCAAATAAAGGTTCTGAGAAATGTTCATGTTGAAGCGTTAATTGATTTCGAGAAACACCGTGATGAATCGCTAAAGGTATAGGTTCCTTTTGGCTATAGCCACAATATTCTTTAATGATGTGGGAATGCCCGTAAAATCGGTTAACATTGCAAATTTCCATGAGGATCTGTATGTGAAATTAAAGACATATACTTGACAGTCAATTAATATACAGTTAAGTATTAACGATTGTATATATGCTATAAAATGTAGATACTATGCTGTTTGATTGAGGTTTTAATTACTCTGTAAAATATAAATTAGGTTAAAAAACAATAGAGTTTTATGTGACGAACTATTAGTAATAAATATTAGAACTAAGGTGAATGTAATTAACTCTTACATATATCTAGATTAATAGCATCTATCGGAGTTCGTTAAACGACATGGTTTTAACAGATTTATAATATACATTAAGAAAAGAATATAGTTAATTAATTAGAGGGAGTTGTACTGTTTTGTCGAATATAAATTTACGCAGAATGGAAGG
>JABJCN010000231.1 GCA_018668635.1 Opitutia bacterium
GCTTTTTTGTGTAATTAAGAGAGGGATTTAGACTTGGAGAAATATCAGTTCACATCATGGATAAATTCACGGAGAATCTGAGTGCGCTCTGCTCGAAGTTTCTCCTCAAAGACTTCTTCACGAGTGAGTACTTTTTCCTTTTTCCGAAGGCCTTCACGAATTTTAACGAGTGCTGAATTCTGAAGCTGCCTGACACGCTCTCTTGTTATATCAAATACCTCGCCGACTTCTTCAAGAGTTTTAGGCAGTTCACCCCGTAATCCGAAACGGAGACGGATGATTTCAGCTTCACGAGGCTCAAGGTGATCGAGAAGGTCCTTAAGATCGTCACTTAGAGATTTCACATCTAAAGCTTCTGAGGGAGGTAGAGCGTTGTCATCGCCTATTATGTCACCAAGGTCCCCACCGTCCTCGTCACCTATTGGCACATCAAGAGAAGATGGCCGGATGCCCATGGTCTTGAGATTGGCAACCTTGCTGGAGGGAAGGCCTAGTTCGGCACCAAGTTCATCATCAGTAGGCTCCCGGCCAAGTTGCTCCTGCATTTGATTGGCAATACGTCTTAGCTTGGCAATTTTATCGACCAAATGCACAGGAAGACGGATGGTCTTCCCTTGGTTGGCAAGAGCACGCTTGATAGACTGCTTTATCCACCAAGAACCATAGGTACTAAGCTTCCCACCTTTGGATGGATCAAAGCGTTCAACTGCCTTGATAAGGCCAAGGTTCCCTTCACTGATAAGGTCGAGAAGAGGAAGACCAAAATTAGAATACCCATTTGCAATCTTAACAACAAGGCGCAGGTTGGAACGAACCATCTTATTGCGAGCCTCCATGTCACCTTTCTTAATTAAGGCAGCCAATTCAATCTCCTCCTTAACTGTGAGTAATGGAACCTTCCCTATCTCACGTAAATAGATAGTGAGAGCGGAAGTATCTCCGGAAGCGCTCTGTCCGTGTTGAGCCATAATGCTAGAATTTTTCGCTAAGAGCAACAGCCTTAAGCATGCCCCGGGCTTTATTTATAGTCTCCAAGTATTCATTATATGGAACGGAGTCAGCAACAATTCCCGCACCGGATTGAATATAAATTTGGCCGTCCTTGAGAAGGGCAGTTCGTATGCCAATACAAGAATCATGATTACCATCATAACCAAAATAGCCGAGAGCCCCGGAGTAGGAACCGCGAGTGGTTCCTTCCAGTTCTGAAATAATCTGCATAGCCCTAACCTTGGGAGCACCACTGACCGTCCCGGCAGGAAAAGTAGCTCGCATGAGATCAAAAGCATTACAAGAAGGATCAATTTCACCCACTACCTGAGAAACGATGTGCATGACGTGAGAATATCGCTCTATAATCATGTATTCGGGAACATCGACGCTTCCGTAGCGGCAAACACGGCCAATATCGTTACGGGCCAAGTCCACAAGCATAAGGTGCTCCGCTCTCTCCTTCTCATCTGCTAGAAGGTCTTCTTCGCAAGTAATATCCTCCGCCTCATCTTTACCACGCGGACGTGTTCCAGCGATTGGACGAATTTCCACCTTGTCGCCAGTTAGACGAACATGAACTTCTGGTGAGGCACCGACGAGAGAAAAGTCCTTCGTTTCCATGAGGAACATGTACGGAGATGGATTGATGACACGGAGCGCGCGATAAAGGTCAAGTGGTGTCTCATTGAAAGGCCGCTCAAAACGCTGGGAAAGTACAACCTGGATGATATCTCCTGCTCTGACATACTCCTTTGACTTTTCAACAACCTGCTCAAAACTTTCCTGAGAAAAATTGCCAGGAGGAACGGTAATATCGCCGGTTTCCTGAAGAAGAGCAGGTCGAAGAACCGCGTCTTTTTTTAGAAGATCAACAATACTCTCTATGGTATCTACAGCAGCAGTGTATGTTGCTGCAGGATTATCCCCGATATGAGCATCAACGCAAATACGAAGAGTCTGGCGAGCTCGGTCAAAGATAATAAAATTATCTGTTAACATGAAGTAAAGAAGTGGCATCTGAACGATATCTTCGCCAGTAGAAAGAATAGTGGGCTCGATACGCTGAACGTATTCATAGCCAACAAAGCCAACAGCACCTCCCATAAAAGGAGGCATGCCCGGCAATGTGACAGGCCGACAAGGCTTAAGTTCCTCCTCGATAAGTTGGAGAGGGTCTTCAGGAGTAGAAATGGTCTCAGTGTGCCCATCCGGATAGTCAATGATAGTCCTGTCTGGCCAAGCTGTAAGAATCTTGCGGGGACTGAAGCCAATAAAGGTATAGCGCCCAAGGCGCTCCCCGCCCTCTATGGATTCGAAAAGAAAGCAGGGCTTTTCTTGACTGAGTTTGGCGTAGGCAGAAACCGGAGTTTCAAAATCAGCCATTAGGTCCGTGTACACCGGAACGATATTACCTTTGCAGGCAAGTTCGTTAAATTCATGTAGTTGCGGATGGACCTTCAAGGCATTTCTTTCAGCAAATAGGAGCAAGCGCTGGGGTAGATATATTATTCAACAGTTACAGATTTAGCGAGGTTCCGGGGTTTGTCGACATCGCAGTTTCGCTCTTTGGCAATGTAATAGCTAAGAAGTTGTACGGGAATGGACGCAAGAATGGGTTGTACAGCCTCATGGGCAGAGGGAATGGTGATGATATCATTTGCCAAATCCTTGGGGAAATTTGCATCAAGAGTGGTGACAGCAATAACCCTCCCTTTACGAGCCCGTACCTCTTGGAGGTTCGACAAGGTTTTGTGATACATTTCGTCATTGTTGACAAAAAGAAGGCTTGGGCAGGTTTCACTGATAAGTGCAATTGGGCCATGCTTCATCTCAGCAGCAGGATAGCCCTCCGCATGGATATATGAGATTTCCTTGAGTTTTAAAGCACCTTCAAGGGCAATAGGAAACATAACCTGTCTGCCGAGGAAAAGAAAGCCTTCTGCATCAGCATATTTGCGGGCAATTTTCTGGATATGGTCTGCCTCGGAAAGTATGGTGCGAATTTGATCTGGAAGGTTCTTTAAGGCTTGGATCAAAACTATTCCATCTTGATAACTAAGATCCCGGAGTCGACCGAAGTAAAGAGCAACCATGGCAGAAATAAGAATCTGAGAGGTAAAAGCCTTGGTAGAGGCCACACCGATTTCTGCACCGGCATACTGATAAATCCCGCCATCAGTCTCGCGGGCGATTGTGGATCCAACGACATTGGTGATGGCCAAAGTTCGAAAACCCTTGCGACGAGCTTCGCGGAGAGCAGCAAGTGTATCAATCGTCTCTCCAGACTGGCTTATTACAAAAACAAGGGTATCCTTGTCCAATGGTGCATTCCGGTAGCGGAATTCTGAAGCATATTCGACCTCGACGGGGATGCGGGCAAATCGTTCTATTAGGTATTCCGCAACAAGGCAGGCATGCCATGCCGTACCACAGGCACAAAAAAGAATGCGGTCTACTTGACGGAATTCTGAGGCAGTAAGATTTAGTCCACCAAACTTAGCTGTCCCGTTGACCTCATCCAGTCGGCCACGCATTGCATTCTCAAGCGCGGTCGGTTGCTCAAAAATCTCCTTCTCCATATAATGGCTAAAGTCACCAAGGGTAGATTCTTCTACCTGCCAGTCCACTCGCTGAACGACTGCCTCCACGTCCTCTTGACTGATTGTACTTATGGAAAAGCCACCTGCCTTAAGTCGCACGATCTCGGAATCATTGAGATAGACAACATTCTGCGTATGATGAGCAAAGGCAGCCACATCACTGGCCAGGAGACTTTCCCCGTCTCCCAACCCGACAATCAACGGCGAGCCCTTGCGCGCACCAATAATTTCTCCCGGCTCGTCCAGGCAAAGCACTCCAAGCCCATATGTACCCTCCACGTGCAAGAGACTCTTGCGAACGCTTTCAAAAAAACGGTCTGTTCCATTCTGCTCTTTTGCATAATGGTAGGCAATTAGATTTACCAGCGCCTCAGAATCCGTGCTTGAGAAAAATTCATAGCCCTTTCCTTCTAGAAATTTGCGAATACCAAGATAGTTTTCAATGACACCATTGTGAACGAGGGCAAACTTTTCGTCACTACTTACGTGAGGGTGGGTGTTCGCCTCAGTAACCTCCCCATGGGTGGCCCAACGAGTGTGACCAATCCCTGTACCGCCGAAAAGGGAGTGTTCTCTGGCAGCCTGTGCCAGATTCTTAACTCGCCCAGTCCGTCTTAAATGAGAAAATTTCTCTCCACTGAGCACGGCAAGACCTGCTGAATCATACCCTCGGTATTCCAATCTTTGCAACCCGTCAAGTAAGATGGATGCCGCCTTTTGCTTGCCTATGTATCCAACAATACCACACATTAAGCAAAACGATTCGAAAAAACTCTATCCTGCCAAGCCTTAATAAACTGCGAGGAGATTATGAAACAAAAAATTATCAGCGTCATTATGGGTGGGGGTCGTGGAACACGTCTTTACCCCTTGACCAAACTCCGGTGTAAACCTGCTGTTCCACTGGGCGGAAAACATCGCCTAGTTGATATTCCAATCAGCAATTGCTTGAACTCTGACGTTAATCAAATCTACCTATTATCTCAGTTTAATACAGCTTCACTGCATCACCATATTCAGTCCGCCTACAAATTTGACAGTTTTGGCGGTGGATTCGTTGATATTCTTTCAGCAGAACAAACGGAGACTGGCGGAAACTGGTATCAGGGAACCGCAGATGCTGTGAGGCAGAACCTTATGCATTTTGGAGCACAGGAAGACGACCTGTTCTTAATTCTATCTGGAGACCAATTATACCGGATGGATTTTCGAGAAATTGTCCGTCACCACAATGAAACTGGATCTGAGGTGACAATCGCCTCAACTCCAGTAAGTACAATGCTTGCTCCAGATTTTGGATTGATGCGCATAGAAGATGATTACTCCATTGCTGAGTTCGTTGAAAAGCCACAGGAAGAATCGATTATCCAATCTCTCACCTTGAGCAAAAAGTTGATGCATGATCTGGGAAAATCCAATGACTCAGAATACTGCCTCGCATCGATGGGGATATATCTCTTTAGAGCTGGATGCCTAATAAACGCCTTGGAATCAGAAAAAACGTCAGACGATTTTGGTAAAGAAATCATACCAAGTCTTCTTGGTGAGGTAAAGATGTCCAGTTATATATTCGAAGGATACTGGGAAGATATCGGAACCGTTCGCGCATTCTTTGAAGCTAACCTCAAGCTCACAGATCCAGTGCCTCCATTCAATTTTTTCGATGAGAAAAATCCTATATTTGGAAGGCATGCCTACCTACCTGCATCAAAATTGGTTTCATGCCAGATCGAGAATATAATAGTCGCAGAAGGGTGTATATTGAATCGTGTAAAGGCCAAGCGATGTGTGATCGGTGAACGCTCCAAAATTGGCCACGACACTGAATTAGAGAATGTGGTGATAATGGGAGGAGACGCCTACGGAGATGGCACACAAGATTCCTCGAGCACTCCACCGATTGGAATTGGTTCTAACTGCGTCATTCGAAACACAATAATCGATAAAAATGCTCGAATTGGAGACAACGTAAATATTGACCCATTAAACAAAAACCACAATTACGCCAAAGGAGGCATCGTGGTGAAAGACGGAATCGCTGTGGTTGTAAAAAACACAACCATCCCGGATAATTTCAAATTTTAATACCTGACTATTTATTTAGCAGGCTGCGTAACCACTTGAAGGGTGCCAATATGGCATTGCCAATTCTCCATGTTGGTGAATTGATGACATTCTCGAACTTGGCTGTTTCGATCTGGAGAAGCTTCTGTATTTCTTCATGGAGAACTTGCTTCCCATCAAACAAGCCGACTTCCAAAATTGGTAACTGTTCGCTGTCTGAAGCCACGCAAATCTCATAATGTTGCGCGAACTCACGCCTTCCAACCAGTAAGGCATCGCCAGGCTCTTTTTCAAATACTGTAAGCTTTTCTAATTTGTTATCTTCAGGGAAGATCAGGGAGCCCTTGACCATGCGTTGAAGGTAATAGCGTGAATGTTTGAAATGCTGGGCAACTAATTCCTTGAATTCCTCAAAGTAAAGCTCTTTAACGTGATAAGTGTTCTGAAAGTTGGGAACATCTGAGTAGTACTTCTTGTCTGGGGAGGATAACATTAGAATGCCTTCGGGAACAAGGACCCGGCGAACTTCATCCATCATTTCCTGATGCCTGTCATGGTGCTCGATGGTCTCAAAGCTGACGACCACGTCTACACTTCCGTCCTCCACTGGGATGCTGGCGGCATCGCCTTGACGATATTCAAGACTGCCCGATCCATAGCGAGCGTTGGCATAGTCCACGCATTCCTGATCGATGTCGACTCCGACCACTGAGGAGGCCACTGATGCAAGGAGGTTTGAACCATATCCTTCGCCAGAAGCGATATCTAGTACACGATTTCCCTCCACGAGCGAAAGGGCCAACTGGTAGCGGTGATAATGTTCTATTTCTATCTCTCCGGCCTCGTAGGTGAAACGCTCCTGAGTAGGCGTCAGTTTGTCCGGTTGGCTCATATAAGAAATCAGAGAACGCCAGATGCGAATTGGAATCAAGTTAAATTGCTTGAATAGGGGATGTCTGTTTTTGCTGGTCGAACTAAGGGGTTTCGACATGGTTTGTAGTAAGCGCATATGCCGGCACAGAGACAGACCATAACCCAAAAAACACCGATTGTTAGCGTCTGGATCATTACCTACAATCAGGAGAAGTATCTTCCCAAAGCGATTGACAGCGCCTTGCAACAGGAGACGGATTTTCCTTTTGAGATAGTAATCGGGGAAGACTGCTCGTCCGACCAGACTCGGGAGGTCTGCCTACGTTATCAAAGGGAACACCCAGACAAGATTCGCCTTATCCTCCATGAGCAAAACATAGGGCTTGTGCGGAATTTCTGGCTAACCCTGCAGGCTTGCCGTGGCCAATACGTGGCCCAATTGGAAGGGGATGACCTCTGGACTGACCCATTCAAGCTTCAAAAACAGGTAAACCTTCTGGAGTCTCGGCCTGAGTGCTCGTTCTGCTATCACTTGTTCGACCATGTTGATGGCAACGGAAGCCTGCTTGGGGAAACCAAACAACCAAGAAAGCCTGAAGAGCTTCCTGCAGACTGTGATACCCGGATGGTCATCGATGCAAAATGGAGCCCACTACAAACCCTCACTCTCTTGTTTCGGAGAAATGCTTTCTCTGAGATGCCGGGATGGATTTACTCATTGCCCATTTTTGACTGGCCCCTTCATTTTTATCTCACCCGTTCAGGCAAAGGAGCATTCCTCAATGAAAACATGGCTGCGTATCGCAATCATGATGAAGGGGTTTGGTCGGGCGCGGATCACGTGAAGAACTCCCTACGCTACTACCATTTCTACCGTTGCATCCTCAAGGCTCATCCTGGAGCATACAATGGGTACATGGTTCCACGGATACGTTTTCACACCCGTGAAATGTTGGAGGAATGCCTATGCCGTGGAAGCGTTAGGACGTCGACAAATCGTCTGAGAATCTACCTTCGCCATCATTTCCCATGGGCAATGGACTGGAAGTTTTGCGCCTCTATCTTTTGCAAGATTATTGGCTTTGTATGGAGTAAAGCACGTATCCACATCGGACGCATGAAGCCGAACAAAGGATAGCAGGGCCGAGCGAGTCAAGAGGCCAAGCCCCGTCACTGGCGATAGGGAAGTTGGCGTCCTAGTTGGAGTTATTGATTAAGTAGTCGATATCAATTGAAAAGTTTGCCTGGACGTTGGTGTTGCTTGATACAACAAACTGGTACGTCGTATCCGTGGAAATCTCGTCACCGTCACCGTTTGTCCACCTAGTGAATTTGTAACCCGGCTTCTGGCTTACGGTAAGCGTTGCAGTGTCGCCGAATTCATAGTTGCCGTCACCTGTGACATAACCACCGTCAGGATCAGATAATGTCACAACCACAGATAGTGGAATGATAAAGTTCGCCTGAATGTTGGCGTCGCTTGATACAACAAACTGGTACGTCGTATCCGTGGAAATCTCGTCACCGTCACCGTCTGTCCACCTAGTGAATTTGTAACCCAGCTGCGGAGTTGCGATAAGAGTAGCAGTGGCACCAAATTCATACGTGCCACCACCTTTAATAGAACCACCAGCTTCATCACTCTTGGTCACATTAAGAGCAAACGAGTAGACGGAGCCAATCCAATTGCCTGTAAGGTGATTGTAGAAACGTGCTGGCGCACTATCCTTTTCGTAGTGCAGCCATGCACCAGCATCATGACTAAAGAGTCTTGGGAACGTCCCAACTTCAATGGAAAAGGTCTGCGTAGCCTTGGCTACACTGTCCGAAACTTCGATGGTAACATTGTGGTACTCTATCGCACTGGTCCAACACCAGCCAAGCCTCTCTGTCCATATCCAAAGGGAAGCCGGGTTCTTCTCTGCAAAGTAAACCCAACCAAGACCAGCATGAAAAATCCAATTGGAATCTATTTCCTGAAATACGCCAAACCATTCTGAATGCTTCCATCCCTCACTATCGGGAATTTCCTTTGCATCAGCCCACAAGAGCTTGCTGGAGGTAGGAGATGTTAAGCCGCTCAGCGATGCAGTTCCATCTTCATTCGCCTCAAGGCTAAGCCAGGAAGGCAAGTCAACCACATTATAGGTCAGGTCATCTCCATCAATATCGCTGGCTGAAATCTGGTAGTAATAGTCCAAGGTATATGTACCCGAATCATTTGTGCTGGTGAATACCGGGGCATCATTTGTTGGAATGACCGTAACCTGAACAGACACTGTATCAAAATGTCCAGAGGTATCAGTTACCTTAATACTAAAGTCGTCCTGACCGTGGAAATCAATGTTGGGAGTATAGGTAAAGAAAGAAGGTTGGGTACCAGTGCCACTAACCTCGACAACTCCATTAACAGGCTGCCCGTGAAGACTCCAAGTCAAGGTTTCACTATTAGGATCGATGGCGGTGAGGGTCGGTGCTATCCAAGAGCTCGAGTTATCCTCTTCCATCTCCACGCTGACAGATTCTCCTTGGGTGATTTCTGGAGGCTTGTAATTAATAGATATATCCAAAGTCCCAGCTACATTGCGAGCGCCTCCACTTCCAGAATTACCCAAGTCGTCAATAGCGATCAAGATTTGAGTTGACGGACCAGGGGATTGAATAGGGGTATAAGTAAGACCATCGAGAGCAAGGAGACAGTTCGTGGCAGTGGCAGTGAAAACAAGTGTGGAATCATTCTCGCCGTCACCAGTAACCAATTTAATAACATCAGTTGAAGGCAGGGTCAATGTACCTTCTGCTACCTCAAGAGAAATCTCTAAGAGATCACTATCCCCTGCATCAACATCAGTAAAGGTTATGGCGTTATCAGTTGCCGTACTAAAGGTCTTTGATCCATCGAAGTCCACAACTTGTACGTCGGGGATGTTTAGGGTGGGCGCATCGTTGACGCCTGCTACGGCGATTGAAAGAGTGTTGCTGCCAATCATGGCGCCCCCCTGACCGCCGGCACCTTGGTCGTCAGCAGCAATAGCAATCGTGGCATCCCCGACAAAGTCCTTGGTCGGGATAAATGTCAGCATATTAAAGGCATCATTGATCTGAGAGATTGTGCCAGAGAATGCAAGTGTACCAGAGCTACCATCCTGAGTGACAATGACATCAATACTTTCACCTAGATTGGTGGTCCCATTGGTTGTGGCGACCTCAATTTTGAGAAGATCGGCAGCTTCAGCATCATCCTGAACTTGAATGACACCGCCGGAAAGTAGGAGTTCACCATCCTCGTTAATCGTCAATGGAGAAGGCAGGGTAATCACAGGGGCATCGTTGGTCGGTGCATGGTAGACCTGCACAGACCCCGAGTCGATCAAGGGGCCACCGCTGCCCGTATTGCCTTGGTCATCCACAGAGATGCTAATGATGGTTGTACCGATAAAGTCATTTGTTGGCTTGAGGACGAGTCCTTCGAGGGCGGCATTCAGATTATCCGGCGTACCAAGGATGATCATGCTGTCGGAACCATTGCTACCAGAGATAAGCCCTGAAGTATCAGAAAGGGTCAGGGTTCCGTTATCCACGGAAAGGGTTAGTTTAAGTGTGCTGGCTACTCCGTAGTTGTCTGGGTCAGAAACAGAGACAGCATATCCTTGGACTGAAGCGAAGGTGAAAGTGGCATCTTCCGCCGAAGTAAGGATGGCAGTCGGATATGAAAGAGTTGGGCGATCATTGACTGCATTAACGGTAATTGTAAACGAATCAGTGTCGGTCAAGTTACCACTATCAAAGTCGTCCTTTGCTCCGAGGTCATCGGTAGTAATAGTGATGGTTGCGTTTTCTGTAAAGTCAGTGCCTGGAGTGAAAGACATGTCATTTAGCGCAGCATTAATGTCATCCATCTTGCCAGTGAAATGAATAGTGGCAGAGCGATTTAACGTGCCGCCAGTCAGGTTAAGATTGTCCGTGGTTGAAAGTTCTAGAACCCCACCAGTAGCTTCAAGGGTAACATTGAATGCGAGGCCAGCCTTGGAGGCATCATCGTAAACGCTGATTGAGTTTTCATTTGTCGCGTTGAAAATAAGAGCCGTTTCCTCGTTGGTGTTCTGTTCAACAGGGATGGAATTTACTGGAGCATCATTGACAGCCTGAACAGTTATTGCCAAATTATCGGAATCAAGTAGTGCACCTCCAGTGCCAGTACCACCATTGTCATTGGTAATAATGCTTAATGTATCATCACCAAAATAATCTGTTATTGGTGTGTATGTAAGACCTTCAAGGGCAATATTGATATCAGCAAGTTGACCGGAAAAAGTAAGTGCATCAGAGCCATCTGCACCAGCAGTTACAGTAAGGCCCGTTGTAGAGGCGAGGGTGAGTATTCCATTGGTCACGCTTAGTTGAACTTCAGTAGAAGTACTACTCTCAGGAGAATCGTCACTGATTGATATTAGATTTTCATTAACCGTAGAGAAAGTTAGAATGCTGTCTTCTCGAACTGTCTGGCTGGTTGGCAGGGAGTTGACCGGAGCATCATTGATGGAGGTGATGGGCAGGGAAACTGTTGAGCTGACTGTTTTCTCGCCACCAGAACCTGTATCGCCCAAATCACTTAGAGTGAGGGCAAGGATATCATCATTATTGATATTAGTATTCGGAGTGTAAACGAGGCCTTCAAGAGCTGTATTAAGCTTCGAAGGGATACCTTTTAGAATCATCGATGCTGTTGTATCACCACCTCCAGTAAAAGTGATACCATCAATGGAAGCCAAGGTCAGGGTACCGTAGGATACAGAAAGGGCAAGTTGGAGGTCGCCACTACCTTCTGCAACATCGGCATCGGTAACTGTGATTGCTGTCGCCTGAGCAGAAGCGAAAATGACCGGAGTATCCTCATCTGTTTCTTGGGCTACCGGGACACTGATCGTTGGCGAATCATTGTGAGGATCCACCGTAATAGAGACAGTCTTGGTGTCAGACATAGCGACACCGTCACCGGCATTACCCTGATCATCCACTTGAACCTGAAGACTTGTGGTTCCATTATAGTTTTCGTCCGGCATAAAAGCCAAACCATCAATGGCGTTGTTAAGATTGAGGACATTACCGGTCAACGTCATGGTGGTTGTCGCATTATCCCCAGCAATTATCGTGACGCCGGCCACAGTATCAAGGGTCAGGGTTCCATGGGATGTACTGAACTGAAGTTGGATTGTGCTACCATCCTCAAAACCATCATCAGAAAAAGAGATGAGAGTGCTGTTGGCTAAATTAAACAGCAATTGGGTGTCCTCGGCAGTGGAGGTCGTAGAAGGTGCGGTTATGATTGGGGCATCATTGATTGGGTTAACAGTAATAGTTAGCTCTGTGCTCAGGGTTCGAGTACCACCATTGCCTATGCCGCCCAAGTCATCTGCAACAAACTGGAGAGTTTCAGCACCGCCCATTGTATTGGAGTTGGTCTCTGCGTCCGGTGTATACTTCAGGCCATCCAAGGCAGTTGTTAAAGCGGTAGCAGTCCCCTTTAGCGTCATGCTGGAAGACTTATCCTCGCCTTCAGTTATTGTTAGATTATCGGAGGTGGAAAGAGAGAGAACCCCAGACAAAACAGTCAGGGAAAGCTGGATTTCAGCAGCAATTTCAGTCGCATCGTCAGTAATGGTAATGGAGTTGTTGTTCGCCATGGAGAATGTGACTGACGTGTCCTCATCAATGGTTGGTGCATCAGGCAGAATGATAACCGGGGCATCATTCAAGGCAGTAACTGTGACCTCCAGGGTCTCTATGGTTTCCAACACTCCCCCGCTACCTGCAGCACCTCCATCATTTGCGGCGAGGGAGATGATTGAGGTTCCGTTGAACTGGCTATCTGAAGTATAAACCAGACCATCTAGAGCCGTGTTTATATCTGCAAGAGTGCCCTTGATGATCATGGACGCCGATTGATCTGCACCGGAAGAAAAAACAATATTATCTGTTGAAGCCAACTTGAGAGTCCCATCATTAACTGAAAGAGTAAGCGTCAGAATGGAGTCAGTGATATCAACATCTTCAATGGAGATAAGTGTAGTTGCTGCGGTAGAGAATGTCTGGGTTGTATCCTCGTCAATCGTCGGTGGTGTAGGAAGGGTAATTACCGGTGCGTCATTAACACTATTCAAGGTGATGCTGATCTGCCCCGTTGCCTGAAGTTCCCCTCCGGCTCCAGTCAGTCCCTTGTCAGAAAGTGTCAGGGTCAAGGCATCGGAGCCATTATAGTCAACAGAAGGAGTGTAAAGGAGGCCTTCAAGGCCGGCATTCAAATCAGTGGTTGTGCCAGTCAGGGTAACCATGGAAGAACCATCGGCACCGGCATCCACTGTAAGGTTTTGTAGGGTTGCCAGTGTGAGGGTTCCATTGGTTACAGCCAAGGTAAGTTGGACCTTGCCAGGATCAGTTTCTGGGGCATCCACATCAGAAGTCGTAATCCCAATGCCATTCGCACTTGAGAAAGTAATGGGGGTATCCTCGTTAACAATCTGGTTTCCAGGGAGTGCGATTTCAGGCGCATCGTTGATGGCGATGACATTGACCGTCATGGTGCTGGTTGATTCCAGTGCCCCCCCCTCCCCTTGGCTGCCTCCATCTTTCGCCAAAATCACAAGGCTGTCGGTGCCATTAAAGTGAGCGGTTGGAGCATAGACCAGGCCTTCTAGGGAAGTAGTGATCACATCGTTGGTTCCAGTGAAAGTCATGGTGGTATCTGCATTGCCATCACCAACGGAGAAA
>JABJCN010000159.1 GCA_018668635.1 Opitutia bacterium
AAGTGAGTCCATGAATTCGGTAATCTGGAGGTCATAGCCATTCTCATCGCCAACGGGTATGATTTCCGGGTCCTCACCTTCACGATAGAGCTTGAGGGTGTCCTCCGCATTGAGGTCATACTCGGCGGTGGCGTTCTCGAAGTTAACGAGGTAGGTCATACGGAACGGAAGGTTGTTCTTGGGTTGCCAGCCGCCTTCGGCCACCACCAGTGGAATATCCCCGTAGTGATAGTGGGTAACGACATGGTCAATCTCCCCGGACATCCTGGGGTAGCCATAACTGGTGACACCGTCAGGCTTTCCGAAGCAGTGCAGGATAAAGTCGGTATCGTGAATATGGAGGTCTAATAGCGCTCCTCCGCAGAGTTCCCCATTATGATAGAAACGACCTCCGGGACAGGCTCCAATACGCTCGAAACGGGCACTCAGGACCTTCCCATAAGTTCCAGCATCAATGGCATCCTTGAGCCAACTCCATTCCGGCCAAAAGCGAAGACACAAGGCAGGCATCCCCAAGACACCCGTTGACTGGGACGCCTCAAGGATTTCGCGAACGCCATCGACATTGCGGGCAATGGGCTTCTCAAGCAGAAAGGGTTTACCCTCCGATGCACAAAGCTTGGCGGCTTCAACATGAAAAAGAGTCGGCAGGCAAATATCCACTGCCTCAACCTTGGGGTCCCGGATGGCATCACGAAAGTCGGTATATGTTTTGACGAATGCAAGGTCGAATCCACCATCAGCAAAAAGATCAACATTGCCCTCCGCTCGAACTTCGCCAGTCAGTCGCTTTGGATTCGGGTCACTAACGACAACAATCTCGGCATCCTCCCGCTTCAACCAGGAAGCCATGTGCGTATTGCCCATCATTCCCAAACCAAGCACGGCAATTTTCTTTCTGGGGGAACTCATGAGGTCTTACAGGGATAAGGAAATGAGGAATGCTGGATGTACCCATGAAATAAATCAAGTAAAAGTAGCTTGGGTTTTCTATTTGCTTTTCGAAAGTCGCTCGCATTTTCTCTGAATGCCAATTTTTTGACCATAAATTTAAATCTATCTTCTTCTTTCATTAGCAAATTAATTATGAGAACCAAACACATCATCCTTACTGCCCTTCTCCTAAGCATGCCGCTGGCAAAGTACGCCCTCCATGCAGTTGAGGATGGCAAAAAGAAAATCGTGTTCGTGGCTGGCACACCCAGTCATGGCTACGGCGCCCATGAACACAAGGCAGGCTCCATACTGTTGTCCGGCATCCTCAACGACAAACTTGGCGACAAGATCAAGGCTGTAGTTGTATCTGGAGGTTGGCCCAAGGACTCAAAGGCGGCTTTCAAGAACGCCGATGCCCTGGTTTTCTTTTGTACCGGTGGCGGTCGCCATTTTGTCCTGAAGCACCTTGATGAGACAAAGGCATTGATGGACAAGGGTGTGGGGCTTGGTTGTATTCATTACGGTGTTGAGGTTCCAAAGGGAGATGGAGGAAACGCTTTCCTCGATTGGATCGGCGGATATTTTGAACCCTTCTGGAGTGTCAACCCTCACTGGACCGCTGAGTTTAAGGAATTCCCGAAGCATCCGGCAGCCAATGGCATCAAGCCGTTCTCCATCAATGATGAATGGTATTTCCATATGCGTTTCCAGAAGGACATGAAGGGAGTCACCCCAATCCTGTCCGCAGTTGCACCGGTAAGCACAATGAAAAGAGGCGATGGTCCACACAGCGGAAATCCTCATGTCCGCGCATCGGTTAAGCGTGGTGACAAGCAACACGTGGGTTGGGTCTACGAGCGCCCTAATGGAGGTCGAGGATTTGGATTTACTGGTGCCCACAATCACTGGAACTGGGCCAATGATAATTTCCGCAAGGCCGCGCTCAATGCACTTTGCTGGATTGCCAAGGTTGAGGTCCCCAAGGACGGCGTTCCTTCTGAGACACCCACACGAGAGCAACTTGAAGCCAATCAGGACTATCCAAAACCCGGGACCAAGAAGGCGAAGAAGTCCTCCTCCATCACACCTGCAGGCAAGGCAGGCAGGAACAAGGCAAAATTCGCCAGCAAGATCATTGACAAAAACACAAAGGGGAGATCTGTCGAGATTTCAGCTGACATCAAGGGCGCCAAGGAACTGTATCTGGTTGTGACTGACGGACTGAACGGTTTTTCACACGATTGGGCAAACTGGGTTTCACCGCGCCTTATTGAAAACAGTGGAAAAGAGAAATCGATAACATCAATGAAATGGTCAACCGCACAGACAGGTTGGGGAAATATCCAGATTGGGAAAAACGCCGGAGGCCAGACGATGAAGGTCGGAGGGAAAGCAGTGACAGGTATTGGAACTCATGCAATATCCATGATCAGTTACAAGCTTCCAGCAAACCACAAATTCACAACATTTAAGGCAATGGGAGCACTCGATGATGGTGGAATCAATCAAAGTGGCTCACAATCCAGTGTCGAATTCCTGGTGTTTACGGAAAAACCAGCCTCCACGATCGCTGTTGCCGTGTCGGGTCCCGCCGGTGGTGTAGGAAGAGTCGGTGAACAAGGGGACCCCAAGCACGCAATTGAAAACCTTAATATCCATGAAGATGTTAAGGCTACACTCTTCGCATCCGAACCAATGCTACTGAGCCCATCCTCCATAGACATAGACCACAGGGGACGTGTATGGGTATGTGAAGTTGTCAACTATCGACGCCACAAGAACAAGCGCCCGGAAGGTGATCGCATCCTGATACTTGAGGATACCGATGGCGACAACAAGGCCGATAAGGTTAAAACCTTCTACCAGGGAAGGGATATTGATTCCGCACACGGGGTAAGCGTCTTTGGCGACAAGATCGTCGTCTCCTGTGGAGACAAGATCATGGTATTCACTGATAAAGATGGAGACGATAAGCCTGATTCAAAGGAAAACCTGTTTACGGGGATCGCAGGAACCCAGCATGATCACGGTATACACGCTGTCCACTTTGGTCCCGACGGGAAATATTATTTCAACTTCGGTAACTCTGGTCGCCAGATCAAGGACAAGGATGGGAAACCCATAATAGACATGGCGGGAAACGAGGTTAACGACAAACGTAAACCCTATCAGCAAGGCATGGTATTTCGTTGTAACCCAGACGGATCCGACTTCGAGACACTCGGCTGGAACTTCCGTAATAACTGGGAGGTCTGCGTTGATTCCTTTGGAACGATCTGGCAATCTGATAATGATGATGACGGTAATCGCGGAGTCCGTATCAACTATGTCATGGAATTTGGAAACTACGGCTACCGTGGTGAGTTGACCGGTCGTGGTTGGCGTGATAAACGCAGCAACATTGAAAAAGAGGTTCCCCTTCGCCACTGGCACCTCAATGACCCGGGTGTTGTCCCGAATCTATTGCAAACCGGCGCGGGGTCCCCTACCGGTATCACTTCCTATGAAGGAAACTTACTCCCCAGCATATTCCGGGGCCAAGTGATTCATTGCGATGCCGGACCCAGTATTGTGCGAGCCTATCCTGTACAAAATGCAGGAGCCGGTTACTCCGCTGAAATCGTCAACCTGCTTGACGGGGCAAAACGAGACAAGTGGTTTCGGCCTTCTGATGTGGCAGTTGCACCGGATGGGGCGCTCATCGTTGCCGACTGGTATGACCCCGGTGTCGGTGGCCACAATATGCGCGACCTTGACCGTGGACGACTATTCCTCGTGGCACCGGAGGGGCATAAGTACAAAACAAACAAGATTGACCTATCCAGCTTGGAAGGTGCGGCAGAAGCACTTAAGAGCCCCAATATGGCCACACGTTACCTGGCATGGAATAAACTCCACGATGCAGGAAAAAAAGCTGAATCCGCACTAAAAAAACTATGGAATGGAAACAACGCCATCCACCGTGCTCGTGCCATATGGCTTTTGGGAAAAATTGAAGGCAAGGGTCAGCAATACGTTGACATTGCAATTGGTGACAAGGATCCCAATATCCGCATTGCCGGTTTGCGACTCGCCCGCCAGAATGGAGCAGACGTCATCGGCACCTGTGAAAAGCTGACCAAGGACAAATCTGCACAAGTCCGGCGTGAAGTTGCCATCGCCATCCGCGACAGCAAGTCACCCAAGGCTGCCGGCATATGGGCAGAACTTGCAGTCCAGCATGACGGTGTGGACCGTTGGTATCTGGAAGCCCTCGGCATTTCAGCAAACGGCCAGTGGGATGCGTTCTTCAGTGCATGGATCCAGAAGGTTGGAAACAAATGGAATACCCCCGCCGGGCGAGATATCATCTGGCGAAGCAGGTCCAATGATGCCCCAAGTTACATCGTCAAGATTCTCAAGGACAAATCGACACCAACAGAAGCCCACCCCCGCTACATGCGTGCCTTGGATTTCCACTCCGGCCAAGCGAGGGACAAGGCCCTCGAAGCCCTCCTGGATATCTAGCACTTCTGCACCCGAAGCATCCTAGGCATGGGACGGCTATTAGCCGCCTGCAGACCTGCCATGACCCGCGGAATTCAATCCATCCTGTTCGCAATAACCCTATGCGTATCCGTTTCGGGGCAACAACTGGAACCACGTGACCGCATCATCGTGGAAACCCTCATCAAGCTGAACAAGTTTGATGTGCAGGGAAACCCCAAGTGGAAAGGCGCGGTACTACGATATGCTGAGTCTGTAAGGGGCAGCGAGGAGCATCTGGATATTGTCCGCAAGTTCACTCTTGAGGAGGAATGCCCCGCCCTACTGGACAATATCATCAAGAAACCCACGGGTTCAAACGCAGCAAATGCCACCCGACTCATCATTGACCTCGGCAAGGAGGAACTTCTCGCCAAGGCTCTCAGGAACTCCAGTAAACAGGCTCCCGAAATCCTAACCCTGCTCGGCTTCACAAAGCACAAGGCCTCCGCAAGAATATTGGCTTCCTATCTGAATTCCACACAAAATTCAAACCTCAGGGAATCTGCGGCCAAGGCCCTCCTGAAGGTGGGTGACAACGAACAAAAAAACTTGGCGAAAAAATTCCTTGGTGACACACCATCCAAGGCCAACAATCCTCCGCTTGATATCGCCACGCTCGCAAAAAAAACAGGTGACCCGGCAAAGGGTATGATTACATTTCAGAAACTATGCTTTGCCTGCCACAAGGCAGGGGATATCGGCATCGACTTCGGGCCAGCCCTTACCGAGATTGGCAGCAAACTCCCAAAGTCTGAGCTCTACCTATCGATTCTAAACCCCAACGCAGGAATCAGCTTTGACTATGAAGGGTGGACCCTACATCTAAAGGATGGCACAAAGACCGCAGGGATCATCCAGAGCGAGACAGATGATGAGATTATCCTCCGCATGGTTGGTGGGATACGCCAAACACTGCCCAAGAAAACAATACGTTCCCGCGAAAAAATGAAGACATCCCTCATGCCTCCCGGACTTCACCTTGCCATTAAAGAACAAGAGCTCATCGATCTCATTGAATTCCTGGTTGGTCTCAAGGGAAAGTAGGTTTTTATGAAGAAAAAATTGTATAGCCTCTCCATCTTGCTCGCAAGCATCAACTTCATTACAGCAAAGTCTCCGAGCTTTGTTCTCTTCCTTGTGGATGACTTGGGCTACATGGATATCGGAGCCTATAACCCGAAATGCTTCTATGACACTCCCAATGTGGACACCCTTGCAAAATCAGGGATGAAATTCACAGATGGTTATGCGGCCAACCCGGTCTGTTCCCCCACTCGCTTTGGCATCCAGACGGGAAGGCATCCCTCGCGCAAGGATGCAACCAATTTCTTTAGCGGTCGGCGGGGCGGACTCTTTAATTCCGCTCCCCTGCACGATCGAATGGACTTGGAGGAGGTGACGATAGCGGAAGCCCTCAAGAAAAAAGGATACGCCACGTTCTTTGCGGGTAAGTGGCACCTCGGTCCGACCGAACAGTTCTGGCCCACCAAACAAGGATACGACGTCAATATCGGTGGATGGAAGCATGGCGGTCCATGGTTCGGCAAGAAATACTTTTCGCCGTACGGAAACCCAAGGCTTTCGAATGGTCCTGACGGTGAGCACCTGCCCGACAGGTTGGCTAGCGAGACCTGTGCATTTATCGAAAAGAACAAGGACAAGCCGTTCTTTGCAATGCTTTCCTTCTACTCAGTCCATACCCCGCTGATCGGACGACCCGACTTGGTCGCCAAGTACAAGAAAAAGGCGTCGAAAATAAACGGGGCTGAATTTGGAGACGAGGAAATGACCTGGCCCAGGAACGGGAAGACTCGAAAAGTTCGGATCCTCCAAAAGCATGCGGTTTACGCAGCGATGGTAGAGGCCATGGACCTCGCAGTAGGAAAAGTGCTGAACAAGTTGAAGTCACTCGGTTTGGACGACGAGGTGGTGGTTGCCTTCACATCCGACAACGGCGGACTCTCCACCTCCGAAGGCTCCCCCACCTCCAACCTCCCCCTTCGAGGAGGAAAAGGCTGGATCTACGAAGGAGGCATACGTGAACCATTCATCGTTCGTTGGCCCGGGGTCACAAAAGCCGGTTCCGTTTGCCAAGAGCCTGTTATGAGCACTGATTTCTTTCCCACCTTCGTAAAGGCGGCCGGAGGGAAACCCAAAGGAGCAGGCCCGATTGATGGGGTTGACCTAATGCCCTTGCTCAAGGGTGAGGAAAGCCTGGAAAGGGATGCCCTCTTCTGGCATTACCCTCACTACAGTAATCAAGGTGGCTTCCCCGGCGGGGCTGTTCGCATGGGAAAATTCAAGCTCATTGAACGCTTCGAGGATGGAAAGCTGGACCTGTATGACCTCTCAAAGGACATCGGGGAGCGTAATAATGTGGCGGCACAACACCCAGAAAAGATCCAAAAAATGCAGGCTAAACTCCATGCCTGGTACAAGGATGTGGATGCCAAGTTTCTCCAACCCAAATCAAAGGACGGCCCCAAACCTTGGCGCCCATAAACATTTCATATCCAAATGCGGTTTTCGGCAAACTTCACATACCTATTTATTGTACTCATCCGCCTAAATCTACACATGCATGGGGCGGATGAATTGCCGCCCCGCATCGTAACAGCATCACGACAGGAATCCGTCCTCTTCAAGACTCCCTGGACAGCAGACACCTTCCCTGAGGAAAAATTGCTACAAAAACAATACCGCACACTACCTCAGGCATTACGGGAAATCCCTGGAATTATGGTACAGGAGACATCAATGGGCCAGGGTTCACCATACATCAGGGGATTCACAGGGTTTAGAAACCTGATGCTGATCGACGGCATTCGGTTGAACAACTCCGTCTTTCGATCCGGCCCGAATCAATACTGGAACACTGTTGATCCACTTGGAATTGGACGTATGGAAGTCGTTAAGAGTACAGGATCGGTCCCCTACGGCCCGGACTCGATCGGCGGCACAGTTCAAGTTTTCACGCGCAACCCGGGAAGTTCACCGAAACAGCGTGCCTATCTGCGGGCAAGTTCTGCACATCGATCTTTCTTGGGACGCCTTGAAATCACACAAGTGATTTCCGACCAAACATCTGTTCTTCTGGGTGGAGGAGGCAAGACCTATGGTGATCTGGAAGGGGGACGTGACCTTGGTCGACAGACAGAAACCGGTTACGAGGAACAAAACTTTGACATCAAGATTGTTCACGAATTCTCAGAAGATGGCCAATTGACTCTATTCCACCAACACCTGCGCCAAAATAATGTTCCCCGCACTCACAAGACAATCCATGCCAAGTCCTTCGCGGGCACCTCTTTGGGCAAGGAACTGAGACGCGAGCTCGATCAGGATCGCAACCTGACGTATCTACAATACAATCGGGACTTGGATGCTGAATTCGCTGACAGCCTTTTCCTTAGCGTCTCCTGGCAGGAGCAAAATGAAGTTCGCGACCGACTGAAGACTTCTTCTGCGGAGCTTCAAGGCTTCGATGTTGGAACAATTGGCCTTATAATGCAACTGGACGGCACATCCAGTTACGGGGCTTGGACCGCGGGAATGGACTATTACGGCGATGATGTGGACTCTTTCAAAACCAAGAACGGCATTGCTGAAATCCAGGGTCCTGTAGGTGATGATGCAACCTACGACCTGTTTGGAGCCTATGCCAATATTGAATCTGAACTGAACGAAAACACAAACCTTACCATCGGTGGACGCTATACCTCCGCGGATGCGCAGGCAAACCGTGTAGAGGATCCGCTGACTGGCAACGCAACGTCCATTTCCGGTGAATGGGACGCTGTTGTAGGCAGTATTCGTCTCTCCAGGGAAATTCTAGAGGAAAGTGTTTTCCTGTTTGGTGGCATTGCACAGGGATTTCGCGCCCCGAATCTTTCTGACCTCACACGTCTGGACTCAGCCCGTACAGATGAAATTGAAACCCCCTCTCCAAACCTAAAACCGGAACATTTCCTCACACATGAACTGGGACTGCGTTACCGAAAAGATAAATTCAGTTTTTCAGCAAGCCTCTTCCACACCAAGATTAAGGACATGATCGTCCGCACACCTACAGGAGCTATAATAGAAGAAGAAAATGAGGTCACAAAGGTCAATTCCGGAAATGGCTTTACCGAGGGCATTGAACTACTTGCCAGATACCAACCAGATAACCAATGGCAAATATGGGCAAACCTCTCGTGGCTGGATGGAGAGGTGGATACCTACCCGACCTCGATAACAACAAAGGTCAGGGAACCAATCGACAGACTCATGCCTTTGACATGGCAATTCGGAACGCGTTGGACATGCGAAACCTTTGATTTCCATATCGAGGGGCTCCTACGGGTAGCCCAAAAGGCAGACAAACTATCCACTCGCGATACTTCCGACACCTCCCGTATTCCTCCTGGTGGAACTCCCGGTTACGAGGCCTTTGACGTTCGTGGTTCATGGAAAATGGACGAAACAACTGAAATCACCCTTGCAATCGAAAATATCTTTGATGAAGACTATCGTATTCACGGTTCCGGAACAAATATGCCGGGACGGAACTTTATTTTCGCATTAAACAAGTCGTTTTGAAACTACACACTTGCAGGAATCCCAGACAATGTCTGCAAACAAACGTTTACAGCATTGTTCTTTCAATCTTGTTGTCCTTAACAGGATGCGGAGAGTTGCTTGAGAAGCCAGACTCAACTGAAAAGCCAAAGCCGTACGATGCAACCTCTCTAAAAAAAACGGAGTTAAAAAAACTTAAGGAGCTCTTCCCTCGTGACTGGAATGCACCGGAACGCGGACAACATCCAGCTTCCACGGAAATGCGACTCCTAAAGCGAATAACAGGAAAAAAACGAAAGATTGAACAGCACGTTCATTTCCCCGATTCTCCAGAGACTCAGACAACAAGATCGAGTTCGACATTCCTGGATCCTTCAGGGAAATACATTGTTGGAAAGGACTGGAACCACGACCCTGACCGCAAGGAATCAACCCGTTTCATTCTTTACTATGATGAGACAATTGAATGCTTCAGGGGGTTGTCGTGGACAAAGTCATCGCTCGGTGAAGGCAATCCTGTCCAGATGGTCGGAAAATTTGTCAAAGGCAAGGCGGTAATTGAATGGAAAGCATTTGAAGAAAGTGTCGGGGTTGACACAAAATCTCATCTTTTCCTCACCAGTCCAGAGAATTTCATATGGAGAGTTGAGCGCATTAGGGAAGGTAGGATTGTCACCACCCTCACCAGCAACAGTACTCTCGAGCAGGAATGGCCTTGAACTTATAGGCTTAAAAAAATTTCGTAAAGAAACCGGTTCCGAGGAAGATAAATGGCTGGAAACCATGACACAGCTGCTAAGTGTAGGAGACTTAATGAAGCTGCCTGAATCAAGAACAAAACTTTTCCCTTGTCTGCATTTCGCCTAAACGTGTATAAGTTAATCCCATGCGCGCGCGGTGTTCATTAATGAAGCGCCTACCATACATTCCCTGCAGCCTGACATTATTGAGTTGGTTGATTGCGGGCAATGTATTGTCAGGTGCGACCACTCGGGAGGATATTCTCCTCGCCCACTGGAAACTGGATGAAACCATGGGGACAGCCGCAAAGGATGCCTCGGCAAATGAAAAGGATGGCATCCTTCAGAACATGGATGATACCTCCTGGGTCCCGGGCAAATTCGGCAATGCCCTCTCCTTCGACGGCACGGATGACTTTGTTGATCTTCCCCTTGATATCCCAATCAGCTCAGCAAAAGGCACAGTCTCCCTGTGGGTCAAGACCTCTGAAAATTTCGCTGACCATGCCATGGTATACTATGGTTCATCCGTTACAGACGGCGACGGATTCGGAACCCAGAACGAATTTCATGTTATTTTCCGAGATAACGAGAAGGTGCATTTGTTTGTCAGGGGAACCAATATTGCAATCGCTTCAGGTCCTAAATATAACGATGGAAAATGGCACCAGGTCGTTGCAACCAGCGATCGGGTCAACAAAAAATACTCCCTCTATGTGGATGGAGGCGCCTGGAAAAATTCCATTACCGACAAACAACCAAGGAGCTTCGCCCTCAACAAGGTTCACCGCTTGGGCAAACCATACACCAACAAGCGTTACTATAAAGGCCTCATTGACGATGTCCGGCTCTACTCGGAACCCTTCACTGAGGAAGAAGTGGTTCTCCTCTACGGCGATGGTTTTAGCGACTTTGACCGCCTCCCTGTAATCACACTTGCCGGGGAAAATCCCCTTAAGGTCAACATCGGCACGGACTTCACCGACCCGGGCGCCACAGCCACCGACCACGAGGACGGAGACCTAGGCGCAATAGAGGGCAAGGTGGAGGGTGACGATCCCATAGACACCTCCAGGCTGGGCAGGTGGACCCTGACCTACACCGCCGCCGATTCTGCCGGAAACACCGTAATCTCCTCACGTGAGGTGGAGATTGTCGACCCCCTCTCACCGGTGATCACCATCGTCGGGGACAACCCGCTCACACTTGAGGTTGGCGCTGAATTTGTTGACCCGGGCGTTACGGTCGCCGATGCATCCGGCAACCCCATCGAGAACCCCGAAGTACAGGTCGAGGGTGAGGTCGACATCTCCAAGCCGGGCTCACACACGCTAACCTACACTTTCTCTGATGCGGAAAACCATGCAGCTGTTCCCGTTACACGCGGGGTCATCCTGATTGACACCACCCCACCGGTAATAAGCCTGAATGGGGAACCCGAAATCACCCTCTTCATCGGACAGAACTTCACGGACCCGGGAAGCACCATCACCGACAACGTGGACGATGACATTCAAGCTATAGTCAAACTCCAGCTTTCGGATGCCGGTCTGGATGCCCACTGGCCACTGGACCAGGTTGATGACCAGCTCATCACGCCCGACTCCACAGGCCAGCACCCTGGCACAGTCTCTGGAACCGATGCATCCGCACTGGTCCCCGGTATTTTCGGCAAGGCCTTGAATCTTGACGGCACCGATGATGTTGTCACTGCCAACGACTACAAGGGCATCACCGGGGGCGGCATCCGCACAATGTCCGCCTGGATCAAGACCGACAAGGCCAACGCCGCCATCCTAAACTGGGGTGAAAATACCCAAGGCAAGAAATGGACCTTTCGTACCCACAGCAACAATAGCATCCGCATTGAGGTCAATGGCGGAGGGGTCGTCGGCACCAGCAACATCACTGACAACAAGTGGCACCATGTGGCAGCGGTCTTCCCAACCACCGATGGTCAACTGGACAGTACCTTGTTTTATATTGACGGGAAACTGGAGGTCAATTCAGCCACCAGCACTCGGAAGGTCAATTCCGCACCAACCTAGGATGTGCGTATCGGCACCGATTTCACAAATCGAAGATTCCGGGGACTGGTGGATGATGTACGCATATACAATCGAGCCCTCTCGGCGGAGGAGCTCAGCATGAGTCCTGAATTATTGGATACAGGATCGGAAGGCACGCATACACTTTTATACATGGCCGTTGATTCTGCCGGCAATCAGGCCGTTGCAACCCGCACAGTGTTTGTCAAACCTGATCCTTCCGTACCGGTCATCACCCTTGTTGGAGAAGGTGAGGTAACCACGGAGGCCGGTCTCCCCTTCGAGGATCCCGGTGTCACGATAACGGATGGTGAGGGCACCCCAATTGAGGGAGCCCAACCCACCATCGAGCCCACCATCGACACCAGCACCCTCGGCACCCAGATCATCAACTACTCTTATTCCAACCCCGCAGGCATTGCGGCCATTCCAGTCAGTCGCACCATCCATGTTATTGACACCACCGCTCCGATCGTTAACCTTAATGGTGAATCCACGCTTACCCTCTTCCTCGGCCAACCCTTTCAGGATCCCGGATCAACTGCCACCGACTCCATTGACGGAGACCTCCAACCCCTGACACGCCTTCAACCGCCGTTGGGAGGCCTCGCCGCATACTGGACCTTCGAGTCCATCAATGATCAATCCATCACCCCCGATGCAATCGGCCAACATCCCGGCACCGTCGGTGGCACCGATGCTTCCGCCCTGGTTCCTGGCATCCTCGGCAAGGCACTCCACTTCGACGGGACGGACGACTGGATCACCGCAGCAGACTGGAAAGGCGTCACAGGCAACAAGGCCCGAACCATGAGCGCCTGGATCCGCACTTCAAAACGCGACGCCGCCATCCTCTGTTGGGGCCAGAATGCACTCCGCAAGAAATGGACCTTTCGAACCCAGACCAACAACGGCATACCCGACACCATCCGCATCGAAATCAACGGTGGCTACGCAACCGGCTCAACAAAGATTACCGACAACCAATGGCACCACATCGCCGCCGTGTTCAGCGAGGACAACCGGATCAACCAGGTCAGCTTCTACGTGGACGGCAAGCTCGAAGGCCTTTCCGGCAGTTCCACTAGCAAGCCCGACACCGCCTCCCAGCGCGATGTCAGCATCGGCAACGATTTCGCCAATCGCTACTTCCACGGACAAATGGACGACGTCCGCATCTACGACCGTGCCCTCACCGCAGACGAACTCTCCCTCGACCCCGCCCGCATCAACATCTGGACCGAGGGCATCCATACCCTCAGCTACATCGCCACAGACAAGACGGGAAACACCGACACCGCCACCCGCGTTGTCACCTACAAAAAAAATCCCGACGCCAAAAGCCTCACGCTAAACGGAGAATCACAGCTGACCATCGAGGCTGGAGTAGCATGGACAGACCCGGGCGCCACCTTGTCGAATGCCGACGGCAACCCGGTGGATGGTGAAGTGCAGGTTGCAAGCGACCTTGACCCTGAAAACCCCATCGTTGGCCAACATCTCATCACCTATGGTTTTACTGATGCCAGCGGAAATATATCCGCACCAGTCACTCGCATGGTCAATGTGGAGGACACCATTGGACCCACAATCACCCTCAACGGAATCAATCCGATTACTGGTATCCTGGGCCAACCCTACACCGACCCGGGTGCCACTGCGCATGACCTTGCCGACGGACCGCGACCTGTAGACATCGACTTTGCCTCCTTTCCAAAGGAAGGACTCGTTTCCCGCTGGAGGTTCGATGAGGATTCCGGCAACCAGGCCCACGACTCCATCGGCAACAACCATCTCACCTTCACGGGAACCACCGGACGTACGGGAGGCATCCTTGGTGGTGCCATCACCATGAGCAACAATGGAACTGCGCAAATCAATGACAATGCCTCACTCGACATTACCGAGGCCATCACTCTATCCGCATGGTTTCATCCAACGGCAAACCCCGCCAGTTATGCAAAACTACTCTGCAAGTCCCGCAGCGACAACGGCAAGTATCCATACTCCCTTGATTTCACCCAGGACAAGAAGACCCGGTTCTATCTAAGTGGCCCAGCCGGAAACATCAATGTCGCTGCCGCCGAAACACCACCGATCAATCAGTGGAACCATGTAATCGGCACCTGGGATGGCAAGGATGCCAGACTCTTTGTCAATAATGTCCTGCAGGAAGCCACCGGCGCACTCGACGCACCCCTTTCAACCAACAACCTCGTCTACAGTGTGGGTGGTCGCAATGCGACCTCCTCACGTTTCACCGGCCACATTGACGAGGTGGCGATCTGGAACCGCGCCCTCACCAACAATGAGGCAGCAAATGTCTACCTTTCTGCAACCGGCATCGATACCTCAACTGCAGGCGAGAAAACCGTTTATTACTCTTCATCGGACACCCGGGGCCATACCACATCGATTACCCGCACCATCAATGTGGTCGACCCCGCATCCATCCCCGCCATTACCCTGGTCGGTGAAAACCCCTTGGTCCACGCCGCCCATACTGAATTCACCGACCCCGGTGCCACCGTGGCCGATCCCGATGGCAATGCACTCGATGCCTCCTCAATTGTCGTGACCGGTTCCATCAACGTGGAACAACCCGGGGAATATATTTTGTTCTATGATTTCAAGGAGGCTGACGGATTGCAGGCCGCCACAGTCATCCGTATCGTACAAGTCGCGGACCAGGCACCTCCGACCATCACATTGGTTGGAGAAAACCCCTTGAAGCACCAACTGGGCTTTCCCTTCACCGATCCAGGCGCCACCGGAAGCGACCTCGTCGACGGGGACGTTGCAGTCATCAGTGATGTCCTTGCCTCCAACCGCCTCAAGCACAATGGATTCCATTCCAACGACCAGACCAACCTGATCCTTGATGGGAATGGTGGTCTGCTTCAGGCAACCCCCAGAGGTGAAACCCTGCTGACCACAGGTCCGGGCGATGCGGGTCTGTATTTTAACGGGGATGCACAATTCAGGGCCGCTGGGGCCGGCATTAACAGGGATGACAATTACCAGAACCTGTTCACGGGGCACTTTAATGCAAAGGTTGAGGGAACCTATGAGTTCGGCACCGAGAATCCCGATGATTTCTCCACCGTGTGGCTGGACCTCAACCATAATGGTGTGTTTGAACAAAACGGTTCTGCCGGGAATGAATGGCTGAACGTAGGAAACAAGGGGGGGGTACAAGTCGGTTCATCTACAACCGGGTTTTTACCGAATCGCCATTACACATCAGGAAAGCAAGGGCGGCTCCGAGATTGATGCCCGTTTCACGACCCCGGAAGGCGGTGGACCAATCACCCGGACCCGCATACACCCTGCAGACCCCGTCCAGAACGGGCTATGGGTGCAGTACAATCCCCTGGATGTATCCCAACCGGGAGAGAAAACCGTCACCTACACGACAACGGATGCCGCCGGCAACACCGCCACCCTGCTCCGCACCGTCATCATTGAGAACAATCCGGATGCCCCAATCCTCAAACTCAAGGGCGAACGGAATATTGAGCATCCGGCAGGCGATGAATTCACCGACCCGGGTGTAACCATTACAGACCTTGACGGCAATGAACTCGACACCGCCTCACTCGCCGTGGACGGAGCGGTCAACACATCGGTTGCCGGGGAATATATCCTGACCTACAGCTACACCGGCGCCAATGGCCTCCCGGCCAACCCTGTCAGCCGAACAGTCAGGGTCATCGACAGTGACGGACCGGTCATCACCCTGACAGGAGGAGAAACCCTGACACTGAAGGTGGGCGACACCTTCACGGACCCCGGAGCAACGGCCATTGACGGGTTGGATGGCGAGGTCGCCCTGATTGACACCAACAGCCTTACGATCGAGGGCCTCATACTTCACCTTGACGCATCGCGCCTGGGTTCCCTACAGGATGGTGCAAAGATTCCGCTATGGCCTGATATTTCCGGCAACGACAACCACCTCAATGATGTGAGGGGCAACCCGATTTTTCGTAAGGAATCCATAAACAAGCTCCCGGCTGTCTCATTTGACGGCTATAGTTTCATGGCCACCGCGCACTGGATGGGGAAGACCTACACTGTAATCACCGTCTCCCGACAAACAGGCGGCAAAAACGGGCGACTGATAAGCTCAAAATCAGAAAACTGGTCCCTTGGTTATCGTGGGGAAGTTGAGGACGTCATGTACGCCCAGAGTTATGTATCCGTGCAAAATGGCCCGGCCGCCACCATCAACCCCCATATCTATACTGCCGTGGGTGTTAAACAGAATGAACTCTATTTTTATGCGGATGGAAAAAACCTAACCGTAAACAGCGTCCAGAACCGTAATCTTGGCTACTTTCAACTCGGTGGATTTCAAGAGGACAAAAACGCAGCAGCAGGTGAGATCTCCGAGGTCCTGCTTTACAACCGCGCCCTTTCCGACACGGAGCGTATTTCCGCGGAAACCCACCTTAATGCCAAGTACAACCTGCAGGGATACTCCGGCAACGTGTCCGTCAACACGGCACTTCCAGGGACCTACCATGTGATCTATTTTGCCGACGACTCCGCTGGCAATCGTACAGTAGCAACGCGAACCATCGTTGTGGAGGCAGACTCGGATGCGCCCGTGATCACCCTTGTTGGGGGAGACTCCATTGACCATGAAGCCGGAACCCCATTCACCGACCCCGGATTCACTGTTGCGGACAAGGATGGCAATGCCCTCGATGCCTCCCAGGTCCAGATAAATGGATCGGTTTCCGAAAACACCCTTCCCGGCCAGCACAAAATCACCTATGATTATTTCAAGGACGCCACCCTGCCCTTGACGGAGAGTGCGGCGCGAGACATCGTGCAGGCGCTCGGCCTCGAACTCGGAGGCGCCGGGTTTGAATTCGCGGGTGACTACAAGCAAAAGGGACTTTACGCATACAAATCGGGTAAGTATACAGGGATGGCGTACTTCGGCACCGGCGGCACTGAGGAAGAGATGCTTGCCCCCATTGTGGACGACAACAAGTACAGGCCCAATGTAGAAGGAAAAAATGCCCTGCAGGCAACCCGAATAGTCAATGTCAGTGACACCCACCCTCCTGTGATTACCCTAAACGGTGATGCAGTCATAAAAATTGCCATCGATGAGACCTTCACCGATCCTGGCGCCACTTCTGCGGACGCCTTCAATGGTGAGACCCACGTCCTCTCCAGCAACACACACAATAAAAACGGGTTGCTTCACTACGGCTACAAGATCAACAACGGCAAGGATACCCTCCTCAATTTTGAAAACGATGGCGGTTTGTTCAAGCAAACGGTTGCAGGACAGGGAATCCTGACAACAGGCCCCTCAAACCGTGGCCTTGATTTTGCCAATGATGCTGACTTTAAGTCGGTCAACGTCGGTATTGATCAAAATGATAATTACCAGAACCTCATCACCGGTTTCTTCCGCGCTCCCGCCGTAGGAACGTACCGCTTCGGTATTGGTTCCGAGAATGATGCAGCCTCCTTCTGGTTTGATCTCGACCAGAATGGTGCATTCAGTTCTTCTGGGGAAAAAGGCAACGAATTGCTCTTCACCAATTATAGTACAGGCAACAAATCTATCGACCTCACGGCCGGGCTGTACCGGATTGCCATTGGTCATCGTGAAGGGACAAAAGTATCCCGTCTCCGGGCCTATTTCTGGAAGGCTGCCGGCAACTCACCCAGCGTACGGGTCGTGCCGAAGCCCTCAGACCCTTCCCAGGACGGACTCTGGGTTCACGCTGCAGCGCAACCCCTTGTAGACTCCAGCCAGGCAGGGGAATACACCGTGACCTATGAGGCTTCCGACATCTCCGGTAACCATGCAAGCATCACGCGAAAGGTCATCGTCGTTGCCGATCCCACCCTGCCCTTCATTGCCCTCAAGGGAGCCTACGTGCTCCAGCATGAGGCCGGCACCCCATTCACCGATCCGGGTGCCATGGTCAACGATAAGGACGGCAACGTGCTTGAAGCAAACCTGACCGGTACAGGTGAAATCGATGTCAACAGCCCCGGTCAATATGTCCTAGCCTACAATTTCAGCGACGGGGATGGAAACGCGGCTGAGGCCGTTGAACGCAAGGTGATGGTATCCGACACCACGCCTCCCGCCATAACCCTCAACGGTGATACGACGGTCAACCTCATTGTCGGTGCTGTGTACACCGATGCAGGAGCCACCGCACAGGATCAGCTGGACGGCAATCTTCCGACTGAATCCACCCTGCTGCCTTCAAGTATTGGGCTGGTCGCCCACTACAAGTTTGATGAGACCGATGGCAAGACAGCCAAGGACTCTGCCGGAAACCACGATGCCACCCTGGTCAACATGAACGGGGACGAGTGGACAGACGGGAAGGTGGATGGTGCGCTACTCCTCAACGGCAGCCAACAACACCTCACCATTGAAACCTTCGAGTACGGTGGCCCCATCACTATTTCCATCTGGGCGCAATGGAAACAATTCAGCAACTGGGCAAGGATTATTGGGTTCGGCAACGGCCCCAACGACAACATTATCAACATAACACGCAACACGACCAACTTGACACAATTTTCCGTGTACCAGGGGGGTGTCAACCAGGCTCACCGGACCGACAATATCTGGACCATTGATCAATGGGTTCACACCACAGTGTCTGCGGATGCCCAGGGCGTCTCCAAAATCTACAGGGATGGGGTACAGGTCTATCGCAACCCAAATGGGATCACCCCTGCCGTCGATTCACGCAAGAACCTATACATCGGAAGGTCAAACTGGGACAACAATCCATATTTCAACGGACTCGTTGACGACCTGCGGCTCTACAACCGAGCCCTTTCGAACGAGGAGGTAGGAACATTGCACTCGGGACAACGTATCATCGATACATCAAACATCGGTGAGCACACCATCACCTACTCTGTCCAGGATACGTCCGGCAACCTTGCAACAACCACACGTACCGTCGTCGTCAAGCACGACCCGGAAGCACCCATCCTCACTCTTCTTGGGGAGGCGGAGATCACTTTGGAGGCAGGTCTACCCTTTGATGACCCAGGCGTCACAATCACCGACGGCATCGGCAACCCCATCGGGGGTGCCGAACCCACCATTGAGCCAACCCTCAACCTCAATACACTGGGCACCCAGGTCATTACCTACAGTTATTCCAACGCAGCAGAAAAAGCCGGTCTTCCTGTAAGCCGCACCATCCATGTTGTCGACACCACGGCCCCCACCATCACCCTGGCTGGTGGAGACACAATCACGGTGCAACTGGGCACCATCTGGGAGGAGGCCGGGGTTACGGCCAATGACAACCTTGATGGAGACCTGGTCGCCACACCTGTCAGTGATCAACCGGTTTATGAGTATGGCCCGGGACTGACCAAGGGAACACTAGCAGGCAGCGAAAACTTTACCGAACCCAACCCGGGGAACCATGGAATTGATCCTCTTGGCCCCATGGATTCAGAACTCAATTCAGGCGGCGCATGGGCCGGCAATACCATCATCGTCTACACCGGCCAGTTCCACGACCAGGACGGAAAAGTTTCTTTCTACGAGAATATTGATGACATCGCCTGGCTGAGTATTAACGGGCAGGTTCTCTTCAATAATAACGAGTGGAATGTTCCATCACAGGCTGCCATTGCACTCGACACCGGTGGATGGTTGGACTTCGAGCTTCGACTGGGTAATGGTGGTGGTGGTTTCGGACCTGCAGTGGAGGGCCAGACCGGATTTGGCTTCGACCACACAGGACAAGCCACCTCTACAAACCATGGGGATTACCAGCATCCCCGCAACACGGATGAGCAGACGGCAGATTTCTTCCGCACCCAGGTTCCAAGCCATGATAAATTCGACGCCAAAACCCTCGGCGAATTCAAGGTTGTCTATTACGCATCCGACTCATCCGGGAACACCACCACCGTGACCCGAACCATCCTCGTCGAGGACGATGTCACCCTCCCGGTCATAACCCTCAAGGGTGATTCAGAGATCACCCATGAAATTGGCGCAGCCTTTACAGACCCCGGTGCCACCGTGACCGACCGTCGCGGCAACACGCTCGATGCCTCCAAGATCATTGTGACCGGGCAGGTCGACGCACAGGCCACGGGAGAATACATTCTCGCCTATGACTTCACCAACGACAAGGGGGCAAAGGCCGCCACAATAAAGCGTGTGGTCACGATCGCCGACACCATCCCACCCGTCATAACCCTGAATGGTGAAGCTGAAGTCCGCATCATTGCTGGTACTGAATACACGGATGCCGGGGCCACTGCCACTGACAACCTGGACAGGAATATCACAGTGCAGGTGACAAATACCCTTCCCCTTCCACCACCCGCACCCATGCACCTTTGGTCCTTCGACGAGGGACAGGGCGACACCGCAGAGGACGCCTCGAAGGACGCCGCCCTTGCGGCCACACTTTCTGAAGGAGTCCAATGGGTCGATGGATTCAAGGGCAAGGCGGTCAGTTTCCCAGGCAACGGGGCCAGGGCCACCATTGCCGCCTATCCCGGTTTTAGTGGCAAGTCATCCACCACCCTCGCCCTCCGGGTAAAGCAGTCCACCAATTCAGTGGAACAATACGCCCTCTGGCAGGATGAGGCCATCCTCCTTGAGTTTGGTGACAGCACCCAGAAACCGGGAGGCCAAAACCTGCGCCTGCGTTGGAACCTTGAGGATGAATGGCGAAACTCCCACAGCGTGGAGAACGTACTCGATATTGGAAACTGGCACCACTGGACCCTCATCTACGACAATGGAACCAGCAAAATCTACAGGGACGGCCTTCATGTCTACACCGGAAGCGACAACCAAACTTTCCTGACCACTGCGGCCAACACCCTTAATATCGGGGCCCGGGACGAGAAGGCATTCAATGGATCCGTCGACGAAATGCAGGTCTACGAGAAGGCACTTTCCGAAAGGGAGGTTACCGGCCTTTATCATGAAAGCACCAGCTCCACCAGTACCATCGGGGAATATACATTTACCTACACCGCCATGGATCAGGCCGGCAACACCGCCTCCACCACCCGCAAGGTCATAATCGTGGACGATATCGTGCCCCCTGTCATTACCCTTGTCGGCGAGGCCACGATCACCATCAATGTTGGCGACACCTACGAGGATGCCGGCGCCACCGCTGAGGACAACAAGGACGGTAGCCTGACCCCCTTTATTGATGAAGGGGGTACTGTCGCCGCCGTAGACACATCCAAGGCCGGCACCTACATCATCACCTACGACGTGTCCGATCTCGCAGGCAACAAGGCCGTGCAAGTCACCCGCACCATCATCGTCAAGGCAACCATCACCGACAAATTCGAGCAATGGCTCACCGATGCCGGATTGGCCGCACTACCCGCCGAGCAGCAGACCGCCGAGGCTGACCCGGATAATGACGGACTTTCCAATCTCCTTGAATATGCACTGGGCGGCAAACCAATTGAAGCAGAACACGCAACGAGTGTCCTACCGTCACTCGACACTTCCAACGGCACACTATCCATTACATTTGTTCGCCTGAAGGCCTCTGAGGATGAATCGCTCACTTTTGAAGCGCAGCTTACAACCACCCTCAGCGGGAACTGGGAGGCGGCAAGCGTCAACATGGAAGGTGCTCTACAAGGAGTCGACCAATCCAATCTCCCCGATGAAAAGGACTTTGCCGAAAGTAAATACGAGCGGGTCCGTGCCACAGCAAAGACCACCATTGCAGCTGAAACTGCAGGCAGACAGTTCCTTCGAATCCAAGTCACACGCTGACCGATCGGGCAGACTTTGGTAGTTTGCCCAACCCGCAATTAAACCTGGAAGGCAATCAACCACAGGCTTGAATCACTTCTTTCCGGGTTTCCTCGGTTTAGCGGGACGATTTGCAGACAGGGCACCCTTGGGGCGAATCATGGTGACGGTAGGGCGCTTGATGACATCCGGATACCCTGCAGCCAGATTCTTGGTCTCACCGATATCTGATACGGTATCATAAAGTTGAACAGGAAAATCAGAAGGCTTGCCCTTGGGTGCATCGCGCCGACCGCCCTTCCCTTCCCTCCATGGATAAAACTTCCACTTGCCGCTGCGTACAGTTCCCGGACCATGCATAAGGACATAATTCTCGTGTGGACTATTTGCCCCGGATTGCCCTGACATGAGAGGCCAAATATCTTTGCCATCGATCTTTCAGTCGGATAGCTTGCCACCACTTAACTTTGCCAATGTGGGAAGAAGATCAATCGAGGCTGCAACTTCATGACAAACCTTGCCCGGAGGAACCTTTCCGGGCCACCACATTACAGTGGGTTCTCGGATACCCCCATCGTATACACTCCCCTTTCTGGACCTCAAAGGCAAGGAACTGCCAACGGCGGCCCCATTGTCACTTGTGAAAATGACGAGTGTCTTTTTATCAATACCGAGTTCCTTTACAGTCTTCAGAATTTGGCCAACAGACCAGTCCACCTCCTCAATTGCATCCCAGATAAGCTTACCTGTGCGGCCTTCGAATTGCTTTGAGACTGAAAGCGGAAGGTGAACCATTGTATGAGGCAGATATAGGAAAAACGGTTGATCCCCTCCCCCCTGATGAACTTGATGGACTCCTCTGTATAACGCTTGGTCAATGTCTTCTGGTTGGCAGGATACTCGATAACCTCTTCACCGCGCATCAAGGGAACCCAATTCTTTTTCCTGTGGCCAGCAGCAACCTCTTCCCGGTTCAAGTCATCCGCCACCCAGAAGGGAAAGCAGGACTCCTGCGGCTACTGCCGAACCTAGCACTCCAGCAACATTCGGCCCCATGGCGTGCATAAGGAGAAAGTTTTGCGGATTGGCATCCATACCTACCTTGTTTGTGACTCGCGCTGCCATGGGCACGGCAGAAACTCCGGCTGAACCGATAAGCGGGTTGATTTTCTCCTTACTGAAAATGTTCATAATTTTGGCAAGAATGAGTCCGGAAGCGGTACCAATCGCAAAAGCTACCAACCCGAGGGCAATGATCCCCAAAGTTTCCGGTTGAAGAAACTTTTCGGCAGCTAGCTTTGAACCAACTCCAAGGCCAAGAAGAATGGTCACAATGTTGATAAGTTCGTTTGCAGCAGTCTTGGAAAGGCGTTCCACAACCCCGCATTCCCGGAAGAGATTACCGAGCATAAGCATGCCCACCAGCGGTGTGGCTGAGGGTAGGAGCAAGCCACAAAGAACCAGGACCATGACTGGAAAAACTATCTTTTCCGCCTTGGTGACATGGCGAAGTTGCTTCATCCCGATCTTCCGCTCTTCTTCCGTGGTGAGAGCTTTCATGATGGGTGGTTGGATGATAGGGACCAACGCCATGTAGGAATAGGCGGCTACAGCGATGGCGCCCAGCAAGTCGGGGGAAAGTTTACCTGCAAGGAAGATGGCAGTCGGACCATCCGCGCCACCGATGATACCGATGGCACCAGCGTCCTGGATGGAGTAGTTGATGGATTCTACATTCTGAGAGAGCCAGATTGCACCAAGGACAGTGGCAAAAATACCAAACTGGGCAGCGGCGCCAAGGAGGGCCGTCTTCGGGTTTGCAATAAGTGGACCAAAGTCGGTCATCGCCCCAACCCCCAAGAAAATGAGAAGAGGAAATATTCCCGTTTGTATTCCGACATCAAATATGAGCGCAAGGAACGGATAATCTGCGCCATGCACGACACCTGCAAAAGGAACGTTTGCAAGCACACAACCGAAACCGATTGGGATTAAAAGAAGGGGTTCAAAACCTTTGGATATTCCGAGATAAATCAGGAGAAGACCAATACCAATCATGATGAGCATTCCTGAACCGCTTCTCTTATCCTTGGTTTCTTTTTTTTCAGGCTTCTTCTCTTTGGGTTCTGGTGATTTGATAGCTTCTCCATTAAGGAAACCATAGATGCCTGTACTTTTCCATAGCTTGACAAGGCTCTCCTTAATGCTGGCTGGCTGCTCCTGAGTTTTTGTAGACTCTATTGCCGAAGAAGGTTGTGGTTGATCCTCTGCTAACAAAATGGAAGGACAGCAAAAAAGAAACGCTGCCAACAGGGACAGAAACGGATGTCGAATGACCTTCATTACGCGATAGTTGCGAGGCTCTGGTTAGCAGTGACCTGATCGCCTTGGCTCACGTTTAGAGACTGGACTGTGCCGGCAACAGGTGACTTCACCTCCATCTCCATTTTCATGGCTTCCAGAATGATAACAGGTTCGCCTTCAGTAACGGATTCACCAGCGTTCTTGACGATACGGATAACCACGCCGGGCATTGGCGCAGGAAGGTCAGTTCCCTGCCCGCTTGCAGCAGGTGCAGGAGCGCCAGATGGAGCGTTGGTTCCACCCTCGGCAACGGAGACGTCATAGGTTTTGCCATTCAAGGTGGCACGGTCGCCGTCGAAAGTGACGGTGTGCGACTTGCCATCGACAGTCACGTTAAAGCTGTTGACTGTGGCACCTCCAGTCGCTGCCGCAGGCGCAGCCTCAGGTTCCTGACTGATCTTGCGAACGCCGTTGACCTTCATCTCCCCCTTTAGATAGGCGATACCCTTGTCCCCACAGGAGGCCGCAATAAAGATGTTCTCCTCAGTGGTCTCAAGGCCATGTTCCTCCAACTTGGCCTTGGCAGGAGCCAAACCCTTCTTGGGGTCACGCTCATTGAGATCAAGCGGATTCTCCTCGCAGACAGGCAATTCCATTTTCTCGGAGGCAAGCCTCACCACCTCGGGATCGGGTGGAACAGGAGTCTTGCCAAAGTAACCAAGAACCATTTTTCCATAGCCTTCAGCAAACTTCTCCCATTTACCAAACATGACATTATTGAATGCTTGTTGGAAGTAGAACTGGCTAACAGGTGTCACGGAAGTTCCAAAACCTCCGACACGAACAACTTCACCCATTGCAGCAATTACCTCTGGATATCTGTCCATGATATTATTGTCGCGCATCATCTGCGTATTGGCAGTTAATGCACCTCCAGGCATGGGACTCCATGGAATGAGCGGTTCCACGGCTTTAGCCTCGGGCGGCATGAAGTAATCCGACATACAGTCCTTAAACACCTCCTCCGCCTCCATGACCCTGTCTATATCTAGATCCAGTTCCCACTCACTTCCACGAAGGGCGTGCCACATGCTGGCAACATCGGGCTGGCAGGTACCACCCGAGCACGGGGCCAGGGAGAGGTCAATCTGGTCTGCTCCGGCATCGATGGCAGCCTGATAGCAAATCACACCTGTACCGGCAGTATCGTGGGTATGAAATGAAATTCGTGTCCCCTCAGGGAGGCGCTTCCGCGCATTTTTAATTGTTTGGTGAATTGTGGATGGGTAGGCGGTACCACTGGCATCCTTAAAACAAACTGATTCAAATGGGATCTCTGCGTCAAGAATGCCATCCAGAGTCTTGGCATAAAACTCCGGGTCATGTGCACCCGAACATCCTGGGGGCAAGGCCATCAAGGTAACGCAAACTTCGTGACGAAGACCATGATTGGTAATGGACTGACCGGAGTCGATCAGGTTATTGACGTCGTTTAGTGCATCAAAGTTGCGAATCGTCGATATGCCATGCTTCTTGAACATTTTCGCATGCAGGTCGATAACATCACGCGGTTGAGAGTCCAGAGCGACAACATTTATCCCACGGGCAAGGGTCTGGAGGTCGGCATCCGGCCCGGCCTTCTCACGGAAGGTGTCCATCATGTCGAACGCGCTCTCATTACAATAAAAGAAGAGGCTTTGAAACCTTGCGCCGCCACCAGCCTCAAAATGCCGAATACCAGCATCTCTTGCTGCCTCAACAGCGGGCATGAAATCTGGGGTAAGAACACGAGCACCATAAGCACTCTGAAAACCATCACGGAAGGCCGTGATCATAACTTCGATCTTTTTAGCCATGAATATAACTTTCTTGAATTTATAAAAAGGATAAGGGTTGAGGATATACAACCTCAGGAGTCTCTGCAGCGCTTAGCCGCTGCCACAGCTACCATTAAGGAATCATCCAGTGCTATAGGTTGGGGGGCAACCTCAGGTTCTCCAGCCCCAGTATTCCGGAGTAAAGAACCCATGCATTGAACTGTAAAGACAAGTAGGACGAGGAAGCACGAAACGACTCCCATACCCACAATCATGAGGACTACACCTTGCTGTATCATATCAATTAGATGAAGAAATCTCTAAAAATAACCACTGTATGGGGAATGAATTTGAGGATGACGAGATTTTTATTTAGAACCTGATTTCATCAAGCGAAAATATTGATTTTTTTTGTAATAGATGTCCACATCCCCTTGATTTCCTTAAAAAAACCAAGTCAAATGCAGCCAATGTGCCTCAGGATTCTTTTAGCATTTCTTGTTTCATGGAGGATAGCGATCGCCACTGAACCACAAAAAAATATTGTCCAGGGTTCTGGAATGACTGCCATTGCCAACTCAAAGCACGAACTTCTTTCCCCAAACAATGCAGCCCAAACAATGCAGGTCCCTGAGGGTTTTCAAGTCACACTTTTTGCAGGAGAACCAGACGTAACCCAACCCATTGGGCTATGCATTGATGACCGGGGGCGAATCTGGGTTGCCGAAAACCAAAGCTATCCAAAACACACCTCGAAACCAGCCAATGACAGGATTATAATCCTCGAGGATACGAATGGTGACGGCCAACATGACAAGCGCACTGTCTTCTTCGACAAACTGAACTACGTCAGTGGAGTTGAAGTTGGTTTCGGGGGAGTATGGGTCATGTCCCCCCCCTACTTTTATTTCATTCCGGATCGTGATGGCAATGACGTCCCTGATGCGGAACCCCGCGTCATCCTTGATGGATTCGGCAACTTTGCGAATGCACACAACATGGCAAACGGTCTCGCATGGGGCCCTGATGGTTGGCTCTATGGAACACATGGTCGCACCAACTGGTCCACCCCCGGCAAACCCGGCACCCCAAAGGAGAAACGCAGGCGCCTGGAGGGCGGCGTCTGGCGATATCACCCCATACACGACACTTGGGAGTCCTACGCCGACGGCTGCACCAACCCATGGGGTATTGACTGGGACGATTACGGGCAGGCCTTTATCCCCAACACTATCAATCCACATCTCTTCCATGCCATCCAGGGTGCCTTCTACGAACCCTCGAGAAACCGTGTGTCCAGCCGTTATTCCTACAAGCGGATCGAGACCATTGCCGACCACCTGCATTTTGTCGGGGGAAAAAATGTACGTGCCGGGATCGGGTCCAGGGAGGAACTAAATATCGGGGGTGGGCATTCGCACTGTGGTATCCTCGTCTACCTTGGCGACAACTGGCCGGAGAGCTACCGCAATACCGTCTTTCTTCACAACACCCACGGCCGCCGAATCAACAACGACGCACTCCACCGGAAAGGCTCAGGCTACACGGCCACTCATCGCAAGGACTTTTTCATCTCAATGGATCCGTGGTTCATGGGGGTCAGCTTTCGTACCGGTCCAAGTGGGGCCGTATTCGTGACCGACTGGTCGGACACCGGAGAATGCCACAGCACACGCAACACACGCAAACATACCGGCCGCATCTTCCGCATCAGCCACGGCCAACCCACGCACCGTCCTGTCAATATTACCAAACTGGATGAAAAGGAACTGGTCCGGCTTCAGCTCCATAGGAATGACTGGTTCGTCCGGCATGCCCGCAGGGTCCTGCAGGAAAGGTCCGCAGCAGGAAACGAAATGTCCGGTGTCCACAAGGCACTTCATGAAATCTTCAGCAAAAACCCCGACATCACCCGCAAACTCCGGGCCCTTTGGGCACTGCACGTCACAGGTGGGGTTGACAAGAAATTCCTGCAGGCACAGCTCAACCATGAGAATGAGCACATCCGCGCCTGGACGGCAACCCTTCTTTGCGAAGGCAAAAACCCACCGGAACCTGCCATTAAGACCATGCAGATCCTTGCCACCAAGGGAAAATCACAGCTGGTGCGACTTCACCTTGCCAGTGCCCTGCAACGCATTGAGCCCGCCAAGAGATGGAACCTTGCCGGGGCCCTCATCGGGAGGAAGGAGGATGCGAATGACCAGAACCTTCCCCTGATGTACTGGTACGGAATCGAGCCCTTGATCCACGAGGATTTACCCAGATTCGTTTCACTTGCAAGAATCACTAAAATACCCTTGCTTCGCCAGTTTATAACCCGACGAGTCGCAGAAAAATAAGGAAATATACACCAAGGAAAACTGGGGTACGAAAAATAGTATTTCCGAAAATCCAGATGACGCGCCATTTTCCTTCTAGTTCCCAAGCTTTTATAGGAAAACAAAAACATCGATAACTCATTCTATATGAAATACATCCTGACCACACTCGCTGCCACCCTTCTTTCCGCCATCATCCTGAACGCGCAAAAACCACCAAAGGGGTTCGAGAAAGTGGATCAGGAGGTCATGATTACCACCTTGCGTGCCCAGATGAAGTACAGCATCCGCTCGTTCAGTGTCAAACCGGGCGCCAAGGTTAAACTAGTCTTCAAGAATCCCGATGACCTTCCACACAATCTGATCCTTTGCACCCCCGGAAAGTCGAAAGGCAAGGACAAGGGGCAGGAAGTCATCGACGCAGTGCTGAAACTTGGCGACAAGGGGGTGGAGATGGACTGGGAACCCAAGGGTCACCCCAGAATCCTACACAGCTCCGGTATGGTCCAGCCCAAGAAGGAAACCATTATTTGGTTTCAGGCACCCAAGAAGGAAGGGAATTACCCCTACATCTGCACCTTCCCCGGACACTTCCAGCTCATGAACGGCATGATGGCCGTCTCCAAACTGGCCAATCCGGTGACCAACCTCAGCTACAAGCTTTACCACGGTTCATGGGACAAGTCACCGGAATTTTCACAACTGGAAGCAAAGAAAAGCGGCGTTCTGGCCAATGGTTTATTCGATATCGCACCACGCGACCGCAACGACAACTTCGGCTTCCTCTTTTCAGGCGACATCGAATGCCCCAAGGACGGTAAATATACCTTCACGACCGCCTCAGATGATGGATCCCTACTATTTATCAATGGGAAGAAGGTGGTGAACAACGATGGTATCCACGGGGTCCAGGGCCGCAGTGGCACGGTAAACCTTAAGGCTGGCAAGCACTCCATCGAAGTACACTTTTTCGAGAAAGGCGGAGGCGAGGCTCTGGCCGTGGCATGGTCCGGTCCGGGTTTTAAAACCCAGGCCCTCTCCAAAAGCAAGCCCGGCGGTGGCGGTGGTGGCGCGAGCGGCATCCCCATCGAGCCCAACGAAGGGGAAGCCACCATATACCGCAACTTCATCGCTGACGCGGGCCCCCGCGCCATCGGGGTCGGTTACTATGATGACGTAAACCTGGCATTCGATGCCAACAACCTCCGACTGGCCCTCATATGGCAGGGTGACTTCATGGACGGCGCACGCCACTGGAATGGCCGTGGGCAAGGCTACCAACCGCCCGCCGGGGACTCTGTCATCAAGTTGCCCGATGGGGTCGCCTTCGCAACCCTGAACAATGCCGACGACGTCTGGCCCAATGCGGAGTACCGCACCAAGGACCTTCGCTTCCGGGGTTACCAGCTCGACAAGCGCCAGCACCCGACCTTTAAATATGAGCGGGATGGCATCAGCATCGAGGACACCCCTGCCCCCGTCATCGGTGAGGAACTCAATCATTTTAAGCGAACCTTGAAGCTATCCGGGAAGCAGGCACCGGAAAACCTCTACTTCCGCGCCGCCACAGGTAACATCGCCGAACAGGATGGCGGATTCCTCATTGATGACCAACTGCTTATCACGGTCAAAGGCGCCAAGGCCAGTATCCAGAGTGGCGAACTACGCGTGCCCATAGAATTCAAGAGAGGCGGCGCCCATCTCGAACTCACCTACGCCTGGACAGAGTGAACCCGTACCGAAAATCCTGCAAACACCCATAAGACGAAAATTCAATGAAAGCCATTCAAGCCACCACCGCTCTGCTCATACTCGCCACCAGCCTGGCTGCACAGCCCACTGAGGCCGACTACTATCCCATCACCGATATCCCACTGCCTGAAGGTGAGACTATTGAGGTCAGCGGTATCGACATCCTTCCCGGCAACAAGGTCGCCATCGCCTCCCGGCGTGGTGACATCTGGGTCGCTGACGATGCCTTCTCGGCAAACGCCGAAAAAGCACCCGACTGGACCCTCTTCGCCCGCGGTCTGCATGAGGTTATCGGAATCGCATGGAAGGACGACTGGCTCTACCTAACCCAGCGCCCGGAAGTTTCCCGTATCAAGGACAGTGACGGCGATGGCCGTGCTGATATATTTGAGACCGTCGGCGATGGATGGGGCATCAACGGGGACTACCATGAATATGCCTTTGGAACTCGTCATGACAAGGAGGGCAATATCTGGGTCGTACTCTGCCTAACCGGCTCCGGTGGCGCTGATGACAAAAGCCCTTTTCGAGGCTGGTGTATGCGCGTGACCCCCGACGGCCAGACCGTCCCCACCGCCTACGGAATCCGCTCCCCCGGCGGCATCGGCTTAAACCACCTTGGGGACGTCTTCTACTGTGATAACCAAGGCCTCTGGAACGGTTCCAGTTCACTCAAGCACCTCGCCAAGGGAAGCTTCCAGGGCAACCCCACAGGCAACAAGTACTTCGCGCTCACTGATGTTCTCGGGGCCAAGCCTCCGGAGCCCAAAAGCGGCAGCCGAATCGAGACCGAACGCAAAAAGGTACCCGCACTGATCCCCCCGCCGATCGTCCTGCCCCACGGCAAGATGGGGAACTCACCCGCAGGCATCGAGTGCGATGAGACCAACGGCAAGTTTGGCCCTTTCAGCAACCAGCTTTTCGTATCGGAACAGACCCACTCCAAGGTCCACCGCGTCTTCCTGGAGAAAGTCAATGGCTATTACCAGGGCGCGGCGTTCCCGTTCCTCAAAGGATTTGGCTCAGGCAACATCGTGGCTCGCTTCGCAAAGGATGGCTCCATGTTCACAGGCGGCACCAATCGAGGCTGGGGCTCACACGGCAAAAAACCCTTCTCATTCCAGCGCGTCAACTGGACCGGTAAAGTCCCCTTCGAGATTCATGAGATGCATGCCCGCCACGACGGATTTGAACTGACCTTCACCCATCCTGCCGACCCTGCCTCCCTAACTGACACCACCAAATACCTGATGGAGGCTTATACCTACATCTATCAAAAAGGTTACGGCAGCCCTGTTGTCGACAAGAGTACGCCCAAAATCACTGCGGCCATTCCAGGAAAGGATGGACGGAGTGTCCGCCTCGTAGTCGAAGGCCTCATAAAGGGACATGTGCATGAACTTCATACGCCTGCCATACGCCAGAAAGGCAAAGACCACCCGCTTCTCCACCCGGTCGCCTACTATACACTCAACGAAATCCCATCCAAGTGATTCTCCGTTAAGGAAAACCTCGCCAATTTTACATCCGAGCCATCAAATGGGCGGTTAAAATGCCGCAACCACATTTTCGTGTTCCAAAACACATCAGCTTGGACAACGTAATCCCGCTGACAGCGGTCGTTGGAATACTCTTTTGTTCCACGGTCCTGAATGCCAGACCTCTCAGCCCGGATGAATCTGTCAGGGCATTCCAGTTCGAGTCACCGGACTTGCGAGTCGAACTGGTTGCGGCAGAGCCTCAGGTCATTGATCCCATCGCAATGTGCTTTGATAGAAACGGCAACGTGTATGTCGTTGAGAGTCCCGGTTATCCCCATCCTGGGAAAGGGCTTCCGGATGCACGCAAGGGCCGTATTGTACGACTGCGAGACCTCAACAAAGATGGGCTGTTTGAAAACCGTAACGTCTTTGCCCGGGACTTGATATTCCCAAACGGAATCCTGCCATGGGACGGGGGGTTCTTCGTCACATCCGCCCCGGATATCCTTTATTTCAAGGATACAAACAACGACGGGCGACCAGACATCAACAGGATTGTCCTTACCGGGTTCGGGACCGACAGCAGCAGTGAGCAATTGCGGGTTGCCTGTCCCACACTTGGACCGGACGGATGGATTTATGTCACCAGTGGACTTACAGGCGCAAAGGTCTCCAGCCCCCTTCACCCGGATCGATCACCGGTTGAAATCCGCCGTAATGACGGGCGTTTTCATCCAGAGACCCTCGAGTTCCAACCCCTTCTTACTTACGGGCAGTTTGGACAAGCCTTTGACAACAACGGTAGACGATTCATCAACTCCAATCGTAATCCTTTGCAGTGGTGTGTCTGGACCCATTCAGGGAACAAGCCACCTCCACCCTATCCCAAACCCGTGATCGATCTTGCCGAAGGCCGAAGCCGACTGCATCCGTTATCACCCGACACGACAGCCTCCAGTTTCATCCCCAAACTGATGCAGAATCTCCATGCCGGCACCTTCACTTCTGCATGCGGCCTCAATTTTCATGATGGCAAGCGCCTGCCCCGACACCGAGGAGCCTTCTTCATTTGTGAGCCCGCACAGAATCTGGTCCATTGTCGATTCCTGCGCGAGACAGCCACGAAATTTGAATCCATTCCCTCCGTACCTGATCGCGAATTCCTTGCCTCACCCGATCAATGGTTCCGCCCGGTCTTTGCAACCACCGGACCGGACGGCGCCCTGTATATTTGTGACATGTATCGCAAGTTCATCGACCACCCCAACTATCTGCCCAAGGAAGCCTCCGCCGGGATGGACTTCAATGCCGGCAAGCAACACGGCCGAATATGGAGGATTACATCGCATTCCAGGGACAAGCCACGTCCCCTGCCCAAAGCGCTCGGAGTCAGCCGGGCAATCAAGGAGGTTCTTGAGGCCGACATTACAAAGGACTCACAGAGAATTGGCAAAATCGCAACGGACTCCGGGGCCAATGAATGGTTTCGTGCCGCTATTCTCCATATATTCGAAAACCGGCCACATGAGCTTTTTCAACACTTGGGCAACCGGGCCGCACCGGAATTAATTGAATCCCTCGCAAAGATTCCAGACAATGTAGCTGTTGCCAACCCAGGCTGGAGCAACAGCCAGTTGTTTGCATTTCATCTCGGACGCACCGACCCGATACCGAAACCAGTAATAGAAAAGGCATTCAAGTCCGCCCGGGACTCTTCCCTGTCCGTTGCTGATCGTATCCTGGCCATTCGTATTACTGCAACCGACCGCCCAGCTACCCTTCTGGACCTTATTGATGCCACTGCACCCCAAGGCGTACAAAACATCTCAATCCAGCTCATTGGTCACAAGGTCGATGTTAAAAAACTCCTGGTCAGGCATGCCCGTCTTGGGCCTGAATCCAGGCAGTTCCTTTTGTCAACCATCCTTGAAAACACCCGTAACCATCCAGCAGTCCTTGATGCCATCGAGGTCGGCCAAATCCCCCGTCATGCACTGACTATCAACCAGCGAAAACGGGTTCAGGGCAACCGGAAGGTCGAGGCACGCGCCCGGGAACTCTTCCACACTCCCGTAGACGTGGACAGGCAAAAGGTGTTTGAAGCCTACAGGAATCTTCACGACCAGACCGGGAAACCATCAAACGGATTGACCGTCTACCAGCGTACATGCGCCCAATGCCATACTTATGGGGATGTTGGCCACAAGGTCGGCCCAGACCTGACCGGACTTCGAAACCAACCCGCTGAGGCACTGCTCCTCCACATCCTGGACCCAAACCGCGAAGTCCACGCGGGATTCACCCTCTACGAGGTCGAGACCCGGGACGGAAAAACATTTGCTGGAATCCTATCCTCGGAAACCCCCGAGGAAATTACCCTGACCCTGCCGTTGGGCCTCCGGCAAACCATTCAGCGGTCAATGATCAAAAAGTTTCAGGCCAGCAACAAATCCCTGATGCCGGAGGGACTGGAGCAAACAATGACCCGGCAGGAGATGAAGGATTTACTGGCATTCCTGAAGAATTGATTCATCCGGGTAATTGAAGAAATCCCCCGAATAACCTGGGTCACTGCTTCAAAAAAACCTTCTCCATCAACTCCTTCCCGGACAGGGCGCGATCGTAGATGACAATCTCGTCAAGTCGCCCTTCCCAGTTGTCCTCATTGTCGGAGCGTCCACCAATAAAAAGGTCACCGAAACCCTTTGAAAACGAAGGTTCCTGAGTTTTCACGGAAAGAACTTCTTTCCTGTTGGCATACACGATCACATTACGGCCATTTCGGACTAGAGTTGCCTGCATCCATTTCCAGCGTTTGTATGGCATGGTCCGACCAATTGAGACAACATCCCCATGCCTGAAAACAATGCGACCGTTGCCGGTAAGGCCGAGGTGGTCACCATGCAAAGTAATCCCGTTGACATGATCACGGGAAAACATCCAACCGGCAACCTTACGTGCACCATTGGGCATGCCGTTCCAGAAGTGCATGGATACAGTGAAATCGGATTCCAGTCCAGGGAGATGGGAGCGTAGACGTCCCCCGCAGAAATGCGCAGCCTGTTGATCCACTCCCTTGAGATGAAAAACCACTCCGCTCTCAAAGGTGGCATTATGATGGTTCATTGAAATATCCACCGCATGGGGGCCATTGAATTCATCAAGGGTCCAGTAAGCAAGTGGTCTCGAATCAATACGTAATTGACGTTCATTACTGATAACAGCTTCAGGAATACGACGGGATTTCCCGGAAACGATTTCCAGCAATTGCAGGCACCCCTCCACGATTTTCGGTTCAGCCTGCTCCTCAAGGCCTGCTGAACGAGCGGGCCAGGTATTGTAACCACCGAGAACATGTTGTTCCGGCGGTGGTATGTAGCCGTCAGCTCCATTTGCCAGCTCAATTACCATGGTCTTTTCCAGCGGACTCATGGCCTTGAGCTTTAAGCCGGTAAGGGCATAAGTCTCATTCGGTGTTGTGGTAATTGCCATGTCGCCTATTCGAAGGGCCTGTATAACGATTTCCGTCTCCTGAAGCTCATGAAGGATCACCTGTTCATTGGCGTAGACCTCCGTGCGATCTTTCGGCGCACGATCGACCTGACGGGCAAGGACACCCTTTGCCCACACCAGGCGTTGGGCGTCAGGCACACGGTAACGAAGTTTCATCCTGCGCTCGGACATCGCCAAGTCTATTTCCGAGCGGTAATGCACCTTATCAAACCCGCGAAGTGCAAGGCGGGCCAATCCCTCGGCGTAAGACTCGATCTTCATCTGCTCATCGGGCTTGGGTGGGTTGGTCTTCCAGTCCCGCAGCGTGTAATCTCGCCGCCAGATGTCACCACTGCAACCATGTGACATTATACCGACAAAGGTTTCGTCAGTTCCTGGTATCATTTGCTTCAGGTTTCTGTTGAACATCCCGAAATAGTCCGCACTCAACGCCTTGACTCCGGCAAAGTAATGCATGGAGAAGTTTGCCAGGACCGCGAGGGGACGCCCATTGAGGTTACGGATGCAAAGCATGGCCAACTCGGGATCCTCAGGACCGGACTCCCCTATTACATTCCCCCAGTTTCGACCGGCGTGCATTGTGGCACGGACAGTGCGATTACCAAAAGGATCAAGTTCCATGCGGTCAGGACGAAGAATCCATCTGCGCAACGCCGTGAACTTCGACGCCTGCACGGAATGCCAACCAACCTCCGCTGGCTGAAGGTTTTTCTGCGCAGACTCTATGCCCTGCGCAATCTTGTGGATAAGGAACGGAACGTAACGGGGATCGGCATCCGTGCCAAGACAGGCAAAAGCAGATGGCGCAGTGTGGGTGTGGGTTGCAGAGACAAGAATGTGATCGGCAGGAATCCCGGTCCTCCTGGCGGCAATCTCTTTTGCCTTGTCGAGCATGGCACGTGGCATCATGCAACTGTCAACAACAACGATGGCAATCCGGGTCGAGCCGTCTGACAGGACAATTGAACGGGCATAAAGTGGATCGGTGACCGTACTGGCAGTACGGCTCATGAATCCCCCATTGACCAATACGGGAAACGCCTTTGGGGAAATATCGGTTCGGGATGCCCCGGCCCTGAACTCCGCAAAACCCATCTGGATAACAAGGGGCATCAAGAGGAGGGGCAGTAAATGATTCATGACATTCATCCCGTCAAGAATTCCAATATATCGCAAGAAGTTTTGACATGACCACAACCACCGATACGTCTTGTGCAGTAATGAAACCAATACTACCACTTCTCGTTACAACTCTTTCATTCCTTGCAACCAGCCTTCTGCAGGCCGGACTCAACCGAAATACAATCTACCGGGGAAACCTGCAGAACTCCCTAATCCAGTTTGAAAAGGAGAAAACTGGCCGAGTCGCCTTTATCGGCGGTTCAATCACCCAGATGGAAGGCTATCGCCCCATCCTCACCGGATGGCTGCAAAAAAGGTTTCCCGAAACCAAGTTCGAGTTCGTGAATGCGGGAATCTCCTCCACCTGCTCAACAACGGGGGCATTCAGGCTTCAGGACCATGTCCTGAACAAGGGACGTATTGACCTCTTCTTCGTCGAGTTTGCAGTCAACGATGATCAGGATGCAGGGCACACGCGGCAAAACTGCATCCGTGGCATGGAAGGAATCATCAGGCAGGCCAGAACTGTTCAGCCCGAGATGGACATCATCTGTACCCACTTTGTGAATCCCGGGATGCTGAAGACCTTGCAGGAAGGACAGACCTCTCTCTCAATGGCAGCTCATGAGATGGTTCTCCAGCACTACGGGGTATCCACAAACTTCGCTGCAAGGGAGTTGGCTGATCGAATCGAGGCAGGCACAATGAGCTGGAAGCAGTTTGGCGGTACTCATCCCGGAAAAACGGGCAACATGATGGCGGCAGAGGGGGCAAAAAGAATTCTTGAAGCCGCATGGAGCCAACCATTAAACAAGAGCTCGAGCAGGAAACCCCACCGGGTCCCCTCTTCCCCGCTGGATGAGGGTAGCTACATCAATGGACACTTCCTCTCTCCCGGCAAGGCATCGAAGGACAAGGGATTTTCCTTCATCCAGCCCGAATGGAAGAAGATTCCCGGGAGCTTCCGCAACACTTTTGCAGGAATGAAACTGCTTTGTGCGGACCAGGCCGGTGCAGAAACAACAATCAAGTTCGAGGGTCCCACCCTGGGTGCCTATGTTCTGGCCGGTCCAGATGCAGGAATCCTGGAAACAAGCATTGACGGAGGAGAATTCGCTCCCGTTGACCTTTACCACAATTACAGTCGGGGACTCCATTACCCAAGGACGGTCATCATGGCCTCCGACCTGAATCAAGGTAATCACACGGCCCGCATACGTGTAGCCAAAAAGAATAATCCCCGAAGCAAGGGGACTGCGGCGCGGATTCTGCAATTCGGTGTCAACTGAGATTCCTTTTCCACTTGAGTAACAGGAACGCTTTCTTGATATCATATGGACTCGACCCATCGTTCACAATTCAACCCGCTGAAACAATGAATCCTCAGGACCTTCATGTCATCCAGGCACTCGAAAAAGCCAGTGCCACCGAACATCTCTCTGACCGCGAAAAACAACTCATTGGACTGGCCGTCACAATTACCCGCGGATGCACCCATTGCACAGGCGGACGCATTGAAAAGGCACTCCAGGGTGGAATCACCCGGGATACCCTGACCGCGACCGCCGACCTCGTCGCCGCCGTCAATGCAGGAGTTGCTGTTCGCACGGTATTACAGGGAATGGAAGGACTTTCATGCGACGGTCCCGAATGTTCATCATAGCCTAACGTCACCGGTCGTTCAATCATGCCCCAGGACGACCCTACATGGAGTGGATTCCTCCACGCCCTTACCTGCTTTGTAACACTAACCTACATTCAGGTCATCCTTGGCGCGCGCCGAATTGATCAACTGAAAAATCTGGCAATAAACCTGCCGGAGCATCAACGTCTAAAGGTTAGGTTTATCGGTCCCATAATGGCGGCTTGCATACGCATGGAACTAGTTGTAATTGCAAGTCTGCTCCCTTTTCTGGATCGCACGAAGGTCTTCACGGATCAACTACCCACAGGAATACATGTCTCAATCAGTGCACATGACCTCGTCCTGATTTTTGGCGTACTCTATCTACT